>JBIKWU010000307.1:0-4498 GCA_044356115.1 Burkholderiaceae bacterium
AACGCCGGCCGGCGCGAAATCCGCGAGATGGCCGATGGCTGGACCATCGTCACCAAGGACCACAGCCTCTCGGCTCAGTGGGAGCACACCGTGCTGGTCACCGAGACCGGCCACGAGGTGCTCACCGTGTCGGCGGGCATGCCGGCCCGCCCGGCGGTGCCCGAGCGCGCCGGGTCGACGCCAGCCTGATCGGGCCATCCGCGTGAGCGTCACGCCCGCTGACTCGCCGGCCGCGCCGCAGCCCCCCGGGCACGATGCTGACGCCCGGATGGCCGGGCTGAGCCCGGCCGCCATCGCCACGATCCGCCAGGCCTGCCGCGAGCGGCGCGAGCAGGCCATCGAGGCCTTCCGCCAGGATCGTCGCCCCTCGCGGCTGCTCAAGCGCCTGACCGCCGCCACCGACCAGTGCGTGCGCGAGCTCTGGCTGGCGGCCGGCATGCCGCGCGGCGCGGTGCTCGCCGCGGTGGGCGGCTACGGCCGCGGCGAGCTCTACCCGCACTCCGATGTCGACCTGCTGGTGCTCACCCCGGCCACGCCCGAGCCCGGGGCCGATGCCGCGATCGAGGTCTTCGTGGGGGCCTGCTGGGATGCGGGCCTGGCCATCGGCCACAGCGTGCGCAGCGCCGAGGAGTGCCTGAGCGAAGCGGCCGCCGACATCACCGTGCAGACCAGCCTGCTCGAGGCGCGCTGGCTGGCAGGTGACGCCGAGCGCCTGCAGGCCCTGCTCGCCCGCCTCGAGCAGGATCGCGATCCGGCCGCCTTCTTCACCGCCAAGCGGCTCGAGATGCGCCAGCGTCACGTCAAGTACGACGACACGCCCTACAGCCTCGAGCCCAACACCAAGGAAAGCCCGGGCGGGCTGCGTGACCTGCACGTGGTGCTCTGGACCGCCAAGGCCGCAGGGCTTGGCCGCCACTGGCGCGAACTGGCCAGCCGGGGCCTGGCCACCGCCGAGGAGGCACGCGCGCTCGCCCGCAACGAACGCATGCTGCAGGCTACGCGGGCCTGCCTGCATATCGTGTCGGGCCGCCGCGAAGACCGGCTGGTCTTCGACCTGCAGGCGCAGGTGGCGGCCGCCCTGGGCATGGGTGACGCCAATCCGCGGGCCGCTTCCGAGGAGCTCATGCAGCGCTACTTCTGGGCAGCCAAGACCGTCACCCAGATGAGCGCGATCCTGCTGCAGAACCTCGAGGCGGCCCTGCACCCCCAGCCCGACGCCCAGCCCGAGCCGATCGATCACGAGTTCCGCAACCAGCTCGGGCTGCTCGACATCATCGACCCGCAGCTCTTCGAGCGCGATCCGCCGGCCATCCTGCGCGCCTTCCTGGTGCTGGCCAGCCACGCCGAGTTGAGCGGCATCAGCGCGCCCACCCTGCGCGCGATCTGGCATGCCCGCACCCGGATCGACGCCGCCTTCCGGCGCGACCCGGCCAACCGGGCGCTGTTCCTGAAGCTGCTCCAGCAGCCCCGCGGCGTCACCCGCGTGCTGCGGCGGATGAACCAGTGGTCGGTGCTTGGCCGCTACCTGCCGGAGTTCCGCCGCATCGTCGGTCGCATGCAGCACGATCTCTTCCACGTGTACACGGTGGATCAGCACATCCTGATGGTGGTGCGCAACCTGCGCCGCTTCACGATGGCCGAGCACGTTCACGAGTACCCGTTCTGCAGCCAGCTGATGGCCGGGTTCCCGGCACCCTGGCGGCTGTACATCGCGGCGCTCTACCACGACATCGCCAAGGGGCGCGGCGGCGATCACTCCGAGCTCGGGCGGGTCGACGCCGCCCGCTTCTGCCGCGCGCACGGCCTGAGCGAGGATGACACCGGCCTGGTGGTGTTCCTGGTGGAGCACCACCTCACCATGTCATCGGTGGCGCAGAAGCAGGACCTCAGCGACCCCGAGGTGGTGCTCGCCTTCGCGCAGCTGGTGGGCACTCAGGAGCGGCTGACCGCGCTCTATCTGCTCACCGTGGCCGACATCCGCGGCACCAGCCCCAAGGTCTGGAATGCCTGGAAGGGCAAGCTGCTGCAGGATCTGTTCCAGGCCACGCGGCGAGTGCTTGCCGGCGAGGCACCGCAGGCCGATTCGGCGCTGGACTCCCTGCGCGAGGAGGCGCATCGCATCCTGAACCTCTACGCGGTGCCCGAGGAACGCTACGCGCGGTTCTGGTCGCAACTCGATGCGCCCTACTTCATGCGCACCGACGCGGCCGATGTCGCCTGGCATACCCGCGTGCTGCATGCCCACACCGACACCCCGGTGCCGGTGGTGCGCACCCGCCTCGCGCCCATCGGCGAGGGATTCCAGGTGGTGGTGTACCAGCCTGACCGGCCCGAGATCTTCGCGCGCATCTGCGGCTTCTTCGACAGCCGCAACCTGTCGGTGCTCGATGCGCGGGTTCACACCACCCGGCATGGCTACGCCCTCGACAGCTTCCTCGTGGTCGACCCTGGCTCGGGCGTCCATTACCGGGACATCCTGCCGCTGATCGAGGCCGAGCTCGTGGAGCGCCTGCGCGCCGACGCGCCGCTGCCGCCACCCGTGCGCGGGCGCATCTCGCGGCGCTCGCGCTACTTCCCGATCCAGCCTACGGTGGATCTGCGACCCGACGAGCGCGGCCAGCACTACCTGATCGCGGTCACCGCCAATGACCGCACCGGACTGCTCTACGGCATTGCCCGCGTGCTGGCTCGTCACGGCGTGAACCTGCGCACCGCGCGGGTCAGTACCCTGGGCGAGCGGGTGGAGGACATGTTCCTGGTGGATGGCCCCTCGCTTGCCAAGGCACGCGAGCAGATCGCGCTCGAGACAGACCTGCTGGCTGCGCTGCAGGCCTGAGCAGACGGCGGGCCTGCGGGCTGAAGGCCTGCGCGAGCGGCAGGCTTGAACGAACCGCCGGCCCGCGCATCAGCGAGCGGCAGAGCGCCAGGCGCGGCTTCGACCTCAGCCCTGAAGGGCCGCCTGCCGCACGAACTCTCCCAGGATGCGATGCACCCGGGCCATGGCCTCTTCCAGGGTGCGGCTGATCGCCTCCATGGAGATGGCCTGCGCGCTGTCGCCCATGCCGGCGGCGTGGTTGGCCACCACCCCGAGCGCGGCATAGGGCACGCCGAGTTCGCGGGCGAGCACCGCCTCGGGCATGCCGGTCATGCCGACCAGATCGCACCCGTCGCGCGCCATGCGCCGGATCTCGGCCGCGCTTTCGAGCCGCGGGCCCTGGGTGCAGCCGTAGGTGCCTTCGGGCGCGAGCGACTCGCCGATGGACGCCGCCGCGCGGGCCAGCCGCTGGCGCACCGCCTCGTCATAGGGCAGCGTGAAATCCACGTGGGTGACCGGCTGATCAGGCCCCTCGAAGAAGGTGGCGCGCCGGCCCCAGGTGTAGTCGATGATCTGGTCGGGCAGCACGAGCGCGCCCGGACCGTACTCGCGGCGGATGCCGCCCACGGTGGCCACCGCCACCACCCCGTCGACCCCGGCATCGTGCAGCGCCCACAGGTTGGCGCGGTAGTTGATCTCGTGCGGGGCGATGGTGTGGCCGTAGCCGTGCCGGGCGAGGAAGATCAGGTCGACCCCGTCGAGGCGGCCATGGGTGAGCGGCCCGGAGGGGTCACCGAAGGGGGTACGCACCACCTGGCGGCGGCAGTCGTGCAGGCCGGCCAGCGAGCTGAGCCCGCTGCCGCCGATGATGGCGAATTTCATGGGGATGGCTCCGGCGCGCCGGGCGCCTGGGGGGATTCGATCATGGCCAGCAGCGCCGCCTCGTCGATGACCGGCACGCCGAGCTCGATGGCGCGGGCGAGCTTGCTGCCGGCCGCCTCGCCGGCGAGCAGGTAGCGGGTCTTGCGCGATACCGAGCCGGAGACGGTGCCGCCCGCCGCGCGGATGCGCTCGGCCGCGGCCTCGCGATCGAGGCTGGGCAGGGTGCCGGTGATCACGAAGCTCAGCCCGGCCAGCGGCCCGCCGCCCGGCGCCTGACCGGTAGCCGAGGCCAGGGCCCGATCGCCACCCGGCTGCGGCGCCACGCCGGCATCGAGCAGCTGCGCGAGCGCCTCGCGGTTGTGGGGCTCGGCAAAGAAGCGCTGCAGGCTGTCGATGATCTCGGGGCCGATGCCTTCCAGCGGCACGGCCAGCAGCGGCTCGGCGCGGGTGCGGCGGCGGGCGTTCTCCTTCTGGATCTCGGCCTTGCGCGCCTGGATGTCGGGCCAGGGCGCGGCCATCAGGGCGGGCAGATCGGGGTAGGCGCCGGCCAGCTGGCGCGCCACCTCCTCGCCGACATGCCGGATGCCCAGCGCGAACAGCAGGCGCGCGAGCGGGGGGCGGCGCGAGGCGTCAATGGCCGCCACCAGATTGGCCGCCGACTTCTCGCCCATGCGATCGAGCCCGGCGAGTCGGGCGGCATCGAGCCGGTACAGATCGGCCGGCGACAGCACCAGTCCGGCATCGACGAGCTGATCGACCAGCTTCTCACCCAGGCCCTCGATGTCCATGGCGCGGCGCTGC
>JBIKWU010000076.1:0-15179 GCA_044356115.1 Burkholderiaceae bacterium
GCGACAGCGCCTCGTCGAGCGGCACGTAGGCATGGCCGTAGCGGCGGATGCCGGTCTTGTCGGGCAGCGCCCGGGCGATGGCCATGCCCAGGGTGATGCCGATGTCCTCGACGGTGTGGTGGGCGTCGATGTGCAGATCGCCGCTGGCCTCGACCTCGAGGTCGATGAGGCCGTGGCGCGCGATCTGGTCGAGCATGTGGTCGAGGAAGGGCACGCCGCTGGCCAGGCGCCGCTCACCGGTGCCGTCGAGGTTGACGCGCACCCGCACGCGGGTCTCGGCCGTGTTGCGGACGACTTCGGCGGTTCTGGGGTTCATGACCGCCGCATTCTAACCGCGGGCATCGCCGGCGGGGCGCGCAGGCTCAGCGCCCGGCCCGGACACGGCGGGCGCTGCGGGCGCCGCGCCCGGGGCTGCGCGGTAGTCGGCGCTGAGGGCGTGGGCCTGCAGGCCCTCGCCACGCGCCAGCACCGAGGCCACCGGCCCGAGCGTGGCCGCGCCGGCGGCCGAGATGTGGATCAGGCTGCTGCGCTTCTGGAAATCGTAGACACCCAGCGGCGAGGAGAAGCGCGCGGTGCGCATGGTGGGCAGCACGTGGTTGGGGCCGGCGCAGTAGTCGCCCAGCGACTCCGAGGACCAGGCCCCGAGGAACATGGCCCCGGCATGGCGGATGCGCTCGGCCCACTGCTGCGGCTCGCGGGTGGCGATCTCGAGGTGCTCGGGCGCGATGCGGTCGATGAGCGCGCAGGCCTCCTCGAGGCTGCGCACGCGGATCAGGGCGCCGCGGTCGGCGAGCGACTGGCGCACCACCGCCGCCCGCGGCAGCGTGGGCAGCAGGCGCTCGATGGCCTGCGCGACCCGCTCGATGAAGACCTCGTCGGGACAGAGCAGGATGGCCTGCGCCATCTCGTCGTGCTCGGCCTGCGAGAAGAGGTCCATGGCGATCCAGTCGGGATCGACCGAGCCGTCACACAGCACCAGGATCTCGCTGGGCCCGGCGATCATGTCGATGCCCACCTGGCCGAACACCCGGCGCTTGGCCTCGGCCACGTAGGCATTGCCCGGCCCGACGATCTTGTCGACCGCCGGCACGGTGGCGGTGCCCCAGGCGAGCGCGGCCACCGCCTGCGCGCCGCCGATGGTGAACACCCGATCGACACCGGCGATGCAGGCCGCCGCCAGGACCATGGCATTGCGCACGCCATCGGGGGTGGGCACCACCATGATCAGCTCGCCCACGCCCGCGACCTTGGCCGGGATGGCGTTCATGAGGACCGAGGACGGATAGGCGGCCTTGCCGCCGGGCACGTACAGGCCCACCCGGTCGATGGCGCTCACCTGCTGACCCAGGCGTGTGCCGTCGGGCTCGGTGTACGACCACGACCGGGCCACCTGGTGCTGGTGATAGGCGCGGATGCGCGCGGCGGCGGTCTCGAGCGCCGCGCGCTGCGCGGCCGGCAGGGCCTGGGCGGCCGCCTGCAGTTCGGCGCGCGGCAGCTCGAGCTGCGCGGCGTCGGTGAGCGAGAGGCGGTCGAAGCGGCGGGTGTACTCGAGCACGGCGGCGTCACCGCGGGCGCGCACGTCGGTGATGATGGCGGCCACCGCGGCCTCGATGTCGCGGTCCTGACCGGGCTCGTAGGCAAGCAGCGCCGCCAGACGCGGCTCGAAGCCGGCATCGCGGGTGTCGAGGCGGGCGATCATGCGCGCGCTCCCGGGCCGCCGGATGTCAGGGCAGCGCCAGCCAGCGCACCCGCCGCCACCGCACCCCCGGCCTCCACGCCCCCGGCCTCGGGCCCGGCCACCGCCGCGGCCAGCCGCGCGAGCAGCGGCTCGAGCCGTGCCGAGCGGGTCTTGAGCGAGGCCTGGTTGACCACCAGGCGGGCGGAGATGGGCATGATCTCCTCGACCTCGACCAGCTGGTTGGCCTTGAGCGTGCTGCCGGTGCTCACCACGTCGACGATGGCATCGGCCAGGCCCACCAGCGGCGCGAGCTCCATGGAGCCGTAGAGCTTGATGAGGTCCACGTGCACGCCCTTGCGGGCGAAGTGCTGGCGGGCGGTCTCGACATACTTGGTGGCCACCCGCAGCCGCGCGCCGCGGCGCACCGCCTGGGCGTAGTCGAAGCCCAGCGGCGCGGCCACGCACAGCCGGCATACCCCGATGCCGAGGTCGATGGGCTGGTACAGGCCGTCACCGCCGTGCTCGAGCAGCACGTCCTTGCCGGCCACGCCGAGGTCGGCGGCGCCGTACTGCACGTAGGTAGGCACGTCGCTCGCGCGCACGATGATCAGCCGCAGGCCGGGATCGCCGGTGGGCAGGATGAGCTTGCGCGAGCGGGTGGCATCGGGGTCGACCGGGATGCCGGCGGCCGCCAGCAGCGGCACGGTGTCGTCGAAGATGCGGCCCTTGGAGAGGGCCAGGGTGATCGGCGCGTCGGACATGGGGGACGGCTCCGGGGTCAGCCGGGCTGGCGCTCGATGCGCGCGCCCAGGGCGGCGAGCTTGGCTTCCATGCGCTCGTAGCCGCGATCGAGGTGGTAGATGCGATTGACCAGGGTCTCGCCCTCGGCCACCAGCCCGGCCACCACCAGCCCGGCCGAGGCGCGCAGGTCGGTGGCCATGACCGCCGCGCCCGAAAGCGCCGGCACGCCGCGCACCACCGCGGTGTTGCCCTCGATGGTGATGTCGGCGCCCAGGCGCTGCAGCTCCAGCGCGTGCATGAAGCGGTTCTCGAAGATGGTCTCGGTGATCACGCCCGCGCCCTGCGCGATGCAGTTCAGGGCCATGAACTGGGCCTGCATGTCGGTGGCCAGGCCGGGATAGGGCGCGGTGCGCAGGTTGAGCGCGCGCGGCCGCCCGTGCATGGTGAGGCGGATCCAGTCGGGGCCGCAGTCGATGGTCGCGCCGGCCTCGCGCAGCTTCTCGAGCGTGGCGTCCATGCCGGCGGGCTGCGCGCCGGTGAGGGTGATGTTGCCGCCGGTGGCGGCGGCCGCGCACAGGAAGGTGCCGGCCTCGATGCGGTCGGGCATCACGCGGTGGCTGGCGCCGTGCAGGCTGGCCACGCCCTCGACCACCACCCGGTCGGTGCCGGCGCCGCGGATGCGCGCGCCCATGGCCGTCAGCGCCTGGGCAAGGTCGACCACCTCGGGCTCGCGCGCGGCGTTCTCGATGATGGTCTCGCCCTCGGCGAGGGTGGCGGCCATCATGAGGTTCTCGGTGCCGGTGACCGTGACCATGTCGGTGACGATGCGCGCGCCCTTCAGGCGCGGTGCGCTGGCCACCATGTAGCCATGCTCGATGTGGATCTCGGCGCCCATCGCCTGCAGGCCCTTGATGTGCTGGTCGACCGGTCGCTGGCCGATCGCGCAGCCCCCGGGCAGCGAGACGCGGGCACGGCCGAACCGGGCCACCAGCGGGCCGAGCACCAGCACCGAGGCGCGCATGGTGCGCACCAGGTCATAGGGCGCGTCCACCGAGCTGACCGCGGCGGCCTCGAGGGTGACCTGGTCACCCTCGCGCCGGCTGCGCACACCCATCTGGCCGAGCAGGCGCAGCGCGGTGGCCACGTCCTGCAGACCCGGCACGTTGCCCACCACCAGCGGCTCGGCGGTGAGCAGGCTGGCGAACAGGATGGGCAGCGCGGCGTTCTTGGCGCCCGACACCGGCACCTCGCCGCTCAGCCGCTGACCGCCGTGCACGCAGAGACGATCCACGGCTCAGGCCTGGCGGGCGGCCCACTCGGCCGGGGTGAGCGTCTTCATGGACAGCGCGTGGATCTCCTCGCGCATGCGGTCGCCGAGCACCGCGTAGACCATCTGGTGGCGCTGCACCGGGCGCTTGCCCTCGAAGGCGGCGGCGACGATCACCGCGTCGAAGTGACGCCCGTCGCCGTCGACCTCGAGGTGCTCGCAGGGCAGACCGGCGGCGATGTAGCCGCGCAGCATGTCGGGTGTGACCATGGGGGTACCGTTCTCAGTGCCGAAGCTTGTAGCCGGAGTGCAGCATGCGCAGCGCCACGGCCGAGACCACCGCCAGCGTGGCGGCGACCACGCCGAGGCTCACCAGCGGGGGTACATCGGACTGGCCGAAGAACCCGTAACGGAAGCCGTCGACGATGTAGAAGAAGGGGTTCAGGTGGGAGACCGCCTGCCAGAAGGCCGGCAGCGAGTGCACCGAGTAGAACACCCCGGCCAGGAAGGTGGCCGGCGCGATCACGAAACTCTGCACCGCCGCCATCTGGTCGAACTTCTCGGACCAGATGCCCGCGACCAGTCCCATTGTACCGAGGATGGCGCAGCCCAGCAGGCCGAAGAGCAGCGCCCACAGCGGCGCGACAAAGCGCGGCACCGAGAAGAAGAGCGTGACCGCGAACACCCCGATGCCCACCGCCAGACCCCGCACCATGGCCGCGCCCACGTAGGCCGCGAAGAGATCGCGCACCGACAGCGGTGGCAGCAGCACGAACACGATGTTGCCGGTGACCTTGGACTGGATCAGCGAGGACGAGGCATTGGCGAAGGCGTTCTGCAGCATGCCCATCATGATCAGACCGGGCACCAGGAACTCGGTGTAGCCGATGCCCGGAAAGGCCTCCACGCGACCCTGCAGCGCGTTGGCGAAGACCAGCAGATACAGCACCGTGGACACCACCGGCCCGGCCACCGTCTGGTAGACCACCTTCCAGAAGCGCAGCACCTCCTTGCGCAGCAGGGTGACGAAGCCGGCGCTCACGCCGTCTCCTCGCGCATGATGCGCAGGAACACCTGCTCGAGATCGGTGGGGGTCATCTCCATGTCGAGAAGCGTGCAGCCAGCCTGGCGCAACTCGGCGAGCAGCGGCTCGACCTCGTCCCAGGAGGCCACCGGCAGACGCACCCGGCCGTCATTGCCCCCGCCGGCCGCGGCACGCCCGGCCAGCACCGGCGGCAGGGGCGCACCGCCCAGGCGCAGCACCAGGGTGCCGCCCTTGAAGCGGCCGATCAGGCGTGCGGTGTCATCGAGCGCCACCACCTGGCCGAGCTTGAGCATGGCGATCCGCCCGCACAGCTCCTGCGCCTCCTCGAGGTAGTGGGTGGTGAGCACGATGGTATGCCCCTCGCGGTTGAGCCGGCGCACGAAGCTCCAGAGCGACTGGCGCAGCTCGACATCGACACCGGCGGTGGGCTCGTCGAGCACGATCACCGGCGGGCGGTGCACCAGAGCCTGCGCCACCAGCACCCGCCGCTTCATGCCGCCCGAGAGCGAGCGCATGTTGGCATCGGCCTTGCCGGTGAGATCGAGGTTGGCAAGGATCTCGTCGATCCAGGCGTCGTTGCGGTGCAGCCCGTAGTAGCCCGAGGTGATGCGCAGGGTCTCGCGCACCGTGAAGAACGGGTCGAACACCAGTTCCTGGGGCACCACGCCCAGCGCGCGGCGCGCGGCCTGGTCCTGGGCGACCACGTCATGGCCCATGACCCGGATCTGCCCGGAGCCGGGACGAGCCAGCCCGGCGATGCAGGAGATCAACGTGGTCTTGCCCGCGCCATTGGGGCCGAGCAGGCCGAAGAACTCGCCCTGCGCGATGCTCAGCGACACCCCGCGCAGGGCCTGCAGCTTGCCGTAGCGCTTGGTGACCTCGCGGATCTCGATCGCGGGAACCGCGGTCTCAGGCAGGCTCATGCGGACCGAAGAGCAGGGCATCGACCCCGTAGAGGAGGGCGAGCTTGCGCAGGTTGGGCGGCGGACCGACGAGGCTGAGCGTCTGGCCACGACCGGCGGCCTGGCGACGCAGCTCGAGCAGGATGCCGATCAGCGAGGAATCGAAGTCGGCGCAGGCGGCGAGATCGACACCCAGGGCGCCCTCGCTCAGGGCGCGGCTGCCGGCGGCGAGCTCGGCGCTGGCGTTGCCGAACAGCACACGGGCCGGCAGACGGTGGATCGGGCCGGAAACGGAGGCGGACACGGGCGGTCTCAGGACTTGCGCGGCTGCTCGAACGAGCGGTTCTTGTCGACCAGCGACTTGATCAGGCCATCGACACCGCGGGCGGAGATCTCCTGGGCGAACTGGTTGCGGTAGGTTTCCACCAGCCACACGCCGAGCACGTTCACGTCATAGATCTTCCAGGCGTCGCCCGACTTCTCGAGGCGGTAGTCGAGCTGCACCGGCTCGCCCCGCGCGGGCACGACCTCGCTGCGCACGATCACCTCGGTGTCGGCCGGGTCGGCACGCAGCGGCTTCATGCGGATCTGCTGGTCCTTCACCGAGCCCAGCGCGCCGGAATAGGTGCGCAGCAGCAGGGTGCGGAACTCGGCCATGAGCTGCTTCTGCTGCTCGGGCGTGGCGCTGCGCCAGCCGCGGCCCACCGCCAGCGCCGTCATGCGCTGGAAGTTCACGTGCGGCATGACGGTGGCGTCGACGAACTCGGAGAGCTTGCGGAACTCGCCGGCCTGGATGTCCTTGTCGGCACGGATGCGCTCGAGCACCTCGGCCGACACCCGGCGGATCAGCGCGTCGGGCGCCTCGGCAGCCCGCGCGACGGCAGGCATGATCAGCGCGGCGGCAGCCAGCGCCAGGAGTGCCGCGATGGCGCGCAACAGGGGGCGTCTCATGGTGTCCCTCCGGGGGTGGGTTCAGTCTTCCTCGCGCGGCGGCGGCGGGTCGCCGTCGTACACGAGGTTGCGACGGCGCTGCAGGTAGCCGTCGCGCACGAAGCTGTAGGCATCGAGCGAGGCGCCCTGCAGCAGGCGCTCGGAGCCGAGCAGGCGTGCCCGGGTCTCGATGATGAGGCCGCCGGTGAAGGCCGCCTTGTAGGTCCTGGAGGCATGCTCCCAGACCGGATCGCCCTTGAGGCCGCCGACGAAGCCGGCGGTCTCGCGCACCGACGAGGGGCCCAGGAAGGGAAGCACCAGGTAAGGCCCGGGCGGCACGCCCCAGCGGCCCAGGGTCTGGCCGAAGTCCTCATGATGTTTCTCGAGGCCCAGCGCGCCGGCCACGTCGGCCATGCCGCCGAAGCCGAACACGGTGTTGATCACGAAGCGGGTGAGGTCCGACAGCGCCAGCACCGGCTTGCCCTGCAGCAGCTGGTTGACGGCGACCCAGGGGTCGACCAGATTGGACAGCACCCCGGAGATCGACTGGCGCAGCACCTCGGGCACTGTCGCGTCGTAGGCGCGCGCCACCGGCCTGACCAGCAGCTGGTCGGCCTGGTCGTTGAAGCCCCAGATCACGCGGTTCATGGGCTCGAGCGGGTCACGGGCGGCGGCCGGGCCGCCGGGAGCCGCGCAACCGACGGTCAGCGCGAGCAGGACAGCCGCGGCCAGGCCGCGGGCAAGGCGTCGCAGGGCGCTCACTTGCGGTCTCCTTCGGCGGCCTTGCCGTAGAGGAACTGGCCGATCAGGTTCTCGAGAACCACCGCCGACTGGGTCATGCTGATCTGGCCCTCAGGCTCGACCATGGCGGCGTCGCCGCCGGGCTCCAGACCGATGTACTGCTCGCCGAGCAGGCCGGAGGTCATGATCTTGGCCGAGCTGTCCTTGGGGAAGCGGTAGCGGCCATCGAGCGCCATGAGCACCTCGGCCTGGTAGGTCTTGTCGTTGAAGCGGATGGCGGTGACCCGGCCGACCACCACCCCGGCGCTGCGCACCGCGGCGCGCGGCTTGAGGCCGCCGATGTTGTCGAATCGGGCCTTGATCTGGTAGGTGTCGGACAGGCCGATGGCGGCGTTCATGTTGCCGGCCCGCATGGCGAGGAACACCAGGGCGCAGAAGCCCAGGACCACGAACAGGCCGACCATGATGTCGACCGAGAAATTGCGATTCATGTGCGGGTGCTCCCTGCGCTCTAGGTGGTGCTGAACATCAGCGCGGTGAGGATGAAGTCCAGGCCGAGGATGGCCAGCGAGGCCACCACCACGGTGGTGGTGGTGGCGCGCGAGACGCCTTCGGGGGTGGGATCGGCCTCGTAGCCGACGAACAGCGCCACGAAGGCCACCGTGAAGCCGAACACGATGCTCTTGACGACGCCGTTGCCGACGTCGAGCAGCCAGTCGACGCCACCCTGCATCTGCGACCAGAACGAGCCGGCATCGACACCGATCATCTCGACCCCGACCAGGTAGCCGCCGAGCACGCCCATGGACGAGAACAGGGCCGCCAGCAGCGGCATGCAGATCACCGCGGCCAGGAAGCGCGGCGCCAGCACCCGGGCCACCGGGTCGACCGCCATCATCTGCATGGCATCGATCTGCTCGCCGGCCTTCATGAGGCCGACCTCGGCGGTGAGCGAGGTACCGGCCCGTCCGGCGAACAGCAGCGCCGTGACCACCGGCCCGAGCTCGCGCACCAGCGAGAGCGTGACCAGCAGGCCGAGCGCCTCCTCGGAGCCGTAGCGGCGCAGCGTGTAGTAGCCCTGCAGCCCGAGCACGAAGCCGATCAGCAGGCCCGAGACCAGGATGATGGACAGCGAGTAGTTGCCGATGAAGTGGATCTGGTCGATGACCAGGCGCGGGCGGCGCAGCGCGAGCAGGCCCAGCCCGCACAGCCGCAGGAAAAAGCGGGTGCCGTAGCCCACCGAGGCGAAGGCGTCGAGCAGCCGGCGCGCGGGATTGAAGCCGGCGCTCATGGGTCGAGCCCGAGGTCCTGGGCCAGGCTGCGGCGGCTGGCATGGTGGAAGGCCACCGGGCCGTCGATGTCGCCATCGAGGAACTGGCGCACGGTGGGATCGGTGGAGGCGCGCATCTCGTCGGGCGTGCCCTGGGCGGCGATGCGGCCGGCGGCCAGCAGGTAGACGTAGTCGGCGATGGCGAAGGCGTCCTTGATGTCGTGCGACACCAGGATGGAGGCGACGTGCAGCGCGTCGTTGAGCTGGCGGATGAGCTGGGCGACGGTGGCGAGCGAGATGGGGTCGAGACCGGCGAAGGGCTCGTCGTACATGATGAGCGGCGGATCGAGCGCGATGGCCCGCGCCAGCGCCACCCGGCGCGCCATGCCGCCCGAGAGCTGCGAGGTCTGGTAGTGGGCCACACCGCGCAGCCCCACCGCGTTGAGCTTGAGCAGCACCAGGTCGCGGATGAGGTGCTCGGGCAGCTCGGTGTGCTCGCGCAGCGGGAAGGCCACGTTCTCGAACACCGAGAGGTCGGTGAACAGCGCGCCGAACTGGTAGAGCAGGCCCATGCGGCGACGCGCGGCATACAGGCCGTCGCGCGACAGGGTGTGCAGCACCTGGCCCTCGAAGGTGACGGTGCCGGCGCGCGGCCTGAGCAACCCGCCGATCAGTCGCAGGATGGTGGTCTTGCCCGAACCCGAGCCGCCGATGAGCGCGACCACCCGCCCGCGCTCGAAGCGCAGCGAGACGCCGTCGAGGATGGTGCGGTCGCGGTACCCGAACCTGACGTCATCGAGGGTGAGGAAATCCTGGGCCAAGGCGGTGCCGGTCAAGCGGGACGAAACCTGACATTCTAGCCCTGCGGGCCGGGGAACGCCGCAAAGGCCCGGGTCGGGCCCCATCTAGCGGCCATCGAACCACCCCTGGGCCTCGCCGATCTGCTCGAGCGTGCCGGCGATGACCACGGTGTCGCCGGCGGCCAGGCTGAGTTCGGCGGCCGGGTCGACGATGCGCCGGCCGCCGCGCACCACCGCGCTGACCCGGGCGCCGCCAAGCGCGAATTCGCCGAGCGCGCGCGCGCAGGCCGGGCTGTCGGGGGCGAGCACGATGGCGCGCAGGTGGATCTGGGCATCTTCGATGGTGTCCTCGCCGGAGTCGTCGGCGCCGTGGAAGAAGCCTTGCAGCAGCGAATAGCGATGGGCCCGCACATCGCGCACCCGGCGCAGCACCCGACCCATCGGCACCCCGGCCAGCGCCAGGGCATGGGAGGCCAGCATCAGGCTGCCCTCGACGATCTCGGGCACCACCTCGGTGGCCCCGGCCGCGCGCAGGCGCTCGATGTCGGCCTCGTGGGAGGTGCGCACGAGGATCGGGATCTGCGGCGCGAGCGAGCGGGCCAGATGCAGGATGCGCAGCGCGGACGCGGTGTCGTCGAAGGTGATCGCCAGCGCGCGCGCGCGATGCAGGCCGGCCGCCAGCAGGGTCTCGCGACGCGAGCTGTCGCCGAAGACCACCGACTCGCCGCTGCCCGCGGCCTGGCGGACCCGGTCGGGGTCGAGATCGAGCGCGACATAGGCCACCGACTCGGCCTCGAGCACGTGGGCCAGCGCCTGGCCGCAGCGGCCGAAGCCGCAGACGATGACATGACGGTCGCGCGCGAGGCTGCGGCTGGCGATGGTCTGGAGCTGCAGCGATCGCTGCAGCCACTCCTGGGCCGAGACCCGCAGCGCGATGCGGTTGGCCTGCTCGATGAGCAGGGGACTGACGAGCAGCGACAGGAGCATGGCGGCCAGGATGGGCTGCAGCGCCTCGCTGGCCAGCAGCCCCACCGAACCGGCCAGCGCCAGCAGCACGAAGCCGAACTCGCCGGCCTGGGCCAGCCAGATGCCGGTGCGCACCGACACGCCGGCGTTGGCGCCCAGCGCCCGGGTGAGCGCCGCGGTGACCGCGAACTTGAGCAGTACCGGGACGGCGGTGAGCACCAGCACCTGCGGCCAGGCCTGCACCAGCACCCGCAGGTCGAGCTGCGAGCCGATCGCCACGAAGAACAGCCCGAGCAGCACGTCGCGGAAGGGCTTGATGTCTTCCTCGACCTGGTAGCGGAACTCGGTCTCGGCGATCAGCATGCCGGCCACGAAGGCGCCCAGTTCCATCGACAGGCCGGCCTTGCGGGCCAGCCAGGCGAACAGCAGCGTGGCCAGCAGCACGTTGAGCGTGAACAGCTCGTGCGAGCGCTGGCGGGCCACCAGATTGAACCAGCGCCGCATCAGCCGCGGCCCGAAGCGGAACATCAGCACCAGCAGCACCGAGGCGATCAGCGCGGCCTTGCCCACCGAGAACAGCCAGCCGTCGCCGCCGGCGGCCAGCGCCGGAATGACGATCAGCAGCGGGATCACGGCGAGGTCCTGGAACAGCAGCACGCTGAACACCCGCCGGCCGTGATCGGTCTCGAGCTCGCGCTTGTCGGCGAGCAGCTTCACCACCATGGCGGTGGACGACATGGCAGCCGCGCCTGCCAGGGCGAGCGCGGCCCGCCAGTCGACGCCCTCGCCCAGCAGCCAGCCGACCAGCGCCGCCGGGGCGGCCAGCACCAGCAGCATGGCCAGCGCCATGGTGCCGCCCACCTGCGCCGCGCCCAGGCCGAACACCAGCCGGCGCATGGCGCCGAGCTTGGCCAGGTTGAACTCCAGGCCCAGGGTGAACATGAGGAACACCACGCCGAGCTCGCCGGCATGGGCCACCGCCTGCGGGTCACCGGTGAGGCCGGCGGCGTGCGGCCCGAGCAGCGTGCCCACCGCCAGGTAGGCCACCAGCGGCGGCAGGCGCAGGCGGCGCAGTACCACCACCGCGCCCACGGAGGCGGCAAGCAGCACCAGGGCGAGTTCGAGCGAGGACAGCACGCGGGGGCTCCGGGAACGCGCGGGGCGGGCGGGACGATGCCGATATACTCGCCCGCATGAATCGCCCCATTCTATCGGCTGGTCATGGCATGGCGGATGGCGCGACGCTGGTCGCGCGTGCCCGCGAGGTGCTGCAGATCGAGGCCGAGGCGGTGGCTGCGCTGCCGGCGCGTCTGGGCCAGGACTTCGCCAGGGCGTGCGCGATCATCCTCGCCTGCACCGGCCGGGTGGTGGTGAGCGGCATCGGCAAGTCGGGCCATGTCGGCCGCAAGATCGCCGCCACCCTGGCCTCCACCGGCACGCCGGCCTTCTTCATGCACCCGGCCGAGGCCAGCCACGGCGACCTCGGCATGGTCATCGCCGAAGACGTGGTGCTCGCGCTGTCCAATTCCGGCAGCACCGAGGAACTGCTGGCGATCGTGCCGCTGGTCAAGCGCCGGGGCGCGCGCCTGATTGCCATGACCGGTGATCCCGGCTCTCGTCTGGCGGCGCTGGCCGACGCCCACCTCGACGCCGGCGTGGCGCGCGAGGCCTGTCCGCTGAACCTCGCGCCCACCGCCAGCACCACCGCCGCCATGGCGCTGGGCGACGCACTGGCGGTGGCGCTGCTCGAGGCCCGCGGCTTCGACGCCGAGGACTTCGCCTCCTCGCATCCGGGCGGCACGCTCGGGCGCCGGCTGCTCACCCTGGTGTCCGATGTCATGCGCCAGGGCGAGGCCCTGCCCACGGTGCCCAGCGGCGCGCGGCTGGGCGAGGCCATCCTGGAGATCTCGCGCAAGCGCATGGGCATGGTCGCGGTGGTCGACGAGCGCGGCCTGGCGCTGGGCGTGTTCACCGACGGCGACCTGCGCCGCCTCCTCGAGCGTGGCGGCGACATCCGCGCGCTGCAGGTCGACGAGGTCATGACCCGGCAGCCGGCCGGCATCGGGCCACGGGCACTGGCCGCCGAGGCGGTGCGCCTGATGGAGTCGCGGCGCATCACCCAGCTGCTGGTGCTGGAAGATGATCGCCGCCTGGTGGGGGCGCTGCAGATCCACGATCTGCTCGCCGCCAAGATCGTCTGATGCCCTCCCCCGCCTCTGGCGCCGGCGCGCGCCGGCCCGCGCGCGAGGCCGCGACCGGCCTGCGCCTGCTGGCGCTGGACGTTGACGGCACGCTCACCGATGGCGCGATCCTGATCGGCCCGCAGGGCGAGGCCATGAAAGCCTTCTCGGTGCGTGACGGCTTCGGCCTGGCCCTGCTGCGCGAGGCCGGACTGCACATCGCGATCATCACCGGCCGGCGCTCGGCGATCGTCGAGCGCCGCGCCGCCGAGCTCGGCATCGCCCACGTGCGGCAGTCGGTGTCCGACAAGGCGCATGCGCTGCGTGCGCTGTGCGCCGAGCTCGGCATCGAGCCGGCCCAGGCGGCGTTCATGGGCGATGACTGGCCCGACCTGCCGGCCATGCGGCTTGCCGGCCTCGCGCTCGCGCCGGCCGACGCCGACCCCGAGGTGCGGGCGCGCGCCGACTGGGTGGCCAGCCGGCCGGGCGGCCATGGCGCGGTGCGCGAATTCGCCGACTGGTGGCTCGCCCGGCGCGGCCTGCGCCAGGCACGGCTGCAGCGCTGGCTGGACCAGGCCGAAGCGCCGGCCACCCTCGAACCGGCCCGGGATGCCGACCGCGCCGACGCGGCGGGCGCGCCCGGCCGCTCCGCCGGCACCCCGGGCTGAGCCCTGCCCCATGCCCGCCCTGCGCCAGGACCGGATCGCAGCCGCGGTGTCGATCGCGCTGCTCGCCGCGCTCACCGCCTACAGCTACTACCTCACCGAGCTCGCCCGTCGCGACGACGCGGCCGCCGGCGCGCGGCCGCCGGCCCACGAGCCCGACTACTTCGTCGAGCGCTTCTCGCTCACCCGCACCGACCGCCAGGGCGAACCGACCTTCCGGCTGTGGGCCGAGCGCGCGGTGCACTTCCCCGACGACGACAGCAGCGAATTCACGCAGCCCCGCCTGGTCAGCCTCGACCCGAGCCGGCCACGGATCACCCTGACCGCCCGCGAGGGCCGCACCACCGGCCGCGGCGAGCAGACCCTGCTCAAGGACCAGGTGAAGGTGATGCGCGAGGCCGGCCCGGAGGCGCCCGCGCTGCGGCTGAGCACCGAGGCCCTGCTGGTGTTCTCCGAGACCGAGGTGGCGCGCACCGACCTGCCGGTACGCATCGAGCGCGGCGGCGCCGTGTTGACCGGCGTCGGCATGGAATTCGATAATCGCCAGGGCACCCTGCAGCTGCGCGAGCGGGTGCAGGTCCACTGGCCGCCCGGCTCGGGCGCCGGCCAGTCTCCCCGGCAGGCGTCCTCCCCATGATCCCCGTTCCCCCTTCTCCTGCCGTCTGGCGCGCGCTGGCGCTGGCCTGCGGCCTGCTCCTGGCCGGCACGGCCGGTGCCGAGCGGGCCGACCGCGATCGCCCCACCCAGGTCGAGGCCGACAGCCTGCGCCATGACGATGTCCGCCAGACCACGGTGTTCACCGGCAACGTGGTGCTCACCCGCGGCACGCTGGTGATCCGCGCCGACCGCCTGGTGATGCGTCAGGACCCCGAGGGCTACCAGCACGGCACCGCCTTCGGCAACCCGACCAGCTTCCGTCAGAAGCGCGACGGCCTCGACCAGTTCGTGCAGGGCCGCGCGCAGCAGATCGACTACGACGGCAAGGCCGAGGTGGTCAGGCTCACCGAGCGGGCCCAGCTCAAGCGCCTGGAGAACGACCGCGTCACCGACGAGGTTCACGGCAGCCTGATCATCTACGACGGCCGCAGCGAGCAGTTCTCGGTCGATGGCGGCAGCCGCGGCACCACCGCCGAGAACCCGGGCGGGCGCGTGCGCCTGGTCATCCAGCCCCGCAGCGAGACCGGCGCCGCCGGCACGTCGGCCGGCCCGTCGGTGCCCCTGAAGCCGGCCACGGCGCCGGCCACGGCCCGCCCCTGATGGCCATGCCCCCCGACCGCGCCTCGGGCGATCCCGGCGCGCCAGCATCGCCCTCGGGCGCCCCCGCCAGCCGGCTGAGCGTCAGCCGCCTCATGAAGGCCTACCACGGTCGGCAGGTGGTGCGCGACGTATCCCTGGAGGTGCGCAGCGGCGAGGTGGTCGGCCTGCTCGGCCCCAACGGCGCCGGCAAGACCACCTGCTTCTACATGATCGTGGGCCTGGTGCCCTCGGACGCTGGCGTCATCGAGCTCGATGCCCGCCCGATCGGGCGCCTGCCCATCCATCGCCGCGCCCGCATCGGGCTGTCCTACCTGCCCCAGGAAGCCTCGGTGTTCCGCAAGATGTCGGTCGAGGAGAACATCCGCGCGGTGCTCGAGCTGCAGCCGGGCGCCCAGGGCGGGCCGCTGCCGGCCGACGAGATCGCCAGCCGCCTCGAGGCACTGCTCGCCGACCTGCAGATCGCCCACCTGCGCGCCAATCCGGCGGTGTCGCTGTCGGGGGGCGAGCGACGCCGGGTCGAGATCGCCCGGGCGCTGGCCAACTCGCCGCGCTTCATCCTGCTCGACGAGCCCTTCGCGGGGGTCGACCCGATCGCGGTGATCGAGATCCAGCGGATCGTGCGCTTCCTCAAGGAACGCGGCATCGGCGTGCTGATCACCGATCACAACGTGCGCGAGACGCTTGGCATTTGCGATCGGGCGTATATCATCAATGCGGGTACTGTTCTTGCTTCAGGC
>JBIKWU010000308.1:0-4486 GCA_044356115.1 Burkholderiaceae bacterium
GCAGGCCGGTCGCCCGAAGATGATCACGATCGCCACCAACATGGCGGGGCGCGGCACCGACATCGTGCTCGGCGGCAACGTCGACAAGCAGATCGACTTCCTGTTGGCCGACCCCGCGATCGACCCGGCCGAGCGCGAGCGCCGGTCGGCGCAGCTGCGCGGCGAGTGGCAGTCGCTGCACGATCAGGTGATCGCCGCGGGCGGCCTGCACATCATCGGCACCGAGCGGCACGAGTCGCGACGCATCGACAACCAGCTGCGCGGCCGTTCCGGGCGTCAGGGCGATCCCGGCTCGTCGCGCTTCTACCTGTCGATGGACGATCCGCTGCTCAAGATCTTCGCCGGCGATCGCCTGAAGTCGATCATGGACCGGCTGAAGCTGCCCGAGGGCGAGCCGATCGAGGCCGGCATCGTCACTCGCTCGATCGAGAGCGCGCAGCGCAAGGTCGAGGCCCGCAACTTCGACATCCGCAAGCAGCTGCTCGAGTACGACGACGTCGCCAACGACCAGCGCAAGGTGGTCTATGCCGACCGCAATGCGCTGCTCGACAGCACCGAATTCGCCGAGCGCATCAGCGAGCTGCGCCACCGGGTGTTCACCGACCTGTTCCGCCAGCACGTGCCCGAGGCGTCGATCGAGGAGCAGTGGGATCTGCCCGGCCTGCAGGCGGTGCTGCAGGGCGAGTGGCAGCTCGAGGTGC
The DNA here is from genome assembly GCA_044356115.1 of Burkholderiaceae bacterium. Lineage (GTDB taxonomy): Bacteria > Pseudomonadota > Gammaproteobacteria > Burkholderiales > Burkholderiaceae_E > Quisquiliibacterium. The sequence continues at coordinate 702 of JBIKWU010000308.1, forward strand.
CGCTGGTGGCCATGGCCGCCGAGGCCTCCGATGAGGAGCTCCTGGCCGCGGTGCTCAAGGCCGCCGATGCGCTCTACCAGGCCAAGGTCGACGCGGTGGGCGCCGAGACCTTCGCCGGCTTCGAGCGCTCCATGCTGCTGCAGACCATCGACCAGCACTGGCGCGAGCATCTCTCGGCGCTCGACTACCTGCGCCAGGGCATCCACCTGCGCGGCTATGCGCAGAAGAATCCCAAGCAGGAGTACAAGCGCGAGGCCTTCGAGCTTTTCAGCCTGATGCAGGAGCGCATCCGCAACGATGTCACGCGGGTGCTCATGACGGTGCGCATCCAGAGCCCCGAGGAGGCGCAGCAGGCCGAGCAGAGCATCGAGCAGGAGCAGGCGCGCAGTCTCGAGCGGGTGAGCACCACCCACGCCGACTTCGCCGAGGCCGCGAGCGCCGCCCAGGGCACCGATCCCGAGTCGATCGCGCTGTCGCTGCAGCAGGCGCCGGCGGCCGAGGATCGCGATGTGCCCCAGCCCGTGCGCCGCTTCGGCGCCAAAATCGGTCGCAACGATCCCTGCCCCTGCGGCTCCGGCCGGAAGTACAAGGCCTGCCACGGCCGGCTGGCCTGAACCCGCCGGGCCGCGCGGCCTGAACCCGCCCGGTTCCCGCCCGCTTACCCGCCCGGGCTCAGCCGGGCAGCGGCTCCACCGGAATGCGCTCCGGGCGCTCGACCCAGGCCGCGAAGGCCTCGGCCATCGCCTCGCATTCGGCCATGGCGCGGCGCCAGTCTCGCAACCGGGCGTCGTGGTCGGTGTCATAGCGGAAGAAGTCCTGGCGGTCGGGCAGCTTGCCGTTGGGCAGGCGCGCGAGCAGGGCTGGCGAGGGTGCCACCAGCAGCAGGTTGTCCAGCCAGCCACGGCCTGCGCGGCCCAGGCCGTGCCGTCGCCAGGGCAGGAACTTGTCGAGCCAGCCGGCGGTCACCGCGGGCACGAAGTGCGGCATCAGCACCAGCCCTGGCAGGGCCTGCCAGCGCCAGTGCAGGTGATAGTCGATCAGGCCGCCGTCCCAGTACCGGCCGGGCGGGGCCTCGGCCACGCCGGGCACCGGATCGGCCACCAGCGGAATGCTGCCCGAGGCGAGCAGCGCATCCTCGAGGTTGCCGGGCCGCAGCGGCACGCGACGGCTGTCGAAGGCATCGTCGGGGAGCGCCGGGCAGCCGTCGGTGTCAGTCTCGGGCCCGAATACCACCCGCTGCAGGTGGCGGCCCAGCCGCGCTCGCGCCAGCGCATTGTCGAGCGCCGCCCGGCCGAAGGCGAGCCGCGCCCGGGCGGTGGCTGGCGCGAGGCCGCGCGCGGTGATCACCTGCAGTTGCCGGTCCGGTGCGATACCGGCGAGGAACGCGGCGGCATCATGGCCGATCAGCGCGCGGGTCATGTCGCGGCACACCTGCGAGACCAGGGCGGGCGAAGGCTTGCGCGGATAGCGCTGGCCCTCGAGATAGGCATGGGCCAGGCGGTCGATGGCCGGCAGCGGGTCGCGCTGCGCGCCGGCCGCCATGCGCCAGGCGCCGATCGAGGCGCCCACCAGCCAGCGTTGCCGCGGGCTGGCGGCCAGCCAGCGGCCGAACAGCCAGCGGTCGAGCGGCAGCAGGGCCAGGCCCTTGGGCCCGCCGGCGGCCGCCGCCACGGCCGCGATGTCGTGCGCCCGCAGCCCGCGGGTGGCGATGTGGCGCGCGGCCGCCGGCCCGGCCAGCAGGCGGATCGGGGCGGGCGCTGCCATCGCGGGCCTCAGCCCGCGGCCGGCCGTGGCCGGGTATGCAGGGCGTGCATGGCCGCCTCGGTGCGGCCGGCCGCGCAGTCGAGGGCGATGCCCAGCGAGCGTTCGAGCTCGGCCTCGATCAGCGAGCGCTCGTCGCGCCGCGGCGGGTGCAGCACGAAGTCGGCGACCTCCTGCTGCAGGTTCAGGGTACGGGGATGGCCGATGCCCAGGCGCAGCCGCCAGAAGCCGGGCGAGCCGAGCGCGGCGGCGATGTCGCGCAGCCCGTTGTGCCCGGCATGGCCGCCGCCGAGCTTGAGCTTGCTCTGGCCGGGCGGCAGATCGAGCTCGTCGTGCACCACCAGGATCTCCTCGGGGGAGATCCGGTAGAAGCCGGCGACGGCCGACACGGCGCGACCCGAGCGGTTCATGAAGGTGCCCGGCTTGAGCAGCCACACGGCGGCGGCGCCCAGGCTGACGCGGGCGGTCTCGCCGTGGAACTTGGCTTCACGGGCGAAGCGCGCGCCGTGGCGGCGGGCGAGTTCGTCCACCCACCAGAACCCGGCGTTGTGGCGGGTGTCTTCGTACTCCGGGCCGATATTGCCCAGGCCGACGATGAGGCGGATGGCAGGCATGGGAGCGGGGCTCCCGCAGCCGCGGCGCGGGCGGCGGGTGCGCCGGCCACTGCCCGCGGGCGGCAGCCGGCGGATGCGGCCTTACTTCTTGGCCGGGGCCTTCTTCTCGGCGCCCTTCTTGGCGGGCGCGGCGGCGGCCGGCGCGGCCTCCTCGGCGGCGGCCGGCACGGTCACGGTGATGACCGCCGGGTTCTCGCGACCGCCGAGCACCACCGACACGCCCGAGGGCAGGGCGATGTCACGCACGTGCACGGTCTGCCCCACCTGCAGGTTGGCCAGATCGACGGTGACGAACTCGGGCAGATCGGCCGGCAGGCAGGACACGGTGATCTCGGTGATCACGTGGCTGATGATCGCCGCCGAGAGCTTCACCGCCGGGGAGTTCTCCTGGTTGGTGAAGTGCAGCGGGACCTTGAGCACGATCTTCTGGTCGGCGGCCACGCGCTGGAAGTCGATGTGCTGGACCACCGGCTTGTACGGGTGCCATTGCACCGCGCGCAGCAGCACCTGCTCGGGCTTGCCGTCGAGTTCCATGTCGAGGATGGAGGCATGGAAGGCCTCGACCCGCAGGGCATGGTAGAGCGGGTTGTGATCGAGTTCGATCATGGTGGGCGTGGCGTTGCCGCCGTACAGAATGCCCGGGACCTTGGCGGCACGGCGCAGGCGGCGGCTCGCACCGGAACCCTGCGTCTGACGCGTTGTGGCGACGACTTTCATCGCGTTCTCCTGAAGAAGCCCCGGGTCCGCGACCAGAACGACGGGGCGTTGCGAATGCCCGCCCGGAAATCCCCGGGCAGGCGCCTGAAAAACCGTGCCGGCTCCGCCGGCGGGGCACCGATGATCAGTCGACGAACAGCGACGACACGGAGTCGGCGCGGTTGATGCGCAGGATGGTCTCGGCCAGCAGTTGCGCGCAGCTCAGCACGCGGATCTTGCTGGACGAGCGCGCGTCCTTGGGCAGCGAGATGGTGTCGGTCACCACCAGCTCGTCGAGGGGGGAGTTGGCGATGCGGTCGACCGCGCCGCCCGAGAGCACCGGGTGGGTACAGTAGGCCAGCACCCGCTGCGCGCCCTGCTGCTTGAGTGCGGCGGCGGCCTTCACCAGCGTGTTGGCGGTGTCGACCATGTCGTCCATGATGACGCAGGTGCGGCCGGTGACGTCGCCGATGATGTTCATGACCTCGGCCACATTGGCCTTGGGGCGGCGCTTGTCGATGATGGCCAGGTCGCAGTCGAGCCGCTTGGCCAGCGCCCGGGCGCGCACCACGCCGCCCACGTCGGGCGACACCACCATGACATTCTCGAACTGCTGCTTGTGGACGTCGGCGAGCAGCAGCGGCGCGGCGTAGATGTTGTCGACCGGGATGTCGAAGAAGCCCTGGATCTGGTCGGCATGCAGGTCCATGGTGA
>JBIKWU010000309.1:0-4409 GCA_044356115.1 Burkholderiaceae bacterium
CGAGGACACCTTCTACATCATCGGCACGGTGGCTGGCCCGCACCCCTATCCCATGATGGTGCGCGACTTCCAGTCGATCATCGGCATCGAGTGCCGCAACCAGATGCCCGAGCGGGCAGGGCGCCAGCCCGACTACGTGGTGGCCTGCGTGGGCGGCGGCTCCAATGCCATCGGCATCTTCCATCCGTACCTCGATGTGCCCGGCGTGCGCCTGGTGGGCGTCGAGGCCGGCGGTGAAGGGCTGCACACCGGCCGCCACTCGGCATCGCTCACCGCCGGCATCCCCGGCGTGCTGCACGGCAACCGCACCTATCTGCTGCAGGACGAGAACGGCCAGATCGCCGACACCCACTCGGTGTCGGCCGGCCTCGATTACCCGGGCGTCGGGCCCGAGCATGCCTGGCTGAAGGACAGCGGGCGCGCCACCTACGTGCCGATCGACGACGAGGAAACCCTCAAGGCCTTCCACGACTGCTGCCGCATCGAAGGCATCATCCCGGCGCTGGAGTCCAGCCATGCGCTGGCCTACGCCGCCAAGCTCGCGCCCACGCTGCCCAAGGACCAGATCATCCTGGTCAATCTGTCCGGCCGTGGCGACAAGGACATGCACACCGTGGCGCTGCGCGCCGGCCAGAGCGCCTGAGGACTGCCCATGACCCGCATCCAGGCAGCCTTCGAACGGCTGGGCACGAAGGGCCGCAAGGCGCTGGTGCCCTACATCACCGCCGGGTTTCCCGAGCGTGGTCTCACCGTCCCGATCATGCATGCCCTGGTCGCGGGTGGCGCCGACATCATCGAGCTCGGCGTTCCCTTCTCCGACCCGATGGCCGATGGCCCCACCATCCAGCGCTCCAACGAGCGCGCGCTGGCGCTGGGTGTCGGTCTGGGTGATGTGCTCGGCCAGGTGCGGGAATTCCGGCTCACCGATGCCGCCACGCCGATCGTGCTCATGGGCTATGCCAATCCCATCGAGCGCATGGGCGCCGAGCGCTTTGCCGATGCGGCGCGCGAGGCCGGCGTCGATGGCGTGATCGTGGTCGACTACCCGCCCGAGGAGTCCAGCGCGTTCGCGCAGGTGGTGTCGGCCCGCGGCATCGATCCCATCTTTCTGCTTGCGCCCACCTCCACCGAGCAGCGCATTGCTGACGTGCTCGCGCTGGCGAGCGGCTATGTCTACTACGTGTCGCTCAAGGGCATCACCGGGGGCACGCTCGATGTCGCTGATGTCCGCCGGCGCGTGGGCATGATCAAGTCGCGCACCGGGCTGCCGGTGGGCGTGGGATTCGGCATCCGCGATGGCGCCACGGCCAGCGCGGTGGGCGAGGTGGCCGACGCGGTGATCATCGGCACCCGCATGATCCAGATCCTCGACGAGGGTGAGCCCGCCGGCGCGCCGCAGCGTGCCCGCGAATTCACCGCCGGCATCCGCGCGGCGCTCGATGCCGCGGCTGCACCCGCTTCCCAGGAGGTTCGCGCATGACCTGGCTCGACAAGCTGCTGCCCCCGCGTATCAAGCGCGCCAGCCTCGGCGCCAAGCGCGTGCCCGAGGGCCTCTGGGTGAAGTGCCCGGCCTGCGATGCCGTGCTCTATGGCGCCGATCTCGATGGCAGCCTGGGCGTATGCCCCAAGTGCAGCCACCACCTGCGCATCCGCGCCCGCAAGCGCATCGACAGCCTCCTTGACGCCGAGGGGCGCTACGAGATCGGCCAGGAGGTGCTGCCGGTCGATGCCCTGAAGTTCAAGGACAGCCGCAAGTACGCCGAGCGTCTCCAGGAGGCGCTCGAGTCCACCGACGAGACCGACGCCATCGTGGTCATGGGCGGCGCGATCCGCACGCTGCCGGTGGTGGCCGCGGTCTTCGAGTTCGAGTTCATGGCCGGTTCCATGGGCTCGGTGGTCGGTGAGCGCTTCGTGCGTGGCGTGCAGGCGGCCATCGACCAGAAGGTGCCCTTCATCTCGGTGGCGGCCTCGGGCGGGGCGCGCATGCAGGAGGGCGTGCTCTCCCTCATGCAGATGGCCAAGACCAGCGCCATGCTGGCCGAACTCGCCGAGCGCCGCCTGCCCTACATCTCGGTGCTCACCGATCCCACCATGGGTGGGGTGTCGGCAAGCTTCTGCTTCCTGGGTGATGTGGTCATCGCCGAGCCCAAGGCCCTGATCGGCTTTGCCGGCCCGCGGGTCATCGAGCAGACCGTGCGCGAGAAGCTGCCCGAGGGCTTCCAGCGCGCCGAGTTCCTGCTCGAGAAGGGCGCCATCGACCTCATCGTCGATCGCCGCGAGATGCGCGACGAGATCGCGCGCCTGCTCGCGCTCATGCTGCGCCAGCCCAGCGAGTCGCTGGCCTGAACGCATGGCCGGGCCGCGGTCGCGGTCCGGCAGCAGCCCCTCAGCTTCCCGCATGCAGACCCTCGCCGACTGGCTGGCTCACGCCGAGCGCCTTCATCCGAAGGGCATCGCCATGGGCCTGGACCGCATCCACGAGGTGGCGGCCCGGCTCGACATCCGCTTCGACTGCCCGGTGATCACCGTGGGCGGCACCAATGGCAAGGGATCCACCTGCGCCATGCTCGAGGCCATCCTGCTGTCGGCGGGCTATCGGGTCGCGCTGCACACCTCCCCGCATCTCATCGATTTCAACGAGCGCGCGCGCTTCCAGGGCGCGCCGGCCGATGACGCATCCCTCGCGCACCACATGGTCGAGGTCGAGGCGGCGCGTGGCCCCACGCTGCTCACCTACTTCGAGTTCACGCTGCTGGCCATCCTGCGCTGGTTCCAGGCCTCCCAGCCCGACGTGGTGATCCTTGAGGTGGGGCTGGGTGGCCGGCTCGATGGCGTCAACCTCATCGATGCCGACTGCGCGATCGTCACCTGCATCGACATCGATCACGCCGAGTACCTTGGCGATACCCGCGAACGCATCGCCCACGAGAAGGCCCACATCTTCCGCCCCGGCCGGCCGGCGATCTGCGCCGACCCCATGCCGCCAGCCTCGCTCGTGCGCCACGCTGACGCCATCGGCGCCGATCTGCGCCTCTTCGGACGCGACTTCAACTATGCCGGCGATCGCCAGCAATGGGCCTGGGGCGGTCGCAGCCAGCGCCGCGCAGGCCTGGCCTATCCGGCGCTGCGCGGCTCCAACCAGCTGCTCAATGCCTCCGGCGTGCTGGCCGCGCTCGAGGCCCTGCGCGACCGGCTGCCGGTCAGTCAGCAGGCGGTCCGCCAGGGGCTGGCCACGGTCGAGTTGCCGGGGCGGTTCCAGGTGCTGGCGGGCCGGCCCGCGGTGGTGCTCGATGTGGCGCACAACCCCCATGCCGCGGCGCACCTGGCGCAGAACCTCGACAACATGGGGTTCTTCCCGGTCACCTGGGCAGTGTTCGGCGTCATGCGCGACAAGGATCTCGCCGGCATCGTCGGGCATCTGCGCGATCGGGTGGATCACTGGCTGCTCACCAGCCTGCCCGGACCGCGCGCGGCCACGGCCGCCGAGCTGGTGGCCGGGCTGGCCGCGCTGGGCATCCAGCCCGGGCCGCAACGTCAGGTGCACGCCTTCGACACCCCTCGCGCGGCGCTCGCGCACGCCCGGGCCGGGGCCGAGGAGGGTGATAGAATCGTGGCCTTCGGTTCGTTCCTCACGGTGGCCGACATCCTCGCCAGCCGCCGAGCGCCAGGCGGCGCCACCTGAAGCCCCGGATTCCACGCCTTGGTCTCGCGAGCCCAGTCCGATTCGCCCCCCTCCAGTCCTGATCCCGCACAGGGTCAGAAGCAGCAGGCCCGGCGTCGCCTGATCGGCGCCATCGCGCTGTCGCTCACCGCGGTGGTGGTCCTGTCGGTGTTCTTCGATGCCGAGCCCAGGCGGGCCGGTCGCGACGACGTCCAGGTGCGCATCCCCGCACGTGATGTGCGCCTGCCTGAGCGCGCCGGCGCCGAGCCCGCGCCGGCGCCGGCGCCAGAAGCGGCGCGCGCGACGGAGGACCGCACCGCAGCGGCCGCTCCCAGCCCGGGGCCTGATTCCACCACGCCCCCGGCTGACGCGCCCCCTGACCGCGCCGAGGCATCATCGCCGCGCGCCGAGGCTGTGCCTGCGCCCGCCGGCAAGCCAGACGCGTCCGCGGCCAAGGTCGAGTCGGGTGACCCGCGGCTTGAAACGCCGGCCCTGCGGCCCGAGCCCGCTGCCCGCAAGATCGAGCCGCCGCTTGCCAAGGCAGACGCGGGCGGCAGCAAGCCTGCAGGTGCCACCAAGGGCGAGCCCCCGGCGCCCAAGACCGAGCCAGCGCCGGCCAAGGCCCTGAAGCCTGATGCACCCGCCGCAGCCCGTGGGCCGGGTCACTACCTGCAGGTGGGGGCATTCGCCAGCGAGAAGGCAGCGTCCGATCAGGTCGAACGCATCCGCAAGCTCGGGCATACCGCCT
>JBIKWU010000078.1:0-14909 GCA_044356115.1 Burkholderiaceae bacterium
GCTGATCGCGGTCGTAGTGGGCGCCAAGCCAGGCCAGGGCGCGCTCGAGGTCGCTGCGATAGACCGGCTCGAGGCGCGACAGCAGCGACACCCGCGCCGAGAGCAGCAGCAGACGCAGGTTCTGGCGCAGGAAGTACTGCTGCTCGGGAGCGAGCAGCAGCGTGTCGGGCGTGTCGGCGCGGTTGACGCGGAACAATTGCGAGAGCTCGGCCAGCAGCGCATCGAGACCGCGCCGGCCGGTGGAGGCCAGCCCCTCCAGGCTGAAGCGGCGCTCGGCCTGGGCGGGAGCCGTGTCGGCGACCCTCGCGGCGGGCGGCGCGGCACTCGCCATCAGCGGCAGCTGATCGACGACCGCGGTGACGGTGTCCAGGCGCAGGGCCAGGCCCACCAGATCGACCGCGGGCAAGGCCTTCAGGCGATCGATGTCCCGCTGCAGCAGGCGACGCAAGCCGATGGCCTGGGGCTGCCGGATGCGCGCCAGCCGGCCATCGGCATCGGCGAGCGCCACCAGGGCGCCCTGCACGTTGCCGCTGACCACCAGCTGCTGGGATGCGATCGCCAGCGCGTTCTCGACCTCGGCCAGCACCGAGTCGAGAGAATCATGGGAGATGCTGCGATAGAGGCTTTCGAGCTGGGCCTGCCGGCCCAGGGCCTCGGTGAGCTTGCCCTCGAGCACGGCCGCGCGGGCCTGAAGGTCGCGGGCCTGGTCCTGGGTGAGCCGCAGCTGGGTGTCGAGCTGCGACGCACGGGCATCGGCGCCCTGCAGCCGTCGAGCGGCCTCCTGGGCGATGCTGCCGGTGCGCTGCCACTGAATGACCACCAGCAGCAGGGCCAGTACCGCCAGACCCAGGGCGATCCACTGCGGCCGAGCTCGCGCCTGCGCCAGACCGGCGCGCATGGCGCCGAGGACACGCGACAGCATGGGCGCGGCAACACCGCCGGCCGCCGACTCGGACGGGGCACCGACGGGCACGGCCTGACCGGCGACCGGATCGGTCGGTGTCGGGGATGACTCGGGTGGTTGCGACAAGGCAGGAAACCGGAGGGTCAGGAAGACCGGGCCGAACCGCCGGCGTCGATGCCTTCCCGAGCCACCGATTCTAACGCGGCGCGCAGGCCGGGCTCGCCGGGTTCGATCAGCCGCACATGCGCCCAGCCGCGCCGCTCGAGCGCCTCGGCCAGCCGCGTATGCACCGTGAGCGCGATCGCCGATGCCCGCCCTGCCGGGGGCAAGGACTCGGTGAGCTGTTCGATGGCATCGCGCGCCGTGAACACGAACACCGGCGGCGAGCCGTTTGCCGGCGCCCTCAGCCAGTCAGCGGCCCGGCCCAGCGCGGCATCCGGCGGTTGCAGCGCGGTCGCCTGGTGGACCGCCACCACGCTCAGCCGGGCGCCGCGCGCGCGCAGGGTGTCGATCCAGTCCTCGCGCCCCCGTTCGCCGCGGAGCACCATCAGCCTCAGGCCCGCCGGCCGGTCGAAGGGCGGCTGGGTGATCAGCGCGGCGGCATCGAAGGGCGCTCGCTCGGGCTGGCACCACGCGATCGGCAGCCCTTCGGGCGCGAGGCCGTGATCGCGCAGCGTGGCGGCCGTGCCCGGCCCGATCATCGCCAGGCCGGCCCGCGGCAGCCAGCCGCCCGGCCGGGCGAGCAGCACCGGCATCGCGGCCTCGACCGCGCCCGGACTGACGAAGATCAGCCAGTCGACCGCGCTGCTTGTGGCCAGCGTCTCGCGCGCCGGGGACTGTGCCGCGATCGGCGTGAGACGCCGGACCGCCAGTTCGAGGACCTCGTGACCCTGGGCGCGCAGGGACCGCGCGAGGCTCGCGCAGCGCGGCTGCGGCTGGGTGAGCGCGACCCGCACGGCCCGGGCCCGCCCGCGGCAGGCTCAGGCGAGCGTGGGCAGCAGGGCGCGGGCGCCCTGCGCGGTGAGCAGGTCAGCCACCTCGCGGCCGAGCGTCTCGGCACTGTCGATGTCACTGCCGGCGCAGCTGTGCTCGGCCTCGACGAGCTGGGTGCCGTCGGTGCTGGCCACGCAGGCGCGCAGCTTCAGCCCACCCTCGGGACGGGCCACGCAGTAGGCGGCCAGCGGCACCCGGCAGCTGCCACCGAGCAGGCGCGAGAGCATGCGTTCGGCGCTGACCTGGGCCCAGGTGGGCGGGTGCGCCAGGGCCTTCACCCAGCCCGCGACATCGGTGCGGGCACTGAGGCATTCGATGCCCAGCGCGCCCTGCCCGGCCGCCGGCAGACTGGCCGACTCGGGCACGATGGCACGGATGCGGTCGGCAAGACCGAGCCGCTTGAGGCCCGCCGCCGCCAGCACGATGGCACCGTACTCGCCGCGGTCGAGCTTGGCCAGACGGGTATCGAGGTTGCCACGCAGGGGCTGGACGTCGAGCGCCGGGAACCGACGCCGGATGAGTGCCGCCCGACGAAGGCTGGAGGTGCCCACCCGCGCGCCGGCCGGCATGGCCTCGAGGCCGGGATACTGCGACGACACGAACGCGTCGCGGGGATCCTCGCGCTCGAGCACCGCCGCCAGCATGAAGCCCGGCGGCAGCTCCATCGGCACGTCCTTCAGCGAATGCACGGCCAGATCGGCCTTGCCCTCGGCCAGGGCGACCTCGAGCTCCTTGGTGAACAGCCCCTTGCCGCCGATCTCGGAAAGCGCGCGGTCGAGGATGCGGTCACCCTCGGTGGTGAGGCCGTGGATGTCCACCTGCGTGCCGGGATAGCGCGCCTGCAGAAGCGACTGCACATGGCGGGCCTGCCACATCGCGAGCCGGCTCTCGCGGGATGCGATGACGAGGCGGGCGGGCGCGGCAGCGGAAGGAGTGGCAGATGGCATGGGAGACCAGGGAAGGACCGACGCGCCCGGCGGGCTCAGGTGACCAGATTCTTGACGGTGGACCACTGCCGCCTGCTGACCGGCAGACGCTCGGGGATGTCGCGCAGCACCACCTGCCAGTAGGGATCGCCGCCCTCCTCGTCGCCGGTGGGCGTGACCCGCTCGAACCCGGCGATGGACGGTCTGGCCACCAGGGCGTTGCGATGGATGCGCACGAAGCGGTCGATGAATTCCTCTTCGAGCGAGGTGAGCGACTCCTCGATGAGGAACTCGCGCTCGCGGGTGCGCACGGTGATGTACTTGAGCTCGGCCTTCAGATAGACCACCTGGTCGAGCGGCACCAGGATCACCCGACCGCGCTCGTGCACGCTCAGATGCCGGCGACGGATGTTCGCCGCCCGGGCAAGCTGGTCGATGGCCTGGATCTGGTCGGAGGGCAGGCGGGTCATGGCCCGTTTCAGCGCCTCGAGGAGGCGCTGCGCGCGCACCGGCTTGAGCAGGTAATCGATGGCCCGGACCTCGAAGGCATCGACCGCGAACTCCTCGAAGGCGGTCACGAAGATGACCAGCGGCATGGGCTTGGGGGTCTCGGAGGCGGCCGCGCGCGCCGACACGTGGCGGGCGAGTTCGATGCCGGTCATGCCGGGCATCTGCACGTCGAGCAGCACCACCTGCGGGTTGTAGAGATCGATCTGCGACAGCGCCTCGGGCGCGTTGGCGGCCTCGGCCACGATCCGGTGAGGAAACTCGGGGGCGAGGTCAGCCAGCAGTTCGCGCAGCCTCGCGCGGGCTACCGGCTCGTCATCAACGATAAGGACTGAAATGGCGTCGGACATCGCGGCGTCGCCTCTCTTTGCGGTAGGGGAATTCAAGCACCACCCGGAACTGACCGTCGACTGCGCCGGTCTTGAGTTCGGCTTCCATATCGTACAGCAGCATCAGACGCTCTCTGATGTTGGAGAGCGCCATCTGATTCCCGGATCGGGTGGGTGGGCGATCGGGAATGGGGTTGAGGATCTCGACCCGGATGCGCTCACCCACCCGGGCGATGCTGACCGAGATCAGGCCGGGCTCGGAACTCGGCTCGATGCCGTGGTGGACGGCGTTTTCGATCAGCGGCTGCAGCAGCAGCGAGGGCAGCAGCGCGTCGCCGGGCATGTCCTCGAGGTGCCAGTTGACCTGCAGGCGCTCACCCAGCCGCAGTTCCTCGATGGCGATGTACTGCTGGCAGGTCACAGCCTCCTCGTCGAGCGGGACCAGTTCACGGGTGTCGCGCATGAACACCCGGAACAGGTCGGCGAGATTCTCGAGCGTGTATTCGGCGCGCCGCGGATCGCTGCGCATCAGGCCGAGCACGGTATTCAGGCTGTTGAACAGGAAATGCGGCCGGATGCGCGCCTGCAGCGCCTGCAGTCGCGCATCGGCGAGCGAGGGCGCGAAGGACAGCGACCGCAGACGGAAATACTCGAAGACCAGCGCGCTCACCGCCACCGCGCCCAGCCCGCGCAGCAGCAGCCAGCCCAGCAGGCCGATCCCGCGCAGGTCGGGCACGAAATACGGCGAGGCGATCAGCCCCGCGATCATCACCAGCACCGAAGGCACCGCGAGACCGACCGCCCACTGCACCCGCAACGAGCGGCCGCTGACCACCCGGCGCACGCCGCACAGCGCGATCAGCGAGGCGATGGCGACCGGCTCGAGCACGCCGCAGAGCACCGCGGCGCGGGTGAGCATGTCGCCGGGGGAATCCCCGGTGAGCGCGGCAAGCAGCAGCGCCGCGATATTGAGCGCGACCAGGATCCGGGCGGTGATGCCGACATTGCAGCAATCAGGGATGACGGGAATGTCGGCGCCGTCGGACACGCGCCGTGACACCACGGTACCGAGAACCGGGGGCAGCTGACTGACCGGCTGCATGCAACTCCCTCTGGTCTGACCGTATCGGCCCGGGCACACGCTGACGCCCTGGCCGGCCGGCCGCGCTGGCCGGCCCGCAAGGCACCGGCGAGGCCACGCATATAATCTTTCGATTATGACAGATCAATTCGCCAAGAAAACCGAGGCCTGGTCGGGCCGTTTCTCCGAACCGGTGTCGGAGCTCGTGAAACGGTACACCGCCTCGGTGGGCTTCGATCAGCGCCTGGCGCTGCACGACATCCGCGGCTCCCTGGCGCACGCGGCCATGCTGCGGGCCTGCGGCCTGATCAGCGCCGACGATCTCGCCGCCATCGAGCGGGGCATGGCGCAGATCGGCGAGGAGATCGCCCAGGGCCGCTTCGTGTGGCAGCTCGATCTCGAAGACGTGCACCTCAACATCGAGAAGCGCCTGACCGAGCTGGTCGGCGATGCCGGCAAGCGCCTGCACACCGCGCGCTCGCGCAACGACCAGGTGGCCACCGACATCCGGCTGTGGCTGCGCGACCAGATCGATGCGCTGGTGATGCTGCTGGCCGAGCTGCAACGCGCACTGCTGGCGGTGGCCGAGCGTCATGCCGGCACGATCATGCCGGGCTTCACCCACCTGCAGGTGGCCCAGCCGATCAGCTTCGGTCACCACCTGATGGCCTACGTGGAGATGTTCTCGCGCGACGCGCAGCGCCTGGGCGACTGCCGCGTCCGGGTCAACCGGCTGCCCCTGGGGGCGGCGGCCCTTGCCGGCACCAGCTACCCGATCGACCGCGAGCAGGTGGCCCGCGCCCTGGGCTTCGACGGCGTGTGCGAGAACTCGCTCGACGCGGTGTCGGACCGGGACTTCGCGATCGAGTTCTGCGCGGCCGCGGCACTGGTGATGACCCATGTGTCGCGACTGTCCGAGGAGCTGGTGATCTGGATGTCGCCGCGGGTGGGCTTCATCGACCTGCCCGACCGCTTCTGCACCGGCTCGTCGATCATGCCTCAGAAGAAGAACCCCGATGTGCCCGAACTCGCCCGTGGCAAGACCGGCCGGGTCACCGGTCACCTGGTGTCGCTGCTCACCCTGATGAAGGGCCAGCCGCTGGCTTACAACAAGGACAACCAGGAGGACAAGGAGCCCTTGTTCGACACGGTGGACACCCTGGAGCAGACCCTGCGCATCTTCGCGGAGATGGTCGCCGGCATCGAGGTTCGCCCCGAGCGCATGCGCCAGGCCGCGGCCGAGGGCTTCTCCACCGCCACCGATCTCGCCGACTACCTGGTGCGCCGCGGCCTGCCCTTTCGCGATGCGCATGAGGCGGTCGCACGCGCGGTGCGCCACGCCGCCGAGCAGGGGGTGGACCTGTCCGCCCTGCCGCTGGCCAGCCTGCAGCGCTTCGCCCCCGAGATCGCCGACGATGTCTTCGCCGCCCTTACCCTGGAAGGCTCCGTGGGTTCCCGCGACCACATCGGCGGCACGGCGCCCGCGCAGGTGCGGGCCGCGATCGCCCGCGCCCGCGCCCGGCTGGGCTGAACCCCACGACCATCGCGGGCAGGGAAAGTCCTGATAGGCCCTCCGGGGGGTGGCGGCTATAGTCCCGCGTTCAAGAACCGCCGCCCCGCGGGGTGGCCCCATTGACCTTCCGGAGACACACTCTCATGCAACGTCGTAATTTCCTCGGCAAGGCTGGCGTCGGTGCCGCCGCCGGCGTGCTGGCCGCGCCGGCCATCGTCCGTGCCCAGCCCACCGTGCGCTGGCGCCTGGCCTCGAGCTTCCCCAAGTCGCTCGACACCATCTACGGCGCCGCCGAGGTCGTGGCGCGCCGCGTCGCCCAGATCACGAACAACAAGTTCCAGATCACGGTGCACGCTGCCGGCGAGATCGTCCCGGGCCTTCAGGTGCTCGATGCCGTGCAGAGCGGCACCGTCGAAGCCGGCCACACCGCGCTCTACTACTACTTCGGCAAGGAGCCGAGCTGGGCGGTGGCCACCGCCATCCCCTTCGGCCTGAACGCGCGCCAGTACAACGCCTGGTGGCATCACGGCGGCGGCGAGAAGATCTTCAACGAATTCGCCCGCAAGAGCGGCGTGGTGGCCTTCCTGAACGGCAACACCGGTGCCCAGATGGGTGGCTGGTTCCGCAAGGAGATCAACACCATTGAAGACCTCAAGGGCCTGAAGTTCCGCGTCGGCGGCTTTGCCGGCCAGGTGCTGACCAAGCTCGGCGTGGTGCCGCAGCAGATCGCCGGCGGCGACATCTACCCGGCGCTCGAGAAGGGCACCATCGACGCGGCCGAGTGGGTGGGCCCGTACGACGACGAGAAGCTCGGCTTCAACAAGGTGGCCAAGTTCTACTACTACCCCGGCTGGTGGGAAGGTGGCCCGGCGCTGCACAGCATCGTCAACCAGAAGGCGCTGGACGCCCTGCCGCCCGACTTCCGCGCCGCCTGGGAAGCCGCCAACGAGGAAGGCAATACCTTCATGATGTCGAAGTACGACGCCGGCAATCCCCAGGCGCTCAAGCGCATGGTCGCCAGCGGCACCGTGCTCAAGGCCTTCCCCCGCCCGGTGATGGAGGCCTGCTTCAAGGCCGCCCAGGAGGTCTACGCCGAGACCACCGCCAAGAGCGCCGAGTTCAAGAAGCTGCACGACCACTACTTCGGTTTCCAGCGCGACCAGATCCTCTGGTTCCGGGTCACCGAGAACACCTTCGACGACTTCATGGCCACCGTGCGCCGCTGAGCGGCGCACGCACCGGGGGGCGGCATGGCCGCGCCCCGGGCTGGCAGCAACACGGGGGCTTCGGCCCCCGTTTTCTTTGGGGTGGCGGGATCGCCCGCGGGCCCGGGCTCCGGAGGCTCATCGGAATCGCGTCCTCCCCGGGCGCGCCCGGCAACGACAACGGGGGCCGAAGCCCCCGTTGCACCTGCCCTGCCAGGCGGCGCTACTTGCCGTCGGGCTTGGCCGCGTCTTTGGCGTCCTTGGCTGCATCCTCGAGCATCTGCTTCTGGAGCATCTTGCCGAGGTCCTCTTCCTCGGCGGGCTTGCCCTCCTCGCCCTTGGCGCCGTCGCCCTTGCCGTCGGCGCCGGGCTTGTCATCGTCGGACTGGACCTCGATCTTGACCTTGTCGAGATCGACCGCCACGTCCTTGTCGAGCCACATGGTGACCATGCCCGGCCAGAAGATCAGGATGGCCACCAGCAGCAGCTGCAGGAACACCCACGGGATGGCGCCCAGGTAGATGTCGGAGCTCTTGACCTCCTTGGGCGCGATGCCGCGCAGGTAGAAGAGCGCGAACCCGAAGGGCGGATGCATGAACGAGGTCTGCATGTTCACGCACAGCAGCACGCCGAACCAGATCAGGTCGATGCCCAGCTTGGCCGCCACCGGCGCCAGCAGCGGGATGATGATGAAGGCGATCTCGAAGAAGTCGAGGAAGAAGGCCAGGAAGAACACGAACAGGTTGACCACCACCAGGAAGCCGACCACCGTGCCGCCGGTCATGGAGATGAGCATGTGCTCGATCCAGATCGCGCCATCGACGCCCTGGAACACCAGCGAGAACACGGTGGAACCGACCAGGATGAAGATCACCATGGCCGTGATGCGGCCGGTGGACTCCATGCCCTCGCGGATGAGCTTCCAGCTCAGGCGCCGGTTGATGGCGGCCAGCACCATCGCCCCGACGGCGCCCATGGCGCCCGCCTCGGTGGGCGTGGCCAGGCCCATGAAGATGGTGCCCAGCACCAGGAAGATGAGCACCACCGAGGGCACCATGCCCCAGAGCACCTTCTTCCAGAGCGCCCAGCCGGAGATGGTGCGCGCCTCGGGAGGCAGCGGCGGCATGTACTGCGGCTTGATGATCGACAGGACGACGATGTACGCGATGAAGATCAGGGTCTGGGCGATCGAGGGGCCGATGGCGCCCTTGTACATGTCACCCACCGACTTGCCGAGCTGGTCGGCCAGCACCACCAGCACCAGCGAGGGCGGGATCACCTGCGTGATGGTGCCGGACGCCGCGATCACGCCGGTGGCCAGCCGCATGTTGTAGCCGTAGCGCATCATGATCGGCAGCGAGATCACGCCCATGGCAATCACCGACGCAGCCACCGTGCCGGTGATGGCGCCCAGAATGGCGCCGACGATGATCACGGCGTAGGCCAGGCCCCCCGGCACCGAGCCGAAGAGCTGCCCGGTCCCCTCGAGCAGGTCTTCGGCAAGCCCGCAGCGCTCGAGGATCGCCCCCATGAAGGTGAAGAAGGGGATGGCGAGCAGCAGGTCGTTGGACAGGATGCCGAAGATGCGCAGCGGCAGATTGGCCATGTACTGCGCCGGAAAGAAGCCGAGCTCGATGGAGATGAAGCCGGCAAACAGGCCAAGCGCCGCCAGCGAGAATGCGACCGGGAAACCGATCAGCATGACTACCACCAGGCTGCCGAACATCAGCGGCGCCATGTTTTGCATCGTGATCATCGGGGAATGCTCTCGAAGGATTGGACTGGGCGGACGACGATCACTGCAGCGGGCGTTCGTACTGCAGGTTCATCTCGTAGGTGCCCTGCAGGAAGCACACCCGCTTGATGATCTCCGACAAGCCCTGGAGCGACAGCATGAGAAAGCCCAGCGGCACCATCAGCTTCACCGGCCAGCGCACCAGGCCGCCCGCGTTGCTGGACATCTCGTCGTGGATGAACGAATCGAGGAACCACGGCCAGGACATCCAGACCATGAGCAGCGCCGCCGGCATCAGGAAGAAGATCATGCCGAAGAGGTCGATGGCCGCCTTGCGGGTACCCGAGGCCCGGCCGTAGAGCACGTCGACCCGGACATGCTCGTTCACGCGCAGCACCATGGCCGCGCCGAGCATCACGTTCACGGCAAAGAGATACCACTGCAGTTCGAGCCAGGCGTTGGAGCTCTTGTCGAAGAGGTAGCGAATGCTGGCGTTGCCGGCCGAGACCATGCAGGAGATGAAGGTGGCCCAGATGGCGATCCGGCCAAAGAGGGTGTTGAACCGGTCGATGGCGTGCGCAAGCGGCAGCAGGCTCTTCATGGGCGATCTCGCAGGCGGCAAAGGGGATGGAAAACACGTAACTGTAAAGGTTTTGACGCAGACGCAGTCCTAGGGTTATCCCCGGCGGGTGCGTTGCGTGGTGGCGGCAGGCGGCCCTGCCGCGCGGGCTCAGACCCCGGTCATCAGCCGCAGGTTCTCGACCGCCGCGCCCGAGGCGCCCTTGCCGAGGTTGTCCAGGCGCGCCACCAGCACGGCCTGCCCGCGGGCGGCATTGGCGAACACCCGCAGTTCCATGGCGTCGGTGTCGTTGAGGGCCTCGGGCTCGATGCGCCCCTCGGGTTCGGCGGGCAGCACGCGGATGCCGGCCGCATCGCGGTAGCGCTCGGCCAGCACCGCGTGCAGCCGCGCGCCGTCGGTGCCGGGCGCGAGCAGGTCGAGGTGCAGCGGCACCATCACCAGCATGCCCTGGCGGTAGCTGCCCACCGAGGGCAGGAAGATCGGTCGGCGGCTCAGTCCGGCATGGGCCTGGATCTCGGGCAGGTGCTTGTGCTCGAGCCCGAGCCCGTAGTACTCGAACGCCGGCGCCGTGCCAGCCTCGTGGGCCTCGATCATCGAACGCCCGCCGCCGCTGTAGCCGCTCACCGCCGGGATCGCCACCGGGTAGTCGGCCGGCAGCAGTCCGGCCTCGCGCAGCGGCCGCAGCAGCGCGATCGCGCCGGTGGGGTAGCAGCCGGGATTGGAGACCCGGGCCGCGCCGCGGATCGCCTGCGCCTGACCGGGCGCCATCTCGGCAAAGCCGTAGACCCAGCCCGGAGCCACCCGGTGGGCACTGCTCGCGTCGAGCAGCCGGGGGGCACTCGCACCCATCGCATCGGCCAGGGCCACGGTCTCGCGGGCGGCGTCATCGTGCAGGCACAGCACCACCACGTCGACGCCGGCCATCAGCTCGCGCTTGGCCTGCGGGTCCTTGCGACGCTCGGGCGCGATGGACACCAGTTCGAATCCCGCCTGGGCCTGTAGCCGCTCACGGATGCCCAGACCGGTGGTGCCGGCCTCGCCGTCGATGAACACGCGGATGCTGCGGGACATGGCTGCCTGCTCCTGATGATGGACCGCGCAGTCTCGCGCAAAAGCCGGCGCGCGCCAAGGCGCGCGCCGGTTCGGGCCCCCGGGGTCAGCGCTTGCGCGGCGGCGGCAGGTCGGTGCACACCCCTTCGGCCGCCTCGGCGGCCAGGCCGATGGATTCGCCCAGCGTGGGGTGGGGATGGATGGTGCGCCCGATGTCGACCGCGTCAGCGCCCATCTCGATCGCCAGCGCGATCTCGCCGATCAGGTCACCGGCATGGGTGCCGACGATACCGCCGCCCACGATGCGGTGGGTCTGGGCATCGAAGAGCAGCTTGGTGAAGCCCTCGTCACGCCCGTTGGCGATGGCCCGCCCCGAGGCCGCCCAGGGAAAGAGCCCCCGGGTGATCTCGATGCCGCGGGTCTTCGCCTCGTCTTCGGTGAGGCCCACCCAGGCCACCTCGGGATCGGTGTAGGCCACCGAGGGGATCACGCTGGCATCGAAGTGCGACTTGCGCCCGGCGGCCGCCTCGGCTGCGACATGACCCTCGTGGACCGCCTTGTGGGCGAGCATCGGCTGGCCGACCACATCGCCGATCGCGAAGATGTGCGGCGCGCTGGTGCGCATCTGGCTGTCCACGGCGATGAAGCCGCGGGCATCGACGCTCACGCCGGCACGCTCGGCGGCGATCCGCCCGCCATTGGGGGTGCGACCGACGGCGCTCAGCACCAGGTCGTAGCACTGGGGCTCCGGCGGGGCGTTGTCCCCTTCGAACCAGACCCGGATGCCCTCGGATTCGGCCTCGGCCCGCACGGTGCGGGTGCGCATCATGAGGCGGCCGAAGCGGTGCTGGTTGAACTTCTGCCAGACCTTCACGAGATCGCGATCGGCGCCGGTCATGAGACCTTCCTGCATCTCGACCACGTCGAGCTGAGCGCCGAGCGTCGAGTAGACCGTGCCCATCTCCAGTCCGATGATGCCGCCGCCGATCACCAGCATGCGCCGCGGGCGCGTGCTCAGGCCGAGCGCGCCGGTGGAATCGACGATGCGCGGATCCTCGGGCAGAAAGGGCAGCCGCACCGGCTGGCTGCCCACCGCGATGATCGCCTGCTCGAAGCGGATGAGACGGCGCGTGCCGGCGCGGGCCTGACCCTCGCCCTCGGTGAGCTCGACCTCGACATGGTGCGCATCGACGAAGGACGCCACCCCGCGCACGACCGCCACCTTGCGCGCGCGGGCCATGCCGGCGAGCCCGCCGGTGAGCTTGCCGACCACCTGGTCCTTCCAGCCGCGCAGGCCGGCGAGATCGATCCGCGGTTCGCCGAAGGCGATGCCGTGAGCGGCGAGCGCGCGGGCCTCATCCATCAGCGAGGCCACGTGCAGGAGCGCCTTGGAGGGGATGCAGCCGACGTTCAGGCAGACCCCGCCGAGCACCGGATAGCGCTCGATGATGACCGTGTTCAGGCCGAGGTCGGCCGCCCGGAAGGCGGCGGAGTAGCCGCCCGGGCCACCACCGATGACCAGCAGCTGGCAGTGCTGGTCGGGTTCGCGGCCGGGGGGCGGCGCGGGCTGGGGCCCGGAGCGCGGCGCGGCGGCCGCGGCGGCCGCGGCGGGCGCGGCGATGGCAGCGGGCGGGCGCGGCGCGGCCGGCAGGGCGTCGGTGGGCGGCGGGGCGGTGACACTGGCGCGGGCCACGGGGTCGGGGCTGGCGGCCGCGCCAGCCGCGGGCGCGGCGGCGGCGCCGGTGGCGGCCTCGAGCACCAGCACCAGGCTGCCTTCGGCAACCTTGTCGCCAAGCGCGACCTTCAGTTCCTTGACCACCCCGGCGGCCGACGACGGGATCTCCATCGACGCCTTGTCGGACTCCACCGTGATCAGCGACTGCTCGGCGGTGACGGTGTCACCCGGCTTGACCAGCAGCTCGATCACCTCGACCTCGGCGAAGTCGCCGATGTCGGGAATGCGCACCTCGATCGTCTGGCTCATGGCCTGGCCCTCCCGGCGACAGCGGCGCCGATCACAGCATCACCCGACGGAAGTCGGCGAGCACCTGCGCGAGGTGCGCGTTGAAGCGCGCGGCCGCCGCGCCATCGATCACGCGATGGTCGTAGGACAGCGACAGCGGCAGGATCAGGCGCGGCGCGAACTGCTTGCCGTCCCAGACCGGGCGGGTGCTCGAGCGGCTGACCCCGAGGATGGCGACCTCGGGCGCATTGATGATCGGCGTGAAGCTGGTGCCGCCGATGCCGCCGAGGCTGGAGATCGAGAAGCAGCCGCCCTGCATGTCGGCGGGTGCGAGCTTGCCCTCGCGCGCCCGACCGGCCAGCTCGGACGTCTCGCGGGCGAGCTGCAGCACGCCCTTGGTGTCGGCATCGCGGACCACCGGCACGACCAGCCCGTTGGGCGTGTCGGCCGCGAAGCCGACGTGGAAGTAGCGCTTGAGCACGAGGTTGTCGCCCTCGAGCGAGGCGTTGAACTCGGGGAAGCGCTGCAGCGCCGAGACGCAGGCCTTGATCAGGAAGGCGAGCATGGTGATCTTGACGCCGGCCTTCTCGTTCTCGCGGTTGAGCTGCAGCCGGAAGGCCTCGAGCTCGGTGATGTCGGCGTCCTCGTGGTTGGTGACGTGCGGGATCATCACCCAGTTGCGGTGCAGGTTCGCCCCGGAGATCCGGCGGATGCGCGACAGCGGCCGGGTCTCCACCGGGCCGAAGCGGGCGAAGTCCACCTTCGGCCAGGGCAGCACCGACAGGCCGCCCACGGCCGCCCCGGCATTCCCGGCGGGCACTGCCGGCGCCGGCGCCGCGGCCTGCGCCACCACCGCCTTCACGAAGCCGCGCACGTCCTCGTGCAGGATGCGCTGCTTCGGGCCCGTGCCGCGCACCCGCGTGAGGTCGACGCCCAGCTCGCGCGCGAACTGCCGCACCGAGGGCGAGGCATGCGGCTTGACCACCGGGTCGGCCGCGTGCAGCTCGGCCGGCACCGGGTGGATTCGGGACTCGGGCGCGGACGCGGTCACGGGGGCAGCGGTCGGCGCCGAAGCGGGCGCGGGCGCGGCTGCCGCAGCCGCCGCGGGCGCAGCGACCGAGGTGCTCGCGGGCGCAGAAGCCGCGGTGCTCGCGGGCCCAGGGGCCGCCACGGCTGCGTCAGCCTGCTCCAGCACCAGCACCACGCTGCCCTTGGACACCTTGTCGCCCAGGCGTACCCTGAGCTCCTTCACCACCCCGGCGGCCGAGGACGGAATCTCCATCGAGGCCTTGTCCGACTCGACCGTGATCAGCGACTGCTCGGCGCCCACGGTGTCCCCCGGCTTGACCAGCAGTTCGATCACCTCGACCTCGGCGAAGTCGCCGATATCCGGCACCTGCACTTCCATCGTCTGGCTCATGGCGCGCTTTCAGGCGGTGAGAGGGTTGGCCTTGTCGGGGTCGATGCCGTACCGCGCGATCGCCTCCGCCACGACGCCCGGCGAGACACTGCCCTCGTCGGCCAGCGCCTTGAGGGCGGCCACGACCACGAAATGCCGGTTGACCTCGAAGTGCTCCCGCAGGCGGGCCCGGAAGTCGGAGCGACCGAAGCCATCGGTGCCCAGCACCCGATAGTCACGGCCGCGCGGCAGGTAGGGGCGGATCTGGTCGGCGAAGAGCTTCATGTAGTCGGTGGAGGCGATCACCGGCCCGCTGTGGCCGGCGAGCTGCCGACCCACGAAGGGCACCCGCTGCGGCTCGCTGGGGTGCAGCAGGTTCCAGCGCTCGCATTCGAGGCCGTCTCGGCGCAGTTCGGTGAAGCTGGTGACGCTCCAGACATCGGCGGCCACCTGCCAGTCGGATTCCAGCAGTTCGGCGGCCGCGATCACCTCGCGCAGGATGGTGCCCGAGCCGAGCAGCTGCACCCGCGTGGCACCCGGCTGGCCCGAGCGCAGCTGATAGATGCCGCGGATGATGCCGTCCTCGTCGCCCGCCCGCAGCCCGGGGTGGGCGTAGTTCTCGTTCATCACCGTCAGGTAGTAGAAGACGTTCTCCTGGCGGGTGACCATGCGCCGCAGACCGTCGTGGATGATGACCGCGAGCTCATGGGCGAACGCCGGGTCG
>JBIKWU010000096.1:0-13692 GCA_044356115.1 Burkholderiaceae bacterium
CGGGGGGGGGGGGGGGGGGGGGGCGCGGGGGGGGGGGGGGGGGGGGGGGGGCCCGCCCCCCCCCCCCGACCGTCTCAATCGGCCAGCCCGACCGGCGGCAGCGATGCGGCCAGTTGCTTCCAGGTGGCGATCACCGTGTCGGGGTTGAGCGAGATCGAATCGATGCCCTGCTGCATCAGCCACTCCGCGAAATCGGGGTGATCCGACGGGCCCTGTCCGCAGATACCCACATACTTGCCGGCCTTGTTGCAGGCCGCGATCGCGCGTTCGAGCAGCGCGAGCACGGCAGGGTCGCGCTCGTCGAAGCCCTCGGCCACCAGGCCGGAGTCGCGATCCAGGCCCAGCGTGAGCTGGGTGAGGTCATTCGAGCCGATGGAGAACCCGTCGAAATGGGCGAGGAAATCGTCGGCCAGGATGGCATTGGACGGCAGTTCGCACATCATGATCACGCGCAGCCCGTTCTCGCCGCGGCGCAGGCCGTTGCGGGCGAGCAGGTCGATCACGCCGGCGGCCTCGCGCACCGTGCGCACGAAGGGCACCATGAGCTCGACGTTGGTCAGGCCCATCTCGTCACGCACGCGCTTGAGTGCCCGGCACTCCATCTCGAAGCACTCCCGGAAGTCGGGCGAGACATAGCGCGACGCCCCGCGGAAGCCCAGCATGGGGTTCTCTTCCTCGGGCTCGTAGCGCGTGCCGCCGATCAGCTTGCGGTACTCGTTCGACTTGAAGTCGGACAGGCGCACGATCACCGGCCGGGGATAGAAGGCCGCCGCGATGGTGGCCACTCCCTCGGTGAGCCGCTCGATGAAGAAGGCGCGCGGCGTGCTGTGGCCGCGGGCCACCCCCTCGACCGCCTTGCGCAGTTCGGGGTCGACGTTGGGATAGTCGAGGATGGCCTTGGGATGGATGCCGATGTGGTTGTTGATGATGAATTCCAGGCGGGCGAGCCCGACCCCACCGTTGGGCAACTGGCAGAACTCGAAGGCGAGTTGCGGGTTGCCGACGTTCATCATGATCTTCACCGGCAGCGCGGGCATGTCGCCGGTCTCGACCTCGGTGACCTCGGTCTCGAGCAGGCCCTCGTAGATGAAGCCGGTGTCACCCTGCGCGCACGACACGGTCACCAGCGCGCCATCGCGCAGATGATCGGTGGCGTCGCCGCACCCCACCACCGCCGGGATGCCGAGTTCGCGGGCGATGATCGCCGCGTGGCAGGTGCGACCGCCGCGGTTGGTGACGATCGCCGAGGCGCGCTTCATCACCGGCTCCCAGTTGGGATCGGTCATGTCGGTCACCAGGACATCGCCCGGCTGCACGCGCTCCATCTCGGCGGCGTCATTGATCACCCGCACCGGCCCCGCGCCCACCTTCTGGCCGATGGCCCGGCCCGAGGCGAGCACTTCGGAGGAGCCCTTCAGGCGGAAGCGCACCTGGCGCAGCGCCGAACCCTGCGACTTCACGGTCTCGGGGCGAGCCTGGAGGATGTAGATGCGGCCATCGACGCCATCCCGGCCCCACTCGATGTCCATGGGGCGCCCGTAGTGGCGCTCGATCTCGACCGCATAACGCGCGAGCTCGATCACTTCGTTGTCCTCGAGCGAGTAGCGATAGCGCATCTGCTCGCTGGTCTCGACCGTGCGCACCGTGCGGCCCACCGATGACTCCGGGCCGTCGGCCGAGGCCGAGGCGTCGGCGAACTCCATGCGCAGCAGCTTGCTGCCGAGTTGCCGGCGCACGATCGGGTACTTGCCGGCGGCGAGGATGGGCTTGTGCACGTAGAACTCGTCGGGGTTGACCGCGCCCTGCACCACCGTCTCGCCCAGGCCGTAGGAGCTGGTGATCAGCACGGCATCGCGAAAGCCCGACTCGGTGTCCATGGTGAACATCACCCCGGAGGCGCCAAGGTCGCTGCGCACCATGCGTTGCACCCCGGCCGACAGCGCCACCTCGCCGTGGCTGAAGCCCTTGTGCACCCGGTACGAGATGGCCCGGTCGTTGTAGAGCGAGGCGAAGACGTGACGCACGCGCTCGAGCACCGAGTCGATGCCGGTGATGTTCAGGTAGGTCTCCTGCTGACCGGCGAAGGACGCATCGGGCAGATCCTCGGCCGTGGCCGAGGAACGCACCGCCACCGAGACCGGGCCGCCGGACTCGGCCTCGAGGCGGGCATAGTGCTCGCGGATGCCGGCCTCCAGACGCGCCGGCAGAGGGCTGTCGATCACCCAGCGCCGGATCTCGGCGCCGCAGGCCGCAAGCGCCTTGACGTCCTCGGTGTTCAGGCCTTCCAGCCGGGCGGCGATGCGCTCGGTGAGGCGGTTGTGGGTGAGGAAATCGCGAAAGGCCTGCGCGGTGGTGGCAAAGCCGCCCGGCACGCGCACGCCCGAGGCGGACAACTGGCTGATCAGTTCACCCAGCGAGGCATTCTTGCCGCCGACCGATTCGACATCGGTCATGCGCAAGTCCTCGAGAGCGACGACGAATCGCCCATCGAAACGGTTCATGGAAAAGTCCTGGCATGTTGGAAATCGGGGGCCATGCGCGCGGCGGCGCGGCACCCTGCCGCAGCCGTCGGCCAAGCGATGTAGTCGGGCCCCGGCGGACGATCGGCGCGGCGGGCCGATGGCGGGGTTGGGGCGCGACTGCAACACTCGGAACGCCAGACCCGGAATCTTACTGCGGCGCAGCGCCGGGGGCACGAAAATGACCGGTCTCCCCCTGATCCGGCTCGCCCGCCGGCCAAGACCATGCCAGACCAGCCTCCCGCGGACCGATCGGTCTTCTATGTCTCCGATGGCACCGGCATCACCGCCGAGACCTTCGGGCACTCGTTGCTGAGCCAGTTCGAGGGCATCCGCCTGCGGGAGATCCGCCTGCCGTTCACCGACTCGACCGAGAAGGCGCGCGAGGCGGTCAACCGCATCCGTCAGCAGGGCGAGATCGACGGGGTGCGGCCGATCGTGTTCAGCACCCTGGTCAACCCCGAGATCAGTCGCGAACTGCGCGGCGTGCCCGCCATGTGCATCGACCTGTTCGCCAATTTCGTCGAGCCCCTGGAGAACGAGTTCGGCGTGCGCTCCACCCACCGGATCGGTCGCTCGCACACCGCCACGGACTCCGGCCAGTACCAGCGGCGCATCGAGGCGATCAATTTCTCGCTGGCCCACGACGACGGCCAGTCGAACACCGGCCTGGAGAAGGCCGATGTCATCCTGGTGGGGGTGTCACGCTGCGGCAAGACACCCACCAGCCTGTACCTCGCCATGCAGCACGGCATCAAGGCGGCCAACTACCCGCTCATCCCGGAGGACTTCGACCGCGGGCGGCTGCCCGAGGTGCTCTATCGCCATCGCAGCAAGCTGTTCGGCCTGTCGATCGCGCCGGATCGCCTGGCCGAGGTGCGCTTCGAGCGGCGCCCCAACAGCCGCTACGCCTCGATCGAGAACTGCCGCGCCGAGGTGGGCGCGGCCGAGGCGATGATGCGCAGGGAAGGCATCCGGTGGCTCTCGAGCACCACCAAGTCGATCGAGGAGATCGCCGCCACGGTGCTGCAGGAACTCGAACTGCGCTGAAGGCGGGGGCGCGGCGCTCGCGCAGTGCCCTGGGCCGATGCCCTCAGGACCGGTGGCGCTGCCGTCGCTGCTCGAACAGGCATACCGCCACGGCGGCCGCCACGTTCAGCGATTCCACCGCCGGCTCCTGGGGAATGCCGATCCAGCTCAGCGCCGGGGCATCACGCGCGAGGTCGAGGCCCTGCCCTTCCTGGCCGAATACCCACAGGGCGGGGGGTGTGAGATCGGCCTGCCAGAGGCTGAGCTCGGCCCTGGGCGAGGTGGCCCGCACCGGCAGGCGCAGGCGGGCAAGCACCTCGGGCCACGGCACCGATTCATGGATGACGAGCCCGAAATGCGCGCCCATGCCGGCACGCAGCACCTTGGGCGACCAGCACCAGACCGTGCCCGGCGCGGTGAGCACCCGGCCCACGCCGGCGGCCACGCAGCTGCGCAGGATGGTGCCGACATTGCCCGGATCCTGAAGGCCATCGAGGTAGACGCCATCGGCGTCCAGGCGATCCGGCAGCGCCGCGCGCGGCGTGTCGATCAGAAAGGCCACGCCGATGCCCTTCTCGACCTGGCTGAGCAGCGCGAACAGCGGCGCGGTGATCTCCACCGGCGCCGTGCCGCCGGGCAGACCCTCGATGGGCATGATGCCCTCGTCGCGCGGCTGGCGCGACACCGCATCCATCGGCGCCCGCGTCAGCGCGGCGAGCAGCGCCACCACCTCGGGGTGGGCCTGTGCCTCGGGGGTGACCAGGGTGAGCCGTGGCCGCCCCACCCGGGCCAGATAGGCCGCGCACAGGTGCACGCCCTCGATGAAGCTCACGCCGAGCTGGCGCCGCTCCCGCGAAGACTCGACGATGCGCACCAGCTGCCGCAGCAGCGGGTTCTCGCGCGAACTCAGCTTGCGGCTCATGGCTGCGCCAGCGGGTGCCCGGCCCCGAGCAGCGCGCGGCGCACCGGCGCGAAGCTGCGCCGGTGATGCTCGCAAGGGCCGAACTGCGCCAGCGCGCGCAGATGCGCGGCCGAGCCGTAGCCCTTGTGTCGGTCGAAGCCGTACTCGGGGTGCTGTTCATGGAGTTCGCCCATGAGCCGGTCGCGCTCGGTCTTGGCCAGGATGGAGGCCGCCGAGATCGCGGGCTCGGTGGCATCACCGCCCACCACCAGCCGCAGGTCGCAGGCGAGCCGCGGCGCCCGGTTGCCATCGATCAGGGCCAGCGTGGGCGCCAGCGGCAAGGCCTGCACCGCCCGCTGCATGGCCAGCAGGGTGGCGGCCAGGATGTTCAGGGAGTCGATCTCGGCCACCGAGGCGCTGGCCACCGCCCAGCCGAGCGCCTGGTCGCGGATCTGTGCGGCGAGCACCTCACGCCGGGCCGCCGAGAGCTGCTTGGAGTCACGCAGCCCGGCGATCGGCCGCGTCGGGTCGAGCACCACGGCCGCGGCGAATACCGGTCCGGCCAGGGGACCGCGCCCGGCCTCGTCGACCCCGCAGACCCGCGACGGATCCGGCACGAAGAGCGCGGCCTGATCCGAGGGAGGGCTGACGGCTCGCCCCATGTCAGCGCCTGGCCATCAGCCCGCCGAGCACCTCGGCGCAACGCGAGGCGCAGTCCTGGCGCAGGCTGTGGTGCAGCGCCTCGAAGCGGCTGGCGATGCGTTCACGGCCGGCAGGATCATCGAGCTGCGCGAGCAGCGCGGCGCCCATGGCGGGCGCGGTCGCGGCACCCTGGATGAATTCGGGCACCACCCAGTCCTGGCACAGGATGTTGGGCAGCCCGATCCACGGCAGGTAGCCCATGCGCCGCATGATGAGGTAGCTGATGGCGGGCATGCGGTAGGCGATCACCATCGGCCGCCCGAAGAGCGCGGTCTCGAGGGTGGCGGTGCCGCTGGCCACCAGCGCGGTATCGCAGGCGGCCAGCGCCTCGTGCGACCGGCCTTCGGTGAGCAGCACCGACGCGGCCCCACCGGACCGCGCGACGAGCATCTGGCGCAGGCTGCGATAGCGGTGCTCGCCCGCCGCCGGCAGCACAAAGCGCAGTTCGGGCCGCTGGCGCGCCAGCCAGTCGGCGGTGTCGAGGAACACCGCAGCCATGCTGCGCAGTTCGGCGGCACGACTGCCCGGGAGCAGCGCCACCACGGTGGCCGAGGCCGGCAGCCCGAGCGCCTGCCGGGCCGTCTCCCGGGTGTGGGCGCCCGGAATGGCGTCGGCCAGAGGATGGCCGACATAGGTGGCCGGGATGCCGGCGCCATCGTAGATGGCGGGCTCGAAGGGAAACACCAGCAGCATGTGGTCGACCGCCTCGCGGATGCGCGCAAGGCGCTCGCGTCGCCAGGCCCAGACCGACGGACCGATGAAGTGGGCCGTGGGGATGCCGGCCGCGCGCAGACCGCGCTCGAGGTCGAGGTTGAAGTCGGGCGCGTCAACGCCCAGGAACAGGCTCGGGCGCCAGGCCATCACCCGCTCGCGCAGATCGCGGCGCAGGCGCAGCAGCCGAGGGTATTCGCGCAGCACCTCGACGTAGCCGCGCACCGAGAGCGCCTCGATCGACCACCAGGCCTCGAAGCCTTCGGCCTGCATCGCCGGTCCGCCGATGCCGGCCGCATGCAGGGGACCGGCGGCCGCGTCGGCGCGCAGCCCGCGCAGCACGCTGCTGGCCAGCAGGTCGCCGGAGGCCTCGGCGGCCACCACGGCCAGTTGCCGCGCGCCAGGCCCCATGCCGGTCAGCGGACGATGCCGCGGGTGACCCGATCGAGGAAGGTGGCGAGCAGAGCGAGATCGCCGGCCGCCATGCCCTCGGGGTCGATGCGGGCGGCAGCCTCGCCCGACAGGGCCGCCCGGGCCTCGGCCAGGGTGAGACCCTCCTTGTAGAGGCACTTGTAGGCGCGCCGGATGGCGTGGATGCGCTCGGCCGAGAAGCCCCGGCGCCGCAGGCCCTCGGCATTGATGCCATGCGCGGCGGCGGTGTTGCCCGAGACCATCACGAAGGGCGGCACGTCGTGCAGCACCACCGTGCCGACCGCCGTCATGGCATGCGCGCCGATCTGGCAGAACTGATGCACGCCCGAGGCGCCGCCGAGGATCACCCAGTCGCCCACATGCACATGACCGCCCAGGTTGGTGCTGTTGGCGAAGATGGTGTGGCTGCCCACCACGCAGTCATGCGCGATGTGCACATAGGCCATGATCCAGTTGTCATTGCCGATGCGGGTGACGCCGCCATCCTGCACGGTGCCGCGGTTGACGGTGACCGACTCGCGAAAGGTGTTGCCGTCGCCGATCTCCAGGCGCGTGGGCTCGCCGCGGTACTTCTTGTCCTGCGGATCGGCGCCGAGCGAGGCAAAGGGGAAGACCCGGTTGTCGCGGCCCAGGGTGGTGTGACCATCGATGACCACGTGCGGGCCGATCACGCTGCCCGCGCCGATGCGCACCTCGGGGCCGATCACCGAGAACGGCCCCACGGTGACATCGGCATCGAGCTCGGCCCCGGCGGCCACCAGGGCGCTGGGGTGGATGCGGCTCATTCCGGGGTCTCCGCCGGCGGATCGATCTGCCGCAGGGTGCACATCAGCTCGGCCTGGGCGGCCACCTGGCCCTCGACGGTGGCCTTGCCCGCGTACTTCCAGATGGAGCGGGCCACCCGCGTGATCTCGACCTCCAGGCGCAGCTGATCGCCCGGCACCACCGGACGCTTGAACCGCGCGCTGTCGATGCCCACGAAGTAGTAGACCGACTGATCGTCCGAGACCCGCCCCATGGTCTGGAAGGACAGGATGCCGGCGGCCTGCGCGAGCGCCTCGATCTGCAGCACGCCCGGCATCACCGGCATGTGCGGAAAGTGTCCGACGAAGAAGGGCTCGTTGATGGTGACGTTCTTGATCGCGACGATGCGCTTGCCCTTCTCGAGCTCGAGCACCCGGTCGACCAGCAGGAAGGGGTAGCGATGCGGCAGGTGCTCGAGGATGGCCCGGATGTCGAGCTGAGTCATGGTCAATCCCTGGATTCGGTGGCCGAAGGGCCCTGGGGTGAAGGCCCGTCGGGCCGGGTCTCGGGAACGCTGATGCCTGCCGAGAGTTCGCGAAGGCGTTGGCGCATCGCCGGCAACTGCTTCAGGCTGGCCGCGGCCCGCTCCCACTGCGCGTTGGGCATGAGCGGGAATACGCCGGTGTGCAGGCCGGGCTCGGTGACCGAACGGGTGACCAGGCTCATGGCCGAGATGACCGCGCCATCGCACACGCTGAGATGCCCGAGAATGCCCGCGCCACCGCCGATCATGCAGCGCCGTCCGATGATGGCGCTGCCGGCGATGCCCACGCAGCCGGCAATGGCGGTGTGCTCGCCGATGCGCACGTTGTGGCCGACCTGAATCAGGTTGTCGAGCTTGCAACCGTCGCCGATGACGGTGTCATCGAGCGCACCACGGTCGATGGCGCAGTTGGCGCCGATCTCGACGGCGTCGCCGATGATCACCCGACCGAGCTGGGCGATCTTGGCCCAGCCCTGCGGCCCCGGCGCAAACCCGAAGCCATCGGCTCCGATCACGGTACCGGCGTGGATGAGGCAGTCGGTGCCGATCTCGCAGCCGTGATAGACCGTGACGCGATGGTGCAGCACCGAGCGCGCACCGAGCCGTGCGCCCGCGCCGATGAAGACCTGCGCGCCGATGACCGCCCCTTCGCTCACCTCGGCCTGAGCCTCGATGACCGCGCCAGGACCGACACTGGCGTCAGGATGCACACGTGCCAGGGGGTGGATGACCGCGGCAGGATGGCGCTGCCCTGTGGGGACCGTCGCCTGCTGCCGCTTCTGCAGCCAGCGCGAGGCAGCCGCATAGGCCGCATACGGGTCTGCCACCACCAGCCGTCCGGCCGCGGCTGGCAACGCATCGGCAAGCGCCGGCGACACGATGAACAGCCCCGCCCGGCACCGAGCGGCCTGGCCACGCAGACGGGCTGATGCGAGAAAACTGAGATCGTCAGGCCCGGCGCTCTCGAGCGAGGCCAGGCGGAACAGGCGACGCTCGGGCGGGAAGCCGATCAGTTCGCCACCGAGTTGGGCCTGCAGTTCGGCAGCCGCGAAACCTGGAGTCGCCTCAGGCCCCATGCGCGGGCCTCACTTGGCGGTGGCCAGCGCCCGCAGAACCTTGTCGGTGACATCGATGCGGGGATTCCAGTACACCGCATCCTGCACGATCAGATCGAATTTCTCCTGCTCGGCGATCTGCCGGATGATGCGGTTCGCGCGATCGATGAGCTGTTGCACTTCCTCGTTCTGGCGCTGATTGAGATCCTCACGGAACTCGCGCTGCTTGCGCTGGAAATCCTTTTCGAGTTCGGCGAACTCGCGCTGGCGCCGGGTGCGCTCGGATTCGCTGATCACCGCCGCATCGCGCTCGAGCCGCTCGCTGAGCGACTTGAGCCGCGCGGCGAGGTCCTGGAGTTCCTTGTCGCGCTTGCCGAACTCCGCCTCGATCTTGCGCTGGGCCGCCTTGGCCGGCTCGGCGTCACGCAGGATGCGCTGGGTATTGACGAAGCCCAGCCGCAGTTCCTGCGCGCAGACCGGTTGGGCCGCAATCGACAGGGCGAGCGTCAGCAGCCCGGCACTGCAGACCGATTTCAGGTACGAACTCTGGAAGGGCAATCGCATGGCGGCGGATTGTCGCACAGTTCACTCCTCAGAAGCCCGAGCCGATCTGGAACTGCATCCGCTGCAGGCGGTCGCCTTCCTGGCGACGCAAGGGGAAACCAAAGCCGATCTTCATCGGGCCAATGGGGCTCGCCCAGTTCAGGCCGATGCCGGTGGACGCGCGCATGGTGCTGAGGTCGATGTCACCGGCCGAGAACACATTGCCCACGTCGAGGAACACGAAGGAGCGGAAGCTGCGATCGTTGCCCGTGCCCGGCAGCGGGAAGATGAACTCGGCATTGCCCACCAGCCGGGTCTGGCCCCCCAGGGGCACGTTGTCGACCGGGTCACGCGGGCCCAGCGATGACTGCGAGAAGCCGCGCACGCTGCCGATGCCACCGGCGTAGAAATTCTTGAAGAGCGGATAGATGTTGCCGCCCAGCGAACGACCGATGCCGACATCGGCGTTGAGCGCGAGGGTGTAGTCCTTGGTGATCGGCAGGAAGGTCTGGTGGATGTAGGTGGTGCGGTAATAGCGCAGGTCTGCCGCCGGCAGGGTGATCTCGAGGTTGGCGGTGTTGAGATGGCCGCGGGTGGGCGCGAAGGCGCTGTCACGCGAGTCGCGCCGCCAGCCGAGATTGGCCAGCAGCGCGTTGCTGCTCTCGCCAAAGGACGCGACGTAGTCCTTGAAACGCTGGGGCGGGTTGCTGCCCAGGGTGATCGTGTTGTTCTCGGCGGTCACGCCGAAGGACACCCGGTCGACCTCGGTGTAGGGCACGCCGAAGCGGATGCCCGCGCCGCTGCTGCGCCACTGGTAGTCGCCCAGGTTGAGGGCCGAGGCATTGAAATTGCGGGTGTAGAGGTCGAAGGTGCGGCTGATGCCGTCCTGGGTGTAGTAGGGATCGGTGAAGGACAGGTTGATCGTCCGGTTGATGCGGCTGGTGTTGACATCGAAGCCCAGCGACTGACCCGAGCCCAGGAAGTTCTGCTGGTTGATGGACGCCGACAGGATGAGCTTCTCGGCGGTGGAGATGCCCACGCCGAAGTTGATGGCCCCGGTGGGCTGCTCGCGGACCACCACGTTCAGATCGATCTGGTCGGGGGCGTCGGGCACGGGCGAGTTGTCGATGCGCACCTCGACGAAGTAACCCAGCCGCCCGATCCGCTCGCGCGACAGCCGGATCTTCTCGGCGTCATACCAGGCGTCCTCGAACTGGCGCATCTCGCGGCGGATGACTTCGTCGCGGGTGCGCGCGTTGCCGGAAATGTTGATGCGCCGCACGTACACCCGGCGACCGGGATCGACGAGCACGTCGAAGGCGACTTCGCGTTTGTCGCGGTCGATCTGCGGCACGGCGTTGACGTTGGCGAAGGCGTAACCCAGCGCGCCCAGGCGCTCGCTGATCAGGCGGTTGGATTCGGCCAGCCGGCGGCCCGAGAACACATCGCCCGGCTTGAGCTGCACCAGTCGGGCGAGTTCGTCCTTGCGGCCGAGCAGCTGGCCGCCGAGGTTGATGCCGCTGACCTTGAACAGCCCGCCCTCGGTGATGCCGAGCACGATGTGCACGGCCTCCTTGTCGGGCGTGATGGACACCTGGGTGGAGTCGAGCGAGAACTCCAGGTAGC
Organism: Burkholderiaceae bacterium; assembly: GCA_044356115.1. GTDB lineage: Bacteria > Pseudomonadota > Gammaproteobacteria > Burkholderiales > Burkholderiaceae_E > Quisquiliibacterium. Next base: position 10,807 of record JBIKWU010000096.1, read on the forward strand.
CGCGGTCGAGATAGAACGAGCGCAGGGTCTCGAGGTCTCCGGCGAGCTTCTCGCGGGCGTAGCGGTCTGTCTTGGTGTACCAGGTGAGCCAGTTGGGGATGGTGAGCTTGAACTGGTCGAGCAGCACCGATTCGGAGAAAGCCTTGTTGCCCACGATGGCGATGCTGCGGATGCCGGCGGTGTCGCCCTCCTCGACCGCCAGGGTGATGCCCACCCGGTTGCGCTCGAGGGGTGTGACGGTGCTGGTGACCTGCACAGCGTACTTGCCGCGCGACAGGTACTGACGCTTGAGCTCCTGCTCGCCACGTTCGAGCAGGCTGCGATCGAACACCCGGCTCTCGGCAAGCCCGATGTCACGCAGGGCGCGACGGATGGTGTCCTTGTCGAATTCCTTGGTGCCGGTGATGTCGATGGTGGCCACCGCGGGCCGCTCCTCGAGCACCACCACCAGCACATCGCGATCGACCTCGAGGCGGACGTCCTTGAAGAACCCGGTGGCGTAGAGCGCCCGGGTGGCCGAGATGGCCTTGTCGGGCGTGAGGGTGTCACCGACCTTGACGGGCAGGTAGCCGAAGACCGTGCCGGCTTCGGTTCGCTGGGCGCCCTCGATGCGGATGTCGCGAACGACGAAGGGCTGGAATGCGAAGGCCGCCTGGGCCAGAAGCCACACGGCAACCGCCGCGCACGCCCGGGACAGGCGCCTTGCGGCAGCGCCGCGCCAGTAGCGCGGAAATCGCATCAGGATCCGATCAGGCGGCTGAGATCGTTGAACAGGGCCACCGCCATCAGCAGCCCGATGACGGCCATGCCTGCTTTCTGGGTGAGTTCAAGGGAGCGTTCGGAGAGCGGGCGCCCCCGGACGGCCTCGAGTCCGTAATATACCAAATGCCCCCCGTCGAGCACCGGGACCGGCAGCAGGTTGAGCACCCCCAGGCTGATCGAGATGAGCGCAAGGAAACCGAGGTAGGCATACCAGCCCACGCGCGAGCTCTGCCCGGCGTAGTCAGCGATGGCCACCGGACCGCTGAGATTGCGCCAGCTGAGCTCGCCCATGACCATCTTGCCCAGCATGCGCAGCGAGAACACCGACATGTCCCAGGTGCGCACCACCGCGCGCTGCAGGGACTCCAGCGGGCCGTACCGCACGTCGACCATGGCCACCCGCGCGCCAAGACCCGCGCCGATCCGACCGACCGTCTGACCCTGCTCGCCGGGCCGATCGGAGACCACCGTGTCGGGCGTCACCTCGACGCGCATGGCGAGTCCCGCGCGCTCGATGTCGAGGCCGAGGGGTCGACCGGGATGGGCCCGGATCAGATCGATGAGCTGGGAGGCGCGGGTGATGGCACCGCCGCCTGCGGCGATGACCTCGTCGCCAGCTTGCAGCCCGGCGCGTTGCGCGGCCGAGCCGCTGGAGACGCTGGCGACGCGGATGCGGCCCCCGCCGAGCTCCAGGCCCAGCGTGCGCAGGAAGTCGCGTTCGAGCTCGCCCGGCGGCAGCCCGTCGGTTGCCAGGGTGAGCGTGAGCTTGTCCGCGCCACGCGCGACGCCGACGGCCACCGGGCGCCGCTCGATCAGGCCATCGATGAAATGCAGGCGGACCTCGTTCCAGGAGCGCACATCGCGGCCATCGATGGACACGAGGCGATCGCCGGCGCTGAAACCCGCCTGGGCCGCGGCCGTGGCCGCGGGCGGCGACGCGACCACCGCCGCCGGCTCGTCCACGCCGATCAGGTTGATCACCCCGTAGAGGCCGATGGCGAGGATGAAGTTCGCCAGCGGCCCGCTGACCACGATGAAGGCCCGCCGGCCGAGCGACTGGCGACTGAAGGCCCGCGGCAGGTCGGCGGCCGGGATGGCGTCGGTACCCTGCTCGCGCTCATCGAGCATCTTGACGTAGCCACCGAGCGGAATGGCCGCCAGGGTCCACTCGGTGCGGTCGGGCCCCACCCGCCAGGTGAACAGCGACGGCCCGAAACCGACCGAGAAGCGCAGCACCTTGACGCCGCACCAGCGGGCCGCGAGGTAGTGACCGAGTTCGTGCACGAACACCAGCAGGGTGAGCGCGACCAGAAAGGCCAACAGGGTCTGGATCATGGTCATTCCTGCGGAGGATGGGCGAGAGGGTCCGTCAAGACAGTGGGTCAGGCCGCGCGGGCGAGCACCTCGGCGGCGGCATGACGACGCGCCAGGGCATCGATCTCGACTGCCGCCTCGATGGAGGCCGGCGAAACCGCGGACCCCAGGGTCTGCAGGGTGGATTCGACCACATCGGCGATCCGCGTGAAACCGATGCGTCGCTCCAGGAAGGCCGCGACCGCGATCTCGTTGGCGGCATTGAGCACGCAGGAGGCGCCGGATCCGGCCTCGAGCGCCTCGCGGGCGAGCCGCAGGCACGGGAAGCGCACGGTGTCGGGCGCCTCGAAATCCAGGCGGGCGAGCTGGGCGAGATCGAGCGAGGCCACGCCGCTGTCGACGCGCTCGGGGTAGGCGAGCGCGTGTGCGATCGGAGTGCGCATGTCGGGGTTGCCGAGCTGGGCGAGCATGGAGCCGTCGTGGTATTCGACCAGGGAGTGGATGACGCTCTGCGGATGGACCACCACGTCGAGTCGGGCCGAGGGCAGGCCGAACAGGCAGTGTGCCTCGATCACCTCCAGCCCCTTGTTCATCATGGTCGCGGAATCGACCGAGATCTTTCGGCCCATGCTCCAGTTGGGATGGGCGACCGCATCCTCCGGGGTGACCGCGTGCATCTCGGCCAGGCTGCGCCGCCGGAACGGCCCCCCCGAGGCGGTGAGCAGGATGCGCCGTACGCCGCTGCCCGCCGGCATGTGCTCGCCGGCCTGCACCCCTGCCGGCATGCACTGGAAGACCGCATTGTGCTCG
>JBIKWU010000079.1:0-14848 GCA_044356115.1 Burkholderiaceae bacterium
GCGATCGCCGCCGCCGGGATGATCAGCGCGAAGCCGAGCAGGTCGGGCAGGGCGGGGCGCTCGCCGAGCAGGCTCATGGCGCCGATCACGCCCACCACCGGCACCAGCAGCGTGCCCAGCGCGGCCACCCCCGCGGGCAGCCGCGCGATGATGTCGAACCAGAGCAGGTAGGCCAGCGCCATCGCCAGCAGGATGTGATAGGCCAGGGCCACCCAGAAGGCCGCCTGCGGCCAGGGCGGCACGCCTTGCGGGGCGCCCGAGAGCACCGGGTGCGCGCCGAAGGCCAGCCAGCCCAGGGCGCAGGTGAGCGCGCCCACCGCGAGCTGCCATCCGGTGGCCGCCACATGGGGCATCGACAGCGGAAAGCGCTTGAGCAGCACCGTGCCCGCCGCCCAGCTCATGCCGGCGCCCAGCGCGAGCAGCACCCCGATCGGCGAGGCCCGCGACTGCAGCAGCGGCAGCGCCAGCAGCGCGAGGCCCGCGGCGCCCAGGGCCAGCGCCAGCCAGCGACGGCGGTCGGGCCGCTCGCCCAGCAGCGGCCAGGCCAGCAGCGTGGCCCACAGCGGCATGGTGAAGGTGATGATGGCCGCGCGCGAGGTGCTGCCGGCGACCTGCGCGAAGGCGGTGCCGAGGTTGAAGCCGACGATGGTGAAGAGCGCCGAGCCGACCAGCCGCAGACGCTGGTCCGGCGGCACGGCCAGCGCCTGGCCGCGGGCGCGCGCCAGCGCGAGCAGCAGCAGGGCGCCGGCGCCCAGCCCCACGGTGCGGATGGTCCAGGGCGACCACCAGCCAAGCAGCACCCGCACCGTGGGCCAGTTCAGGCCCCAGAGCAGTCCGAGCGCGGGCACGGCCAGCGCCGCGACCAGGGTGCTGGCGGGCGCGCTGGCGGCGGGGATGGGTCGGCTCATGCCGGCAGTGTATCGGGCCGGCTTCGTGTGCCTGCGCCCGGCCCGCGCGCCACGGTCCGAAGCCCGCCGTGGCGCGATTGCACCCACCACGGCCCGGGTGGCACAGTGCCTCGGCCCTGATCCCCCTGCCCGTCCGGGAGCGCCTGATGCCTGCCATCCACGATGCCTATCCGCCCGAGATCGTCGCCCTGCGCGATGGCCTCGACGGCTTCCTGAAGCAGGAGGTCATCCCGCGCCACGAGCGCCACGCGGCGCTGCTCGATGACGAGCGCCGCCTGTTCACCGACGAGGGCCGCTACCACCCTGATGCCCTCGCGCTGATCCGCGAGGTGCGCATGGCCGCCGCCCGCGCCGGCTACTACGCCATGTGCGTGCCGGCCGCGCTGGGCGGCGGCGGGCTGGGCCACCTGGCCTGGTTCGGCGGCTGGGAGCGGGTGTTCCATCGCTGCTCGGAGCAGTACTGGCTCGGCCACTACGCGATCAGCCACTGGGCCTTCGGCCCGTCGGCCGTGCTGGCCCAGGTCAGCCCGCGGGCCCGCGCCGAGATGCTCGAGCCCATGATGGAGGGGCGCCAGAGCATGTGCTTCGGCATGTCCGAGCCCGGGGCGGGCTCCGACGCCATGATGATGCAGTCGCGCGCGCTGCCCGATGGCGATGGCTGGCGCCTGTCCGGCAGCAAGATCTGGACGACCAACAGCCCCTACGCCGACTACTGCATCGTCTTCGCCGTCACCGACCCCGAGCGCGCGGCGCAGCGCCGCGGCGGCATCAGCGCCTTTCTCGTGCCCACGGCCTCGCCCGGCTTCGTCGTCGAGCGGGTGATCCGCATGTGGGGCAGCGCGGGGGGTGACGAGGCGGTGCTGCACTTCGACGATGTCCGCATCGAGCCCTGGCAACTGGTGGGCGACCTGCACAAGGGCTTTGCCATCGCCATGCTCGGGGTGAACCTCGGCCGGCTCTACAACTCGGCGCGGGCGGTCGGGCAGTCGCGCGCCGCGCTCGAGAAGGCCTTCGAGTACATCTCCGTGCGCAAGGCCTTCGGTCACCCGATCGCCGAGTACCAGGGCGTGAGCTTCCCGCTCGCCGAATCGGCCATGCAGATGCATGCCGCGCACCTCATGTGCCTGAATGCCGCCCGGCTGCTCGATGCCGGTCTGCCGGCGCGCAAGGAGGTGGCCATGACCAAGGCCTTCGCCACCCAGATGGGCGCGCAGGCCCTCGACCGCGTGATCCAGGCCCATGGCGCGATCGGCATGACCAACGAGTTGCATCTCACCGAGGCCTGGCAGTCGCTGCGCAAGGTCAACATCGCCGATGGCAGCAACGAGATCCTGCGGCGTACCATCGCCCGCGAGATGCTCGACGGCGACATGGACTGGTAGCGCGTCGTGGCGGTATGCGGTGAGGAGAGCGCTCAGGCGACCGGCACGAGGCTTTCCGAAGCCATGGTTTTCGCGATGGCGCATCGCAAGAATTGATGAGAGACAGGGCGCGCGACCCCACCCGATTCGGTGATTGACCCCCCGTTCGGCCGGCCCCGACACTCGGCGGGTGTCTCTGCCTACCGGCCGCCCGTGACGGTTTTCGACCCCATTCCACCCTCCCCAAGGCCGGAATCCGCGTTGATGGCCGTGGTCAATCTGCTCGACCACGGCGTCTGCCTGCTCGCCCGAACCGCGCGCATCGTCTACGCCAATCGCAGCGCCCGCCGCCTGGTCATCGAGTCGGCCCATCTCGAGATCCAGGGCGGCATGCTGTTGCCGTCAGACCCCCTGCGGCGCCCGGCCTGGCAGCGCCTGCTGGCCGAGCTCGACCACCATGGCGCGCCGCTGTTCGATTTCGCCGCTCGCGAGACCGGCGGCAGCTGCCTGGGTCAGTTGCGTCTGGTGCCCTCCGATGTCGCTGGCGATGAGCTGGTCTCGCTCAGCCTGGGCACGCCGCTCTCGGCGCGGGAGGCGCGACTGGCCGAGTTCGCCTCGCTGCACCGTCTGACGCCGGCCGAGTCCCGGGTGATGATCGCGCTGGTCGATGACCTCAGCCCCTCCCAGGTGGCGCAGCGGCTGAACATCTCCCCGGGCACGGTTCGCTCGCACATCCGGCGCATCTTCGACAAGACCGGGGTGGGCAGCCAGCGCGGCCTGGCCGTGCGGGTGGGCGCCTTGCCGCTCATGTCCCTGCCGCCGCGCTAGCCTCGAAACGGGCCGGCTTGCCAAGCGCAGCCGGCTTGGGGACCATGGGCCGGCCCTTTCCCTTCGGAGCCGCCATGGCAGCCAGTGCCCGTTTCTCGCAACCCGCCGACGGCGTCGGTCTCATCGTCTTCGAGAACCCCCCGCGCAACTTCGGCACCACCGAGCTCGCGCTTCGGATCATCGAGGCGCTGCAGGCGGCTGCGCAGGCCGCCTGCCGGGTGGTGGTGCTCGCCTCCGACTGCCCGGGCTACTTCATCGCGCACTGGTCGCTGCAGGGCATCATCGACGGGCAGCGCGCCTTTCCGCCGCGCACCAGCCACAAGCCGCGCCAGCCCACGGTGTTCGACCTGATCGAGACCTCCTCCATGGTGGTCATCGCGGCCAACAACGGCCAGGCCTGGGGCGGCGGCGCCGAGCTCTCCTGGGGCTGCGACCTGCGCATCGCCGCCGAGTCGGCCACCTACGGCCAGCCGGAGGTCGCGCTGGGCATCATCCCCGGGGCCGGCGGCACCACCCGCCTGGCCCGCCTGATCGGCCCCACCCGCTGCATGGAAATGATCCTCGACGGCCGACCGATCACCGCCCGCGAGGCGCTCGCCATGGGCGCGATCAACAAGGTGGTACCCGATGAGCGGCTGCGCGAGGAAGCCCTGGCCTGGGCCAGCCACATCGCGCGGTGGCCCGACTGGTCGCTCGCCGCCTGCAAGCGCAGCCTGATCGACGGCCGCGATCTGCCCCTGGAGGCGGCGCGTCGCCAGGAGAGCCAGATCTTCCAGAGCGTGGCGCGGCGCGATGACGCCATCGCCATCATGGCGCGCGCGCAGGCGCGCTACGATGCTGGCGACGACTCCTACGAGGCCCTCGGCCTGCCGCGCCGGCCGGGCTGAGACAGCGGCCCATCCGGCCCTCCCGGCGCGTTCATTCCCGGAGTTTCCATGCCCCTGAGTTTCACGCCCCTGCACCCGGTGTTCGTGGCCGAGGTCCGCGGCATCGACCTGCGCACCGTGCCCGATGGCGAGACCCTGCAGCGCATCCACCTCGGCATGCAGCAGCACGGCGTGCTGGTCTTCCGGGACCAGGCCATCGACGACGACCAGCAGATGGCGTTCGCCCGCGCCCTGGGTCCGCTCGAGCCCACCCGCGCGGTGGTCCAGGCGCACAAGCACCGGCTCAAGCACGCCGAGATGGCCGACCTCTCCAACCTCGACGTCGACGGCTCGCTGCTGCCGCCCGATGACGCGCGACGCATGTTCAACCTGGGCAACCGCCTCTGGCACAGCGACAGCTCGTTCAAGGCCACCCCGGCGCTCTATTCCATGCTGCATGCCCGCGTGATCCCCGACGTGGGGGGCGACACCGAGTTCGCCGACATGCGCGCCGCCTGGGACGCGCTGCCCGAGCCCGCGCAGGCGCGGGTGCGCGGCATGGTCGCGCGCCACAGCCTGCTCTACTCGCGGGCCCAGCTGGGCTTCGCGGGATTCTCCGAGGCCGAGCGCGAGCAGTTCGCGCCGGTGCCGCAGCGGCTGGTGCGCCGCGTGCCGGGCTCGAACCGGCTCTCGCTTTACCTGTCCTCGCACATCGGCGCCATCGACGGCATGCCGGTGCCCGAGGCCATGGCCATGGTGCGCGACCTGATCGAGCATGCCACCCAGCGCCAGTTCGTGTACCGCCATGTCTGGCGGGTGCACGATCTGGTCATGTGGGACAACCGGGCCACCATGCACCGGGCCCGCGCCTTCGAGGACAACCGCCAGGCCCGCGATATGCGCCGCGCCACGCTGCAGGACGCGGCGCCCACGCTGGAGCAGCCGGCCTGAGCAGACAGGGGTGTGGTCGGCGGCGTCCGACATGCCACATGCAGGAGGCGGCTGTTCGCGCAGCGTTGCAGATGCAATTTGAAGAAAATTTCTTCAAATTGCATGGCGCTGGTAGTCTGAACACATAATCGCGCGCGATATCGTCCCTCATCTTGCGCGCCTGGCCGGACGCTATCCGGTCATCACGCTCACCGGTCCGCGCCAGAGCGGCAAGACCACGCTCGCGCGTGCCGAGTTCCCGCACCTCCCCTAGTTCGGCCTCGAAGACCCCGACACCCGACGTTTCGCGCACGAGGATCCGCGCGGGTTTCTGGCGGGCTGTGCCCAGGGTGCCGTGCTCGACGAGATCCAGCGTGCGCCTGAGCTGGCCTCCTGCCTGCAGGCAATGGTCGATGCCGACCCCGCGCCCGGTCGTTTCGTGCTGACCGGCAGTCACCAGTTCGAGCTCATGCATCAGGTCTCGCAGTCGCTTGCCGGCCGAACCGCGGTGCTGCGGCTGCTGCCCCTCTCGCTCGCCGAACTTGCCCGCCTGCGCGGCCGGGTGGGGCACGTTGATCTCCCCCAGACCCTGCTATCCGGTTGCTACCCTCGCATTCATGATCGCGGCCTCGACCCCTCGCGGGCACTGGCCGATGACTTCGCCACCTAGGTGCAGCGCGACCTGCGCCAGGCCAGCCAGATCGTTCATCTCCTGCCGCCGTGGTTCACCAACACGGGCAAGCGCCTGGTGAAGACCCCCAAGCTGTATTTCGTCGATGTCGGCCTGGCTTGCTGGCTGCTCGGCATTCGCGATGCGGGCCAGGTGGCAAGGGACCCCTTAATAGTCCCGCTCCGGGTCAGTCCTGCACCCGCCACCATCCCGGCAGCAGGCGCCGCACCGGCGCCCGGCGGAAGCGGTCGTCGATGAGGAACACCCAGCCGCGGTCCTGCGGCGTGCGGATCACCCGGCCGGCGGCCTGCACCACCTTGCGCAGGCCCGGGTAGAGGTAGGCGTAGTCATGGCCCTGGCCGAAGGCCGCGTCGAGCCGGGCGCGCGCGAGCTCGTTCAGCGGCTCGGCGGGCGGCAGACCGAGCGTGGCCACGAAGGCGCCGATCAGCCGATCGCCCGGCAGGTCCACGCCCTCGGCGAAGATGCCGCCCAGCACCGCGAAGCCCACCCCCTGGCCGCCGGGCTCGAACTGCGCGAGGAAGGCCGTGCGGGCTGCCGGGTCGGTGCCGCGCGGCTGGCGCCATTGCGCCACCGCGGGGTGGCGCTCGGCGAGCCGGTCGGCGGCCCGGGCCAGGTAGTCGTGGCTGCTGAAGAAGGCGAGGTAGTTGCCCGGGGCCCGCCTGAACTGCGCGGCGATCAGGTCGGCGATCGGCGTGAGCGAGGCCTCGCGGTCGGCCAGCCGGGTAGACACCTCGCTCACGATGCGCACCGTGAGCTGCTCCGGTCTGAAGGGGCCATGCACCTCCAGCCAGCGGGCATCGGCGGGCAGGCCGAGCAGGTCGGCGTGATAGCGCGCCGGGGCGAGCGTGGCCGAGAACAGCACGCTGGCGCGCGCGGCCTGCACCCGCGGGCCGATGAAGGGCGCGGGGATGAGGTTGCGCAGGCCCAGCACCGTCTCGGGCGCGCGGGCCCCGCGGGGCTGAGCGCCCGCGAGCAGGCGCAGGTCGATCACCGAATGCGCGGGGTCGTGGGCTTCCAGCAGGCGGGCGAATGCCAGCGCGTCGAAGTGCAGTTGCAGCAGCGCGGGCGGCAGGCCGGCGGGGTCGTCGGCCAGCTGCGCCGCGAAGGCCTCGTTCATCGCGGCCAGCGCCCGCGTCAGCGGCGCGGGCAGCGCGTCGAGGGCCTGCCAGTCAGTGTCGGCGCGTTCGCGCGCGAGCCGGTTCCAGGCGCGCTGCAGCCGCTGCATCGGCCGGCGCAAGGCCCCCGGTGCGGCGGCGATCGCCTCGCGCAGCACGGGGCTGGCCAGCTCGGCGCTCCACATCGCGCGGCCGCGTTCGGGCAGGTTGTGCGCCTCGTCCACCGCCAGCGCCACTTGCCATGCCTGCTCCTGGCTGAGCGCGTGCAGCAGTGCATGGGCGTCGAAGTAGTGGTTGTAGTCGGCCACCACCACATCGGCCCAGCGGGCCATCTCCTGCCCAAGCCAGTAGGGGCATAGCGCGTGAGCCAGCGCCAACTCCCGGAGTTCGGCCGCGTCCAGGTTCGCGTGGCTGGCGCGCGCCGCGGCGGCCGCCCGCGCCGCCGGCAGGCGGTCGTGGAAGCCACGCGCCAGGGGGCAGGACTCGCCATGGCAGGCCTTGTCGGGATGCTCGCAGGCCTTGTCCTTCGCGGTGAGCGCGAGCACCCGCAGCGGCAGGCCAGGGCCGCGTTCGGGCACCGCGCTCGCGGCTTCGCGCATCGCGCCCGCCGCCTCCAGCGCGAGCGCCGCACCCGAGCCCTTGGCGGTGAGGTAGAAGACCCGATCCAGGCCCTCGCTCGCGCAGGCCTTGAGCAGCGGGAACAGCGTGCCCAGGGTCTTGCCGATGCCCGTGGGCGCCTGCGCCATCAGGCAGGCCCCGGCGCGCGCGCTGCGAAACACCGCCTCGGCGAGTTCGCGCTGGCCCTCCCGCCAGTTCGCTTTGGGGAAGGGCAGGGCGGTCAGCGCCGCATCGCGGGCCTGCCGGTGCGCGGCCTCGGCCTGCGCCCAGGCCAGCCAGCGCGCGCACAGCACCTCGAAGTCCTGGCGCAGCGCGGCGGCCTCGCAGTCCTCGTCGACGTGGGTCTCGCGCAGGTCATCGATGGCCACATACACCACCGACACCGTGATGCGATCCAGCCCGAAGCGCTCGCACAGCAGCCAGCCGTAGGCGCGGGCCTGGGCGCGATGCAGCGCGCGGTGATTGGCCGGCAGTCGGGCCGGGTCGCCCCGGTGGGTCTTGATCTCCTCGACCCGGCCGCGAGCAGCATCCCAGCCGTCGGCGCGCCCGCGCACCTTCAGCGGACCCACCCGGGTCTCGAGGGCGAACTCGGCCTGCCAGCCGGGTCCGCGGCGGCCGGCCACCGCGCGGTGGCCCTCGATGCCCTGCTGCGCGGTGGGCGCGGGCGAGAAGCGCAGGTCGAGATCGCCGGTGCGCGCGCCGAACTCGCACAGCGCCCGCACCGCGATCGTGTACGCGGGCGGCTCGGGGGGGAAATCCGCGTCGGGCGAGGCGGCGGGCAGGGCAGCGGGCGTGGCCGGACCGGCCGCGTCGGTGACGGCCGCCATGCCCGCTGGCGCGCCGTCCTCGTTCAACGCTCGACGAAGGCCCGCTCGATCACGTAGTGGCCCTGCTCGCCCGACGCGGGCGAGACCACGAAGCCGCGGGCGTCGAGCATCTCGGAGGTTTCCTTGAGCATGGCCGGGCTGCCGCAGATCATGCCGCGGTCGGTGTCCGCCGACAGCGGCGGCTCGCCGATGTCGGTGAACAGCTGCCCGCTCTGGATGGCGGTGGTCATGCGACCGGTATGCCGGAAGGCCTCGCGGGTGACCGTGGGGTAGTAGATGAGCTGCCGCGACACCATCTCGCCCAGGTACTCGTGGCGGGGCAGCTCGTCGCGGATGAAGTCGGCATAGGCCAGCTCGCTCACGGTGCGCACGCCGTGGATGAGGATGACCTTCTCGAAGCGCTCGTAGGTGTCCGGGTCCTGGATGATGCTCATGAAGGGCGCCAGGCCGGTGCCGGTGGCGAACAGGAACAGCCGCTTGCCGGGCAGCAGGTCATCGATGACCAGGGTGCCCACCGCCTTCTGGCCGATGAGCAGCCTGTCACCGGGCACGATGTGCTGCAGCCGCGAGGTGAGCGGGCCGTTCTCCACCTTGATGGACAGGAACTCCAGATGCTCGGCCCAGTTGGGGCTGGCGATGCTGTAGGCCCGCATCAGCGGCTTGCCGTCCACCGGCAGGCCGATCATCACGAAGTGGCCGTTGCGAAAGCGCAGCGCCGGGTCGCGGGTGGTGGTGAAGGAGAAGAGCGATTCGTTCCAGTGCTTCACGGTGAGCACGGTGACGTCGGAGGAGGCAGCCATGGGGGTTCGGGTGAAGGGTTGACCGGGATTGTCCCTCAGGCCGGGCCGTAGCCGCCGCCGCCGGGCAGGGCCAGCTCCAGGGTGTCGTTCTCGAGCAGGTCGACCACGCTCTTGGGATTGGCCACCGGCTCGCCGTTGAGCAGCACATGACCTACCCGCCCCGGCGAGCCGCCCAGGATGCCACGGGCCGGCACGCGGGTTCGCTCGGTGAGCAGCGACACCCGCAACCGCCCGGGCCAGCGCGAGCGGAACGACACCACCTGCCCCATGCCGCCGCGCTGCGCGCCCTCGCCACCCGAGCCGTCGGCCAGCCGCTTGGTGCCGAAGATCACCGGCGCCAGGGTCTCGGCCACCTCCACCGGCGTGTTGGAGATGTTGGCCGGAAAGCCCGAGGCCGGCGGCCCCGAACGCTCGCGCATCGCGCCCATGCCGCCATTGAAGAACAGGATGGTGGAGAACGAGGTGCCCTTCTCGACATCCACGCCGCGCAACAGCACCGACCACAGCGGCGTGCCGCTGTCGGCCTGCACCCGCTCGGGCAGCACCGGCGCCAGCGCCTCGAACACCGCCGCCTGCAGCTGATGACCGATGAGGTGGCGCGCGCCCACCGCCGCGGGCGGGCGGGCATTGACGATCGTGCCCTCCGGCGCGATCACGGTGAACAGGCGCGTGAAGCCGTCGTTGTTCGGGATGCCCGGCGAGAGCAGGCACTTGAACGGATAGATGGTGTAGGCGTAGGTGTGGTTGAAGGTCTCGTTGATGCCGAAGCGCACCTGCCCCGTGCTGCCGGTGTAGTCCACGGTGACGCCGTCGTGGCGCACCGTGACGGTGGCGCGGATGCTCACCCGCTCGTCGAAGCCGTCGGAGTCCACCGTGCCCACGTACACGCCCTCGGGGATCTGCCGAAGCTCGCGCAGCGCCGCTTCCTCGGAGGCCTTGAAGATCGCCTCGGCGATCTCGTCGATGCCGTCCAGGCCATACTCCTCGAGCATCTCGAGGAGGCGCCGCTCGGCCACCCGCAGTGCGCCCATCTGCGCCTCGAAGTCGCCGCGCACCTGCTGCGGCAGGCGCACGTTGGCCTCGAGCATGGTGAGCGCGAACTCGTTGAAACGGCCGCCCTCCGAGAGCTTGATCACCGGGAAGCGCACGCCTTCCTCGTAGACCTCGTTGGCATCGGCCGACCACTGCCGCCCGCCGATGTCCGAGAGATGCGCCACCGCCATCACGAAGGCGATCAGCTTGCCGCCGGCGAACACCGGCGCGGCCATGGTCGCGTCGGGCAGGTGGCCGGTGCCGATCCACGGGTCATTGGTGAACAGGATGTCGCCGGGCTGAAGGCTCTCGCGCGGGATGCGCTTGAGCATGGCCTGCAGCGACAGCGGCGCGGTGCCGATGAAGCCCGGAATGCTCAGCGAGGACTGCGCGAGCAGGCGGGCCTGACTGTCCAGCAGCACGCAGGCGAAGTCATTGGACTCTCGCACCACCGTGGAGAACGAGGTGCGCTTGAGGGCGGCGCCGGCCTCATCGGTGATGGCGATGAGGCGGTTCCAGTAGATCTCGAGATCGATCGGGTTCATGCGCGGGTCTTTCCGAAGGGGTGCCGGGCTCAGCGGCCGGCGCGCGCGCCCAGGGTGATCCGCAGGTTGCCGGCCTCGTCGATGCCGAAGCGATCGCCCGGGCCGATGACCACGGTGGAGCCGGGCTGCTCGACCAGCGCCGGACCCTCGTGCCGTTCGCCCGGGCGCAGCTCGGTCTCGTCGATCACCGGGGTGTCCACGAAGGCGCCGAGGTCCGGGAAGTAGGCCGGCCGTGAACGGCGGCCGGCGGTCGCGCTGCCGCCGGCGCGCGCGGCGGGCCGGGCAGGCGCGGGCGGCGCGGGCGCGAAGCCCTCCACCCGCCAGTTCACCGCCTCGAGCCGCTGGTTCTCGAGCCGCACCCCGAAGCGGGCGATGTAGGCCTTTTCGAAGCTCGCCTGCACGGCATCGGCCTGCTCGGCTGACAGCCGCGCCGGCAGTTCGGTCTCGACCTCGAAGCCCTGGCCCACGTAGCGCAGGTCGGCGGTGCGCCGGAAGCGCACCTCGGCGGGCGGCACACCGGCGGCGGCGAGCTCGTCGCGCAGACGGTCCTGCATCTGGCCGAGCAGAGCCTCGGTGCCAGCCCAGTCGATGCCGGCCATGCGGGTGAAGCGGGTGCGCACCGCGTCGACCTTCATGGGCGCCACCAGCAGACCGAAGGCCGAGAACACGCCGGCGTTGGCCGGGATCAGCACCTCGGTGCAGCCGGTGCGGCGGGCCACCTCGCGGGCGTGGATGGGCCCGGCGCCGCCGAAGGCGAGCAAGGTGTAGCGCCGGACATCGCGACCATTCTCCACGGCGTGGATCTTGGCCGCGGCGGCCATGTGCTCGCACACGATGCGGTGGATGCCGTTGGCCGCCTCCATCACGCTCAGGCCCAGCGGCCGGGCGATGTGCTCGGCCACCGCGCGCTCGGCGAGATCGGGGCGGATCTGCACCGCGCCGCTGAGGTTGCCGGTGGGGTCGAGATAGCCCATCAGCAGGGCGGCGTCGGTGACCGTGGGCCGGGTGCCGCCCAGGCCGTAGCAGGCCGGGCCGGGCTTGGAGCCGGCGCTGTGCGGGCCCACCTTGAGCAGGCCGGTGGCATCCACATGCGCGATGCTGCCGCCGCCCGCGCCGATCTCGATCAGGTCCACGGTGGGCAGGCGCACCGGCAGGCCGCTGCCCTTCTTGAAGCGCTGCAGGCGCGCGGCCTCGAAGTCATTGGTCACCGAGGGCGTGCCGTCGGTGACCAGGCAGGCCTTGGCTGTGGTGCCGCCCATGTCGAAGGCCAGCACGTCGGCCACGCTCGCCTGGCGGGCCGCGTGGGCCGCGCCGAGCGCGCCCGCGGCCGGGCCCGACTCGAGCATGCGGATCGGCATGCGCTCGCCGAACTCGCGCGAGATCACGCCGCCGTTGGACTGCATGATGCGCAGCGTGGCCTGCAGGCCCATGGCGCGCAGGCCGTCCTCGATGGTGCCCAGGTAGCCGCCGACCATCGGCATGACATAGGCGTTGAGCACGGTGGCCACGGTGCGCTCGTACTCGCGCAACTCGCCCAGCACCTCGCTCGAGAGCGACACCGGCAGACCGGGCGCCACGCGACGGGCCACCGCCTTGATCCGCTGCTCGTGTTCGGGGTTGGTGAAGCTGTGCAGCAGGCACACCGCGATGGCCTGCGCGCCGGCGGCCACCAGTTCGCGCACGGCGCGCTCGGCGTCGGCCTCGTCCAGGGGCTGCACCACATCGCCGGCGGCGTCCAGGCGCTCGGCCACCTCCACCCGCAGCTCGCGCGGGATCACCGGATCGGGGCCGGGCGCGGTGAGGTCATAGAGGTCATAACGCAGCTCGCGGGCGATCTCGATCACGTCGCGAAAGCCGGCGGTGGCGATCAGGCCGGTGCGCGCGCCCTTGCGCTCGATCACCAGGTTGGTCACCGCGGTGGTGGCGCCCACCACCACCTCGCTCACCTGGGCGAGGGCGACGCCGTGCTGCGCGAGCAGCCGCTCGAGGCCGGCGCGGATGGGGCCGACCACGTCGACCTGATCGCTGAGCACCTTGGCGGTGAGCACCGAGCCGTCGCTGCCCAGGAGCACCAGGTCGGTGAAGGTGCCGCCGATGTCGAAGGCGAAGCGGTAGCGCACCGCGCCCGGCGCGGTCTGCGGAGCTGCCATGCTCATCCCTTCACCCGGGCCAGCTTGATGCCGCGATCGAAGCCCTTGGCGAACTTGCCGATCTCGAACACGCCGTCAGGGATCTGGAAGAAGGTCTCGCGCTCGCGGTCTGCATCGGTGGTGGTGTGCATGCTGGTGGCGCCGAAGGGGCAGGTCTGGGTGCACATCTCGCAGCCGATGCAGTTGTCGTGCAGCGAGGCCACCTTGCCCGGGCCCTGCGCCAGCGCGTCATAGAAGCAGGTCTGGATGCAGATGGTGCAGCTCGGGTTCTTGCACGCCTCCTGCTTGATCTCGCTGTGCATGCGGGGCTTGCGGAACTGGTCACCGTAGTCCTTGACCGCGCGGCGCGAGGCGATGCCGGTCATCGAGGCGATGTCGGGGTAGCCATGGCTGTCCATGAACTCCTCCAGGCCCGAGATGATGTGCGGCAGGTACTTGATGCCCTTGAGCATCAGGATGGAGCCCACCTGCACCAGCGGCGCGCCGGTCATGATGAACTCCACCACGTCGCGGTGGTCGTAGATGCCGTTGGAGCCGGTGATCGGGATGCCGAGCTCGTTGTAGATGCGGTGCACCCAGCGCAGCGACAGCGGCTTGGCCCACACGCCGCCGATGCCGGCCGGCCCGCCCAGCCGCGGCTGGCCGGTCTCGATGTCCACCGAGAAGCCGGTGTAGCGGTTGGTGGCGGTGACCCCTGCCGCGCCGGCCTCCTTCACCGCGCGGGCCACCTCCATCACGCGAGACTGGTCGGGCGTGAGCTTGATGACCACCGGGATCTTGACCGCCTCGCACACCCGCGCGGTGACCTCGCGCGCCACCTCGGGCTCCTGGCCGATCATCGAGCCGCCGTGCACGCCGGGCATCATGGCCGGGTGCGGGCAGCCGAAGTTGAGTTCCACCATGGGCAGGCCGCAGTCTTCGATGGTGCGGCAGATGTCCACCCAGCTCTGCACGGTCTTGCCGCCGGCGCTGCCGATCAGGTGCGAGCCATGGTCCTGGGCGTACTTGTTGAGCTCGATGAGGTGCGGCACCCACTCGCGAAAGCCTGTGCTGGAATAGCCCGAGCGGCTGTAGAAGATGAAGTTCTTGTTGACCTTGCCCCGGATGAGCTCGTTCTTCTCGTTGAGGATGGCGTACTTGGAGTTCTCGGTGAGGCGCGCCATGTCCTCGATGTCGGTGAGGGTCTTGACGATCATGCCGGCGGCGCCGGCATCGACGCACTCGCGGATCACCTCGGGGCTGTTGGTGGTCTCCAGCGAGGCGATGATGATCGGGTGCTTGAACTTCACGCCGCAGAAATCGAGCTTGAGGTCGGCCATCTGAACAGTCTCCGGTGCCTTGGGTGTCGGTGATCGGGTCTTGGCCGATGGCCCTGGCGGGTCAACGGCGCGGGTTGAACGGGGCGCTCAGCCGGTGGTGCCGAAGGCCTTGCCCCCTGGGCGCAGCGCGGTGCGACCGCTGTCGTTGTTGCCTTCCACCAGCCGGGTGAGCAACGCAATGAACTGCTCGCGCTCGGCTGCCGAGAGCGGCGCGAGCAGCTTGCGCTGCGATTGCTGCATCTGCGGGTGGTGGGCCTTGAGGAAGGCCTCGCCGCGCGGCGTGACCAGGCACAGCTTGCGGCGCCGGTTGTCGGCATCGACCACGCGCTGCACCCAGCCGCGGGTTTCCAGGCGCTTCAGGATGCCGGTGACGTTGGCGGCGTCCAGGCCGAGTTCCTCGCCGAGCGTGAACTGGTCGATGCCGGGGTTCATCGACAGGATGCTCAGCAGCCCGTACTGGATGGGGGTGACATCGCCATCGGCCACCTGCTCCAGGAAAAGGGCCACGTGGATCTGGTGCAGCCGGCGCACCAGGAAACCCGGCCTGTCCCAGATGCCGCGATCACGCGCGCCGGGCCTGCGGGAGGCTGCCTCGGGTTTGTTGACAAGCCTGCGGGCCACGCCTATTGTTTGCATGCAAACCATGGTTCCACGCGGGCCGACATCCTGTCAAGGCTCGCGCTGTCCGGGGCGGCTCTCCGCGGGGCCGCGCCGGGGCTGGCCGGTCTGCCGACGTTTCCCTCCACCACTTACTGGGGCGCACTCATGCAGCGAAGAGGATTTCTAGGCAAGGCGGCGGCCGGCACAGCCGCGTCGCTGGCGGTTTCTTCCACGGTCAACGCGCAGGCCGCCACCCGC
>JBIKWU010000080.1:0-14847 GCA_044356115.1 Burkholderiaceae bacterium
CGACCCGGCCTGGCGCGATGGCGTCTTCCACGAGCGACCGGTGCGTGGCTTCCGGGCCATGGCCCGGCTCTACGCCACCATGGCGCTGTCGCAGGACTTCTATCGCGACGAGCTCTGGCGCAGCATGGGCTTCAGCTCCCAGGAGGACTTCCTGGTGCGCAGCTGGGAGACGGTGTTCTCGCGCCGCGACCCGTCGGATCTGCTCGCGCAGCTCTGGACCTGGCAGCACGGCGACATCTCGGCGCAGCCGCGCTACCGCGGCGACCTGCCGGCGGCGCTGCGCGACATCTCGGCGCGCGTGCTGCTCATGCCCTGCGACCAGGACGCCTACTTCCGGGTGGAGGACAGCCGCCGCGAGCTCGCGCACCTGCGCCGCGGCGAGCTGCGCCCGATCATCTCGCCCTGGGGCCACCGCGCCGGCAACCCGGTGTCCAGCCCCGCCGACGAGGCCTTCATCCGGGCGGCGGTACAGGAACTGCTCGCCGACTGAGCCCCGCGGGGGCTCAGGCCTGCGCCAGTGCCGTCTCGGCGAGCTTCACCCAGTAGGCCGCGCCGGTGGACAGGATGCCGTCGTTGAAGTCGTAGCCCGGGTTGTGGACCATGCAGCCGCCTTCGCTGCCGGTGCCGTTGCCGATCCACACATAGCAGCCCGGCTTGGACAGCAGCATCCAGGCGAAGTCTTCGGAGCCCATGGCCGGGCGCGGGTCGAGGTTGACCTGCTCGTGGCCGACCAGCGCCTGCGCCACGCGCGCGCACAGCGCGGCCTGCTCGGCATGGTTCACGGTGGGCGGGTAGCGACGCTCGTAGCGGACGTGGATCTCGGCGCCGTGCGAGGCCGCGGTGCCGGCGCACAGCTCGCGGATGCGCGACTCGATCAGGTCCTGCACGCGGGTGTCGAAGGCGCGCACCGTGCCGCCGAGCACCGCCTCGTTGGGGATCACGTTCCAGGCCGAGCCCGAGTGGAACTTGGTCACCGACAGCACCGAGGGGTCGAGCGGGTCGACATTGCGGCTCACGATGGTCTGCAGCTTCTGGGTGAGCTCGGCGCCGATCACGATCGGGTCGATGCCCTTGTGCGGCATGGCGCCGTGCGAGCCGCGGCCGGTGATGGTGATCTCGAACATGTCGTAGGAGGCCATCATGGGCCCGGCCTTGACCGCGATGTGGCCGGCCGGGATGCCCGGGATGTTGTGCATGCCGAACACCGCCTGCATGGGGAAGCGCTCGAACAGGCCTTCTTCGACCATCACCCGGGCGCCGCCCTCGTTCTCCTCGGCCGGCTGGAAGATCACGTAGACCGTGCCGGCGAACTCGCGGGTGCGGGCAAGGTGGCGGGCCGCGCCCAGCAGCATGGCGGTGTGGCCGTCATGGCCGCAGGCGTGGTGCTTGCCGCTGTTGCGCGAGGCCCAGGGCAGGCCGGTGCCTTCCTGCATGTCGAGCGCGTCCATGTCGGCGCGCAGGCCGATGGCGGGCCCGCCCGGACCGTTGCGGCCGTGGATCACCCCCACCACCCCGGTGCGGGCGATGCCCTCGTGGACCTCGTCGACGCCGAAGGAGCGCAGGCGCTGCACCACGTAGGCGGCGGTGCCGACCTCCTCGAAGGCGGTCTCGGGGTTGGCATGGATGTGGCGGCGCCACTCGGTCATCTGGGGCAGGTACTGGCCGATGTCCTCGATGATGCGGACTGCGTCGTTGGCGCCCATGGCGGGATTCCTTTGCGGGTGGGTCAGTGTTGCGGTGCCCGGACTGTAGCGCAGCCTCGGCTCATTGGGCGAGGGGCGGGGGATCGAGGCTGCGCAGGAAGGCGAGCAGGTCGGCGCGCTGGCGCGGGCTCAGGCGCAGCGGGCGCAACAGCGCTTCGCCGTCGGCGTGCAACCGTTCGGTGTCGATGCGGTCGTAGTGGTCGATCACCGCGTCCAGGCTCGGCAGGCGGCCGTCGTGCATGTAGGGCGCACCGGCCGACAGGCCGCGCAGCCCGGGCGTGCGCCATTCGCCGAAATGGCGGTGCTGCATGACCACGGTGCGCGTGCGCAGCGCCGGGTCCTGCCCCGGCGCCGTGCCGGGGGCCGGCGGATCGGCGAACGGCCCGATCAGGTTGTGGCGATCGCGCAGCAGCCGCTGCAGGCCGGCATGGCGGCCCGGATCGACCCGGCCGGGTGCCGGCATGAAGGGGATGCCGATGTCATGGAACTCGCCGTTCGAGAACAGCGGCCCGACATGGCACAGGTGGCAGCGTGCCTCGCCGATGAACAGGCGCAGGCCCCGCAGCGCCGCCGGGGGGTAGCGGGCGGCCGCCGCCGCGTCGTCGCGCGCCAGCGCGTCGCGGTAGGCGTCGAAGGCGGTGGGTGGCGAGCGCAGCGTGCGCAGCCAGGCGCCGATAGCCTTGGCGGCATCGACCAGATCGGCCTCGTCAGGGCTGGCGTGCGGGGCGCGGGCGCCTGCTCCGGCCGCGGCCCGCGCCTGGGCGAGCAGGCTCGCCAGTTCGGGGCGCTGGCGGATGGCCGTGGCCACGATGGCCGCCGAGGCAGCCATCTCGCGCGGATCGAGCAGCGGGCGCAGGCTGGCCGCCCACAGGCTGTCGGCGCCGCCATCCCAGCCGTACCAGCGGTGCAGGGCAAGATCGTGCAGGCCCTGGGTGTTGCGGTCGAGCCCGGCGATGCCCTGCGCCCGCGCCCGGCCGTCGGTGAAGCCGCGGGCAGGGTCATGGCAGCTGCGGCAGGCCAGATCGCCCCGGCCCGAGAGCGCGGGCTCGGCGAACAGCCGCTCGCCGAGCGCCTCGGCCGCGGCCAGCCCCGAGAAGCGGTTGCCCGGATCGGCCGGCGTCGGGCCCGGCCATGGCCCATGGGCGAGCACCTGGGCGCGCTCGGCGGCGCTCAGCGGGGGCGCTGGCGCCTCGTCGTCGGCGCGCGCCGACGGGCGCGCCGCCGCGGCGAGCAGGCCGACGATCAGCACCAGAGCCGCGGCGGCGCCGGCCAGCCTCATGGCAGGCGGATCTCCTGGGTGAGCCGCTCGCCGCCGGCCGCACCGCGCGGCTCGAGCACGAGTTCCCAGCGGCCGGGCATGTGCAGCAGCAGGCCGTCGGCGCGGAAGTGGCGCGCATCCACGCGATGCACTTGCGGCCGGTAGTTCATGCCGTGGCGGTGCTCGGGCATGGTCGCGTCGACCCCGAGGCTGTCCACCGGCCGCCCGCCCGGTGCCGGGCACAGCGCGATGTGCAGCGAGAAGGGCTCGCCCACCCGCGGCCTGGCGGGTTCCGGGCGCACGCTCAGCGCCAGCGTGGCCGAGGCCAGGCGCCAGCCCTCGGCCGGGGCGGGGCAGTCGGGCGCCAGCGCGGCCGCGGCCCGATTGGCCTGCCAGACCGGCAGCAGCAGCGCCTCGGCATTGCGCCAGGCGATGCGCTCGGCCAGCGCCGGCGGCAGCGCCGCGAGCCAGCCACGCGCCCACTCGGCATGAACCGGGATGTAGTGCAGGCGCTCCGGGGTGAAGGTGTCGGTGCCGAGCATGAAGCGATCGGGGAATTCCAGGAAGGCCTCGCGCCACGCCGGATCGACCTCGCTGCCGCTGCCGGGGTCGTTGCGGAAGGCGAGATCGGCCCACAGGCGCGGATGGCGCCGCAGCATGGCGCGCACCGCCTCCGGCCGCTCGAAGCCGGCATGGGCCCACAGGATGCGCGCCTGCGGATGCTGCGCGAACAGGCGCTCGACCGCGTCGGCATCGGAATGCGCATGCAGGATCAGGCCGTGCTCGCGGGCCAGCGCGACCAGACGGCGCGGCACCGGCAGGTCGGCCTCGGCGCCGTACAGGTGGAACTCGCCGATGGCGGCGTAGCGGAAGCGCCGCAGCCGGTCCTCCAGGTGCGCGATGATCGCGGGGTCGCGGGTCCAGCCCGAGGCATCGGCGCGCGTCCGGTAGGGGCGCAGGCTGGGCACCACCAGTTCGGGGGCGGCGCGGTGCAGGCGCTGGGTGCCCTCGTCGTCCGAGCTCGAGACCAGGGCCAGACGCAGCCCGGCCTGGCGCATCAGCGCGATCACCTGCTCGGTGGGCACCACCGCCCAGGCATCGTGGCTGTAGTGGAGGTGCGTGTCGGCGATCGGCAGGGCGGGCGTGGGCGCGGCGCCGTTCGCGGCGCCGGCCAGCGCCAGGCTCATGCCGGCGAGGTGGCGCGCGAGCCATCGGAACGGGGTGGGGTGAGCTCGCATGCGGATCCCGTGAGGCATCGATCAGCCGGCACGATAGCCGAAGCCCGCCCGCCGGCGCTTAAACTGCCGGCTCTGCCGCGCCCACCGGAGCCCGCCATGCCGCGTTTCGCCGCCAACCTGTCGATGATGTACACCGAGGTGCCGTTCCTGGATCGCTTCGCGGCCTGCGCCCGCGACGGGTTTCGCGCCGTGGAGTTCCTGTTCCCGTACGAGCATCCCGCGGCCGAGATCGCGGCGCGCCTGCGCGACAACGGTCTGCAGCAGGTGCTGTTCAACGCGCCACCCGGCGACTTCAGCGCCGGCGAGCGGGGCATTGCCAGCCTGCCGGGCCGCGAGCCGGAATTCCGCCGCGGCATCGAGACCGCGATCGAGTACGCCGTGGCGCTGGGCTGCCCCCGGCTGCACGTCATGGCCGGCCTGGTGCGCGATCCGGCGCAGCGCGAGGCCCAGTGGGCGATCTACGCCGAGCGCATCGCCTGGGCCGCGCAGCGGCTGGCGCAGGCCGGGCTCGACACCCTGATCGAGCCGATCAACACCCGCGACATTCCGGGCTACCTGCTCAACACCCAGGCCCAGGCGCACGATCTGCGCGCGCGGATCGGCGAGCCGCGGCTGAAGGTGCAGATGGATCTCTATCACTGCCAGATCGTCGAGGGCGACGTGGCCATGAAGATCCGCCGCCACATCGAGGGCGTGGGCCATGTGCAGATCGCCGGCGTGCCGCAGCGCCACGAGCCCGACCTCGGCGAGCTGCACCATCCCTACCTCTTCTCGGTGCTCGACGAGGTCGGCTACACCGGCTGGATCGGCTGCGAGTACCGGCCGCGGGCGGGCACCAGCGCCGGGCTGGGCTGGATCCGGCCCTGGCTGCCGTTGGTGTCAGAATGACGGGTTCGGCATCCTCGGCCCCCGACCCTTCCGTGACCGCCACGCCCACCCTGCACCAGTCCACGCTGCACAGTCTGCCGCTGCTTGGCCGCGGCAAGGTCCGCGACAACTACGCGCTCGGCGCTGACCGCCTGCTGATCGTCACCTCCGATCGGCTCTCGGCCTTCGACGTGGTGATGGCCGAGCCCATCCCCGACAAGGGGCGGGTGCTCAACCGCATGGCGATCTTCTGGTTCGAGCGCCTGGCCGACGTGGTGCCCAACCACCTTACCGGCATCGATCCCGAGACCGTGGTGGCCCCTGACGAGCGCGCGCAGGTGCGCGACCGGGCCATGGTGGTCAAGCGGCTGCAGCCCATCCTGGTGGAGGCGGTGGTGCGCGGCTACCTGATCGGCTCGGGCTGGAAGGACTACCAGGCCAGCGGCGCGGTCTGCGGCATCAGGCTGCCGCCCGGTCTGGCGCAGGCCCAGCGGCTGCCCGAGCCGATCTTCACGCCGGCGGCCAAGGCCGAGCGCGGCGAGCACGACGAGAACATCGGCTTCGATGACATGGCGGCGCGCATCGGCGCGGCGCTCGCCGGCCAGATCCGCGAGATCAGCCTCGAGCTCTACCGCCGCGCCAGCGAGTACGCCGCCACCCGCGGCATCCTGATCGCCGACACCAAGTTCGAGTTCGGGCTCGACGAGTCCGGCCGGCTGCACCTCATGGACGAGGTGCTCACCGCCGATTCCTCACGCTTCTGGCCGGCCGACAGCTATCGCCCCGGCATCTCGCCGCCGTCCTTCGACAAGCAGTTCGTGCGCGATTACCTCGAGGGCCTCGACTGGGACAAGCGGCCGCCGCCGCCGGCCCTGCCGGCCGAGGTCATCAGCCGCACCGCCGACAAGTACCGCGAGGCGCTGCTGCGCATCACCGGCCGCGGGCTCGACTGATTCCCTGGAGGCCCGATGAACGAAGCGCAGCCCCTGGTGGGCGTGGTGATGGGCAGCAGCAGCGACTGGGAGGTCATGCAGCACGCGGTGGCCATCCTCGCCGAACTGCAGGTGCCCCATGAAGCCGCGGTGGTGTCCGCCCATCGCATGCCCGACGAGATGTTCCGCTACGCCGAGCAGGCGGCCGTCCGCGGCCTGCGCGCGATCGTGGCCGGCGCGGGCGGCGCCGCCCACCTGCCGGGCATGCTGGCTGCCAAGACCCTGGTGCCGGTCTACGGCGTGCCGGTGCCCTCGCGCTACCTGCGCGGCGAAGACTCGCTGCTGTCCATCGTGCAGATGCCGCGCGGAGTGCCGGTGGCCACCTTCGCCATCGGCGAGGCCGGCGCGGCCAATGCCGCGCTGCACGCGGTGGCGGCCATCGCCCTGACCGACCCGGCGCTGGCGCAGCGCCTGGCCGCCTGGCGCGCCGGCCAGCAGGCGGCGGCGCGCGCCATGCGCGTGCCTCCGGCATGAGCGGCGCTGCCGTGCCCGTGCCGCTGCCGCCCGGCAGCTGGCTGGGCGTGCTGGGCGGCGGACAACTCGGCCGCATGTTCTGCGCGGCCGCCCAGGCCATGGGCTACCGGGTCTGCGTGCTCGACCCCGATGCCGCCAGTCCGGCCGGCGCGGTGGCCGATCGCCACCTGCGCGCGGGCTATCTCGAGGAGGCGGCGCTCGATGCGCTGGCCGAGCTGTGCGGCGCGGTGACCACCGAATTCGAGAACGTGCCGGCGGCCGCGCTCGAGCGGCTTGCCCGCCGCCTGCCGGTGGCGCCGGCCGCGGCCTGCGTGGCGGTGGCCCAGGACCGCATCGCCGAGAAGACCTTCGCCACCGGCTGCGGCCTGCCGGTGGCCCCCTGGGTCGCCATCCACGCCGCGGCCGACCTCGCCGCGGCGCCGCCCGAGTGCTTTCCGGGCATTCTCAAGGCCGCCCGCCTCGGCTACGACGGCAAGGGCCAGGCGCGGGTGGCCGATCGCGACCAGGCGTTCGCAGCCTTCGCCGCCATGGGCGGGGTGCCCTGCGTGCTCGAGCGCCAGCTCGCCCTCGCCCTCGAGCTCTCGGTGCTGGTCGCGCGCGGCTTCGATGGCCGCTGCACGGTGTTCCCGGTGGCCGAGAACGAGCACCGCAACGGCATCCTGGCGCGCAGCATCGTGCCGGCGCGGGTGCCCGAGCCGGTGGCGGCGCGGGCGGTCGAGGCCGCCGGCCGGCTGGCGCAGGCCCTGGGCTATGTCGGCGTGCTGTGCGTCGAGTTCTTCCTGCTGGCCGATGGCAGCCTGGTGGTCAACGAGATGGCGCCGCGCCCGCACAACTCCGGTCACTGGTCGATCGATGCCTGCGTGAGCAGCCAGTTCGAGCAGCAGGCCCGCGTGCTGGCCGGCTGGCCGGCGGGCGGCACGCGGCAGCTCGCCCCCGCGGTCATGCTCAATCTGCTCGGCGACCTCTGGTTCGCGCAGCCCGGCGCGCCGGCGCGCGAGCCCGACTGGGCGCGGGTGCTGGCCCTGCCCGAGGCCAAGCTGCACCTCTACGGCAAGCACGAGCCGCGGCCCGGCCGCAAGATGGGCCACATCACCGTCATGGCCGACACGGCCGAGGCCGCCTGGTCGCTCGCCCTGCGCCTCGAGCGCGAGCTCGGGCCCGGCGCCGGCGCGGCCGGCCACTGAGCCCCGGCGCCGGCATGCCCATCCTGCCCGCCGAGCCCGCGGTCATCCAGCGCGCCGCGCGGATGCTGCGCGAGGGCGGCGTGGTGGCCCTGCCCACCGAGACCGTGTACGGCCTGGGCGCCGATGCCGGCAGCGCGCAGGGCGTGGCACAGGTCTACCGCATCAAGGGCCGGCCGGCCGATCACCCGCTGATCGTGCATGTGCTCGACATCGCGCAGGCCGGGTACTGGGCGCTGCCCGATCCCCGCGCCGACGCGCTGGCACGCGCCTTCTGGCCCGGGCCGCTCACCCTGATCCTGCGCCGCGCGCCGGCCGCGCCGGCGGCGGCCTGCGGCGGCGAGGCCACCATCGGCCTGCGCGCGCCCTCGCATCCGGTGGCGCGCGCCCTGCTCGAGGCGCTGCGCGCGCTGGGCGGCGAGGGCATCGCCGCGCCCTCGGCCAACCGATTCGGGCGGGTGAGCCCCACCCGCGCGGCCCATGTCGAGGCCGACCTCGGCGATGCCGTGCCCCTCATCATCGACGGCGGCGAGTGCGCGCTCGGGCTGGAGTCGACCATCGTCGACCTCTCCCGCCCGCAGGCCACGCTGCTGCGGCCCGGCAGCATCGACGCCGCGGCCGTTGCCGCGGTGCTCGGCGCGCCCTTGCGTGCCCGCGATGCCCAGGCGCCGCGCGCCTCGGGCACGCTGGCGGCGCATTACGCGCCGCGAACCCCGCTCGAGCTGGTGGCGCCCGGGGCGCTCGCGGCGCGGGTGGCGACGCTGGTCGCGCAGGGGCTGGCGGTGGCAGTGTGGTCGCGTCAGGCTCAGGCTGGCGCGCGCTGGCGATCCGCGCCCGAGGACCCCGCCGTGTATGGCCATGAGCTCTACGACGCGCTGCGCCAGCTCGATGCCTCCGGCGCGGCCCGCCTGCTCATCGAGACGCCGCCGGCCGGTCTTGCCTGGGACGCCGCGCATGACCGCCTGGCCCGCGCCGCCGCGTCCTTCACCGAGTCATCGCCATGATCAACCTGTTCAGCGACACCCAGACCCGACCCACCGCCGCCATGCGCCAGGCCATCGCCCAGGCCGAGGTCGGTGACGAGCAGCGCTTCGAGGACCCCACCACCAATCGCCTTCGCGAGCGGGTGTGCGCGCTGCTCGGTTTCGAGGACGCGGTGCTGCTGCCCTCGGGCACGATGTGCAACGAGATCGCCATCGCCGTGCACTGCCGTCCCGGTGACGAGGTGATCGCCGAGGCCAGCGCGCACATCATCCACGCCGAGGGCGGCGGCCCGGCCGCGCTGGCCGGCGTCATGCTCAGGCCGGTGCTTGCACCCCCGGGCGGGGTGCCGGGCACCTTCGATGGCGCGGCGCTTCGCGAAGCGGTGCGCGCCGACAGCCGCTACCTGCCGCGCAGCCGCCTGGTGTGTGTCGAGCAGACCGCCAACACCGCGGGCGGCACGGTGTGGCCGCTGGCGCTGCTGCGCGAGGTGCGCGACGGCGCCCGCGCGCTGGGCCTGGCCACCCATGTCGATGGCGCGCGGCTCATGAACGCGGTGGTGGCCAGCGGCGTGCCGGCCCATGAACAGCTCGCCGGCTTCGATTCCGCCTGGATCGACTTCTCCAAGGGTCTGGGCTGCCCGGTGGGCGCGATGCTCGCCGGCAGCCGCGCGTTCATCCACGAGGCCTGGCGACTCAAGCAGCGCTGGGGCGGAGCCATGCGCCAGTCGGGCATCCTGGCCGCGGCCGCGTTGCATGCGCTGGACCATCATGTCGAGCGCCTGGCCGAGGACCATGCCAACGCGCGGCTGCTGGCGGTGGCCCTGGCCGAGCTGCCCGGCGTGCGCATCGACCCGGCCTCGGTGCAGACCAACCTGGTCTATGTCGATGTCACCGAGACCGGTCTGCCCCCCGAGCGGGTGGTGGCCGAGCTCGCCGCGCGTGGCGTGCGCATGGGCGTGTTCGGCCGCGGTCTGATCCGGGCCGTCACCCACCTGGACATCAGCCGCGAGCAGGTGCTGCGCGCGGCGGACGCAATGCGAGACGTGATTTCAGCTTGCAAACCCTGAGGCCGGAAAGGCCTGTGAGACACTCGCCCGCGGAGCCCGCCCCATGACCGACGCCATCGCCTCGCTGCCCGCCTACCAGACCCTGCTCACCCGCGCCGAAGGCGCGCATGTGCTGGTGGTCACCCTCAACCGACCCGAGGTCCGCAACGCTGCCAACACCCAGATGTGGCACGACCTGCTCGATCTCTGGACCCGGCTCGAGGCCGAGCCCGGCGAGGTGCGCTGCGTGGTGCTCACCGGCGCCGGCACCCAGGCCTTCTGCGCCGGTGGCGACCTCAAGGAGCGCGACGGCATGACCGCCGCCACCTGGCGCCATCAGCACGCCCTCATCGAGCGCCAGTACCGGGCGATGATCGACTTCCCGCTGCCGGTCATCGCCGCGGTCAATGGCCATGCCTTCGCCGGCGGCTTCGAGGTCATGCTCGCCTGCGACTTCGCCTACGCGGTCCCGGGGGCGCGCTTCGCCCTCACCGAGGTCACGCTGGGCATCATGCCCGGCGCCGGCGGCACGCAGCTGCTGCCGCGCGCGGTGGGCGAGCGCCGCGCCCGCGAGATCCTGCTCACCGGCAAGCCCTTCACCGCCGCCCAGGCCTTCGAGTGGGGCGCGCTCAACGGCCTGTGCGAACCGGCCGAGCTCGTGCCCACCGTGCTCGGCGTGGCCACCACCATCGCCGGCAACGCCCCGCTGTCGGTGCGCCAGGCCAAGAAGTCGGTGCGCTTCGGCATGCAGATGGACCTGCAGACGGCGCTGCGCTACGAGGCCGAGGCCTACGATCACCTCGTCGACACCGAAGACCGCCTCGAGGGCGTGCGCGCCTTCAACGAGAAGCGCAAGCCGGTGTTCCGCGGCCGCTGAGCGCGCGCGGCCTCAACCAGAACCCAACCAACGGAGAACTCAGATGGGAATGCTCGATGGCAAGACCGTGATCGTGACCGGCGCCGGCCGCGGCATCGGCCGTGATTTCGCGCTCGTGATGGCGGCCGAGGGCGCCAACGTGGTCGTCAACGACCTCGGCGGCGACGCCGCTGGCGAGGGCGCCGACCTCAGCCCCGCGCAGCAGGTGGTGGAGGAGATCCGCGCCGCCGGCGGCAAGGCGGTGGTCAATGGCGACAGCGTGGCCTCGTGGGAAGGCGCCAACCGCATCATCAAGACCGCGGTCGACGCGTTCGGCACGGTGCACGGGGTGGTGAACAACGCCGGCATCCTGCGCGATCGCATCTTCCACCAGATGTCGGTGGACGAGTGGCGCGCCGTGATCGACGTGCACCTCAACGGCAGCTTCTACATGGCGCGCGCCGTGGCCCCCATCTTCCGTTCCGAGGGGCGTGGCCGCTTCGTGCACATGACCTCCACCTCGGGCCTGATCGGCAACTTCGGCCAGGCCAACTATGCCGCCGCCAAGCTCGGCATCGTGGGCCTGTCCAAGTCCATCGCCCTCGACATGCAGCGCTACGGCGTCACCTCCAACTGCATCTCGCCCTTCGCCTGGAGCCGCTTGATCGGCACCATCCCCACCAACACGCCCGAGGAGGCGGCGCGGGTCGAGCGCATGAAGACCATGGAGACCGGCAAGATCGCGCCGCTGGCCGCCTTCCTCATGAGCGACGCCTCGGCCGATGTCAGCGGCCAGATCTTCGGCGTGCGCGCCAACGAGATCTTCCTGATGGGCCAGAGCCGGCCGATCCGCTCGGTGCACCGCGCCGAGGGATGGACGCCCGACACCGTGGCCAGCCATGCCATCCCGGCGCTGCGCGCCTCGTTCTACAAGCTCGATCGCTCCGCCGATGTGTTCAGCTGGGACCCCATCTGAGGCCGCCACCGGGGGTCGTCCCCGGGCGGTGCCTACCGTGCAGGTGTCCAATCACCGGGTGATCGTCACCGAGTGGCGATTCGCGCCGGGCGCCGAGACCGGCTGGCATCGCCACGGGCACGACTACGTGGTGGTGCCGCAGACCAACGGCGTGCTGCTGCTCGAGACCCCCGAGGGCCAGCGGCAGGCGCCGCTGGTCGCCGGGCAGAGCTACTACCGTGATGCCGGGGTCGAGCACAACGTGATCAACGGCAGCGACCACGAGGTGGTGTTCGTGGAGATCGAGGCCCGCTAGCCGCGCGGTGTCTCAGTGAGCCGGCTCCGGGTGGGCGCAGCCTTGCAGCGCGGCAACCCGGAGCAGTTTCGTGTCGCGGGTCCAGAGCCTAGCGCCCGGGGTCAACGCGACTGATGCCAGGAGATGAACGTCTACGTAGCCGATTCCCTTGCCGTGCAGGGCATGGGTCTCGATGAAGCCGAGCACCTCGTCGGGGCTGGCAAGCACGGCAGCCGGCAGGTCTTGCAGCAACTCGAGAATCGATCCGCGGTCTCGCAGGCTGCCGCACGCGATCTCACCCACCACGAACGGGTGCATCAGGACCGCCGACCGCTCGAGCAGATCGATGAGTCCTGGGTCGCCGCGGCGAAGGTGATCGACCCAGACCGAGGTGTCAACCAGGATCAAGCGGGTTCCCGATGCGTCGACGCGGCGCAGCCTGTATCTTGGGCTGAGAGCCGCCCAGTCGGGCGAGGCGCCTTGCGCTCTCGCGCTCGATGAGCGCTTTGAGGCCCTCGCTCAGGATGGCGGTCCTGTCCATGGGGCCAGCCAGCCTGGTGGCCTTGGCGAGC
This sequence comes from Burkholderiaceae bacterium, assembly GCA_044356115.1. Lineage (GTDB taxonomy): Bacteria > Pseudomonadota > Gammaproteobacteria > Burkholderiales > Burkholderiaceae_E > Quisquiliibacterium. The sequence continues at coordinate 12,421 of JBIKWU010000080.1, forward strand.
AACTCGTCATCGATGTTGACCGTTGTGCGCATGCTGTTCCGCCCGGAAGGAAGGCGCGGATATTAGCATCATATGATGCGATTTTTCGTGTCTGTGCCAGCGTCTGTCTCAGCCCTCAGCCCTCAGCCCTCAGGCCAGCCGCAGCGGCAGCGCGCGCAGGCGCTGGCCGGTGAGCGCGAACACCGCATTGCCCACCGCCGGGGCGATCGCCGCGGCCGGCGGTTCGCCCGCGCCCTCGGGCGCTTCGGCGCTGTCGATGATCAGGGTCTCGATGGCCGGTGACTCGGCCATGCGCAGCTGCGGCTGGTCCTGGAAGTTGCTCTCCTTGACCTCGCCCTGCTCGATGCGCACGCCGCCATGGAGCGCGGCCGACAGCCCGAACACGATGCCGCCCTCCACCTGCTGGCGCAGCACGCGCGGGTTGACCACCGTGCCGCAGTCGATCGCGCAGACCACCCGGTGCACCCGGATGCGCTTGTCGGGGCCTAGGGACACCTCGGCCACCTGGGCCACGATCGACCCGAAGGACTGATGCAGCGCCACGCCGCGGGCCGCGGGCGCGCCGTCTGGGGCGGGCGGCACTGCCGTGCCCCAGCCGGCCGCCTCGGCCGCGCGCCGCAGCACCGCCAGATGGCGCGGATGGGCGGCCAGCAGCGCGGCGCGGAAGGCGACCGGGTCCTTGCCGGCGGCGATGGCCGCCTCGTCGAGGAAGCATTCCTTGAAGAAGGCCTGGTGGGAATGGCCCACCGAGCGCCAGAAGCCCACCGGCACCGGCGCATCGACGATCTGGTGAGCCACCCGTGCATGCGGCCATTCGTAGGGCTGGTCGAAGCCGCCCTCCGCGGTGGTCTTGTCCGGGCCGGGTACGGAAACCCCGAAGTAACGGTGCAGTACCTGCGGCACCACTGCCTGGCCGGCCGACACGCTCTGCCAGGCCACCAGCGAGCCGTCGGCCGCGAGGCCGGCCTTCAGGCGCGCCGCGCAGGCCGGCCGGTAGCAGTCGTGGGTGGTGTCCTGCTCGCGCGACCAGACCGTCTGCACCGGTACCCCCGGCATCTGGCGCGCGATCTCGGCTGCCTGCGCGATGAAGTCGATCTCCAGCCGCCGGCCGAAGGCACCGCCGATCGGCAGGGTGTTCACCCTGACCCGATCGCGCGGCAAGTCCAGCACCCGGGCCACGGCCATCCGGGCGAGATCGGGTACCTGCGTGCCCACCCAGACCTCGGCCGCGTCGGCCTCGCAGCGCACCGTGCAGTTCAGCGGCTCGAGCGCGGCGTGGGCCAGGTAGGGCGCCTGGTAGGTGGCCTCGAACTTGTGCGCGGCGCTGGCGAACGCGGCGTCTGCATCGCCGCGGCTCAGGTAGGTGGAGCCGGCATCGTCGGCGCGGGTGGCCGCGACCAGCGTGGCCATGAAGGCGTCACTGGAGAAATCCTTCGCCGGCCCGGGGGCCCAGGTGACGACCACCTTCTTCAGGGCCTCCTGGGCCTGCCAGCCGGTGTCCGCGATCACCGCCACCGCGCCGCTCGCGCCGTGGCGCCCCGGCACGGCGAACACCGCGCGCACGCCGGGCATCGCCAGCGCGGCGTCGGTGCCCACGCTGCTCACCGAGCCGCCCAGCGTGGGGCACATCGTCACCCGGGCATGGCGCATGTCGGGCAGACGCTGGTCGATGCCGAAGACTGTGCCGCCCACCAGCTTGGCGGCGGTGTCGTTGCGCGGCACCGCCCTGCCGATGAAGCGACGCTGGTTCGCCGCCTTGAGCGGCGGCGTCGCCGGCAGCGGCAGGGCGCCCGCCGCGGCCGCGAGTTCGCCAAAGCGCGCGCTGCGCCCCGAGGGGTGGCTCACGCGACCCTCGGCGGCCACGCACTCGCTGGCGGGCACGCCCCACCGGGCGGCGGCTGCCGCCACGAGCATGGCGCGGGCGCTGGCCCCGGCCTCGCGCATGGGCAGCCAGAGATCCTTGATGCTGGAGGAGCCGCCGGTGGCCATCAGGCCGATCTCGCGCATGGCTCGGGCGGTGACATGGCGGGCCAAGCCGTGCAGCCAGCCGGGGTCCTCGGGGTGGAAGGGCAGGCCGTCCACGACGGTGGCGATGTTGTTGTAGAGGTCGTCGATCGGCGCGGGCTCGGTGTGGATCTGGTCCCAGCGTGCGTCGAGCTCATCGGCGAGCAACATGGCCAGCGCGGTGTTCACGCCCTGGCCCATCTCAACCCGCGCCATCATCACCGTCACCCGGTCGTCGGCCCCGACCTTCACCCAGCCGTTCAGGGCCGCTTCACCGGGCTTGACCGCGAGCGGGCGCGCGCCGGTCAGGCGCTGGCGCGGCGGCGAAGCCAGCCAGCCGATCACCAGGGCGCCGGCGGCGGCTGCGCCGCCGAGGATCAGGCGTCGTCGACTTACCATGAGGGTCTCCTGAACGTGTCTGGC
>JBIKWU010000312.1:0-4370 GCA_044356115.1 Burkholderiaceae bacterium
GCGGCCAGCGCGCGGCCAAGGCCGTGGACCGGCCCGTCTCAGCCGTACAGGCCGATGTCGCGCAGCGAGTAGTTGCCGATCTGCGGCAGCACCAGCGGCAGGTTGCTGGCCGATACCCCGAACCAGGTGGCCAGGGTGGCGCCCAGCTGATCGACCGCCATGGTCGGCAGCAGCCTGCCCTGCCCGACATCGTCGGGCCCGTTGTTGGCCAGCACCGGTGCGGCACCGAACAGGCGCCGCCCGCGCACCGCGCCACCCATCACCAGATGGTGAGCGCCCCAGCCGTGGTCGGAGCCGTCGCCGTTGGAGGTGAGCGTGCGGCCGAAGTCGCTGGCGGTGAAGGTGGTCACCTGGGTCTGCAGGCCGAGCTCGGTGAGTGCCGCGTCGAAGGCCTGCAGCGCGCCGGCGAGCTGGGTGAGCAGCGCGGGGTGATCCACCAGCAGGTTGTCATGGTTGTCGAAGCCCCCCAGGCTCACGAAAAACACCTGACGGCGCGCGCCGAGCTGCGTTCGGGCCGAGAGCATGCGAGCCACCATGCGCAACTGGCCGCCCAGTCCGGTGGCCGGAAAGACCGTGGTCAACGCCGGGGCCGCGGCCAGCGCCGCGCCGACATCGGTGCTGGCGGTGATGGAGCGGCTTACCAGGCGGGCATGCTCGCGTTCATGCAGGTTGGCGCCCGGCGCGCTGGTGCTCAGCGCGCGCAGCGCCTGCGCGGCCGCAGCCGACCCGAAGAGCGTGCCGCTGATCCCGGTGATGGTGGTGGCACCGGCGCTGCTCATCTGGTACTGAACCGCGGAGCTTCCGGCGAGGTAGACCGCGTTGCCCGAGACGCTGACACAGGTGAAGGTGGCGTTGCCGTTGCCCGCCGCGAACAGGTCACCGATGCGACCGCCCCAGCCCGAGGTGGCGCCCTCCGGCAGGCACGACTGCCAGACCGACTGCTGGTCGTTGTGGGAGAAGAGCTTGGGCGGCAGCGGCACCGAGCGGGCGGTGTACTGGGCCTTGGTGGTGGGCTGCACCAGCGGCCCGACATTGAGCAGCACACCGAGCCGGCCGGCATCGAACACCGGCAGCAGGGGCGCCAGCTCGGGCGCCAGCGCGAGCTGCTGGCCGCCCGAGAGCGGATTCAGCGGGCTGAGCACCGTGGCCGAAAGCCGGCTGCGCGCGATCGCAAGCGTGGATCGCAGCGTGGTGTAGTTGGCATGGCCGGCCGCGTCATAGGGGATGACGGTGTTGCCGTAGTCATTGCCACCGAACAGGAACACGCAGACCAGGGCCTTGTGGTCGACCGCCGACTGGGCGGCCGCCTCGCCGATCGCGGCCAGGTTGAGCGCCATGGGCGCGGCGGCGCCGCTGATGCCCAGGGCAGCGGCACGGCGCATGAATTCCCGTCGGCTGGCGGCAGCGCTCATGTCGGCCAGCTCATTTCTGCACCAGATATTCCGGGCAGGCCATCACCAGGAGCACGGCAGCCCGAACCCGGTTCAGGCGCTGTGCATCGGTGCCCGCAGGCATCGCGACCAGCGCGCTGACCAGGGTGCTCAGGGCCGCCGCGCCGAGCTGATTGGCGGCCAGCACCAGGTTGAGCTCGGCGACCAGCGCCGACGGATCCCCGGCCAGCGGCAGCCACACGGTGTAGTCAGGGCGCAGATCGGAGCCGGCGAGCGCCGTGGTGCTGGAGATGGCGGTCTGCATGAAGTTGAGATAGCCGGCCACGCTGGTCTCGGTGGCGATCTGCATCTCGGGCGACACCAGACCAGCCGAGGCCAGCGTCGTACCCGGCGGCACATAGCCGGGCCGGTAGAAGTTGAACACCGAACTGCTCTGCAAGGGGCTCTGGCCGAGCCGCGTGGCCGGGTCGGAAAGGCTGCCCAGCGCCCAGCGCCCCGAGGGCGAGTTCACACCGCAGGCGCGGGCCCACTGGGCGAAGCGCAGCACCGGCTCGCGCAGCTTGCCGCCCCCTTCGGCGGTGGTCGGTGTTCTTGCCTCGGGGTCGAGCAGCAGCGCGCGCAGCACCGCGCGCAGGTCGCCTCGCACCCCCGCGCCGTTGTCGGCGAAGACCGCGGCCACCCGGCCGACATAGGCCGGTGACGGATTGGCGCTCACCAGACGCTGGATCAGCTGGCGCGAGATGAACGGCCCGACATTGGGGTGCGCCGCGAGGGTATCGAGCGCGATGGCCAGGCTCGCCGGCCCCGAGGTGCCCGCGGGAATGGTCACACCCAGAAAGGACTTGGCCCCGGTCTCGTGCCTGCTGGCCACATGGGCCATGGCGGTGGTGGCCCGCACCGGCGTGGAGTCGTCGATGCCGGCGCCGCTGACGTAATCCCAGCCGGTGAACACCCGGGCCAGGCCCGAGACATCGTCGGCATCGTAGGTGTCCACCGGCGCCCCGTTCACGAGGCGTGGCGTGCCGTCGGCATTGAGCTGCTGCAGCCCGACCGTGAAGAGCTGCATCACCTCCCGGGCATAGTTCTCGTCGGGCTGGCGGCCGGTGGCGTCGGCCTTCTGGCTGCCACGCATCGACAGGTACACGCCCATCGCGGGCGACAGCGTGACCGCCTCGAGCAGCGCCCGGAAGCGGCCGAAGGCATGCTCATCGAGGATGTCGAGGAAACGCGCGGCCCCGAAGGCCGGCCAGGGGGTGGTGATCCCCGGGATGGCCACCACCATGATCTGCGACAGCGCGTAGACCATGCGCTGCCGCAACTGGTCCGTGCGGGTCAGAAAGGCGCGCCAGATCGCGTAGTTGGCGTGGGTGTTGACGGTCGAAAAGGCGCTCGACTGGTAGCCCTGGACGCGCAGCCAATCGACGTGCCCCTGACCGCGCGGCATAGCGAGTTGCTCGTCTACCCAGGCGCTGGCGCCCATCGCCTGGGCACGCACGATCTCGGCCTTGGACGCCCCGAAGCTCGCCTGACCCAACAGGCGGGAGGCAGCCATCAGATCGAAGGTCTGCACCGCAGCGGGCACCGGCGCCGGCGTGGCAGGGCTGGAAGCCGGCGGCGCCCCCGGGGAAACGGTGCCAGCCGGTACCGGTGACGGAACAGCGCCACCCGCGACGGATTCGGCCGGGAGCGGGCCGCCACCCGTGATGCCCGAGCCCGGCGTGGCGGTGCCCGTGTCACCGGCCCCGCAGGCCGCCAGGCTGATCAGCGACGCGACCGAAAGACCAACGCGCGGCGCGCGCCCGACCCATGGCGGCGCGCCACCAACCGGCGCGCGCACGGGGGCCGAGGACGGCTCGGGCGGACGATCCGGAGGAGGCAGTCCGGCGACTGCGGGTTCACGCATGGGGAAGACTTCCGTGGGGGGAAGATCAGCGCGCCCTGTGAGACAGCCCGACCCTCGGGCGGATCGTCGATCAGGCGCCAGCCGGCTTCGCCCGGACGCAGATGAACGGCCGTTTGCGGCCGATCGGCAGCGGCGGACCGGCGCAGGCATCGTATGCTTGCCGGCATCACCTTGCTCCAACCCAGGCCATGACCGTCGTCCTGCGCAAACCCGTTCCGGGCGCCGTGCCCATCCACGTCGTCGATCGCGAGTCCCTGCCGGCACTGCTCGGGCAGTTGTCACCCGAGCGACGGCGCTGGCTCGGCGCCTGTGGCTTCAAGGGCGCGCCCGACACCCATGCCCTGGTTCCCGACGCACAGGGCGCGCTGCGCGAGGTCTGGCTCGGGGTGCATGGCGCGGCCCACCCCTGGGCGCTGTCCGCCCTGCCACGGGCGCTGCCCGAGGGTCGTTACCGGCTCGGCGCCGACGGCCTGCCGGTCGACCCCCAGGCCGCGGCCCTGTCATGGGCCCTGGGCAGCTATGCCTTCAGCCGCTACAAGGCGCCGCGCAGGGCGCCGGCCGAGCTCCTGCTCGCCCCGGGCGCAGGCGCCGCGCAGGGACTGATGCTGGCCTCGGCAATTAGCCAGGCGCGCGATCTCATCAACACCCCGGCGGAAGACCTCGGCCCGGCCGAGCTCGCCGATGCAGTCAAGGCGGTGGCCGGCGCGCACGGCGGCCGGTTCCGCCAGATCGTGGGCGAGGAACTGCTCGAGGCGGGGTTTCCGGCGGTTCACGCGGTGGGCCGAGCGGCCAGTCGCGCGCCGCGACTGATCGAGCTTACCTGGGGCAGCCCCAAGGCGCGTCGGCTCACGCTGGTGGGCAAGGGCGTGTGCTTCGACTCGGGGGGCCTGGACATCAAGGCTCCCGAGGGCATGCGTCACATGAAGAAAGACATGGGCGGCGCGGCGGCGGCGCTGGCCCTGGCGCAACTGGTGATGGCGAGCAAGCTGCCGGTGCGCCTGCAACTGCTGATCCCGGCCGTGGAGAATGCGATCTCGGGCAATGCCTACCGTCCGGGCGACATCATCCGCACCCGT
>JBIKWU010000313.1:0-4366 GCA_044356115.1 Burkholderiaceae bacterium
GAAGACCACCACCAGCTCAGTGCCGGCCATGCCCACCCTTGTGGCGCCCAGGCCGGTCTGGCGCAGCGCGGCAGCCAGAGGCTCAAGGCCGGCGGCAGCTTGCGCCGGTGCCTGTGGCGCCTTCGAAACCGGCTCGGCCGGCACCACCGGCGGCAGTGGGGCGGCCGCCAGTGCCGAACGGCTATTCGCATCGCGCTCGCCTGCTGAGGCGCCCAGCGGAACAACCAGGTTCAGATTGACGCTGCTGGCGTGGGCCGACTGACCCGCAGCGTCAGTGGCACGGAAGCTGCGCTGCACCGAACCCACCCACTGCGCCCCGCCTGCCCAGGCTTGCGGCGCGCTGTAATACCGCAGGCCGGCCGCCCACTGGCTGCCGTTGTGCTCGACCAGGGCGGTGGCGCGGGTGTCAAAGAGGCGCAACTCGGCGCCACCGAAGGGGCCATCGAGCACGCGTGCCGTACCACCCAGCCCGGGTTTGCTCCGGGCGTAGCCCAGCGACCAGCGAACCGGCCCGATCTGGCTGCTGGCGACCGCATAGACCGACTGGAAAAATGAGGCGCCTCCCTGCACATCAGTGGCACCTACAGCGACAGTCGGCAGCCACGCGCCGCTCAACGGCAACTGCCATTTGATGTTGGCGGAGAGATCTCGCGGACCGTTGATCTTGAAAACCCCCGGCGCGCTGCTGGGCCAGGTCTGCGGATTCTGATAGTCAGCCAAGCGGCCAAAGACCTCCAGCCCGCCGCCCATGCCAAAGCCGGCGGTGTAATTGCGTCGGTGGCTGTAGTTGCCCAGCGCGGGATCCTGCTGGTTGCCCACCCCCAGGGCGAATTCACCCGGCAGCAGCACCTCGGCCGACGGAATGAGCAGCCCCCCGGTAGCGCCGATGGCCGACACACCCGCGTCCAGTGCGCGCGCGAGCGGGCTCATCAACACGCCCCAGATCAACACCGAAACCAATACCTTGAAGCGCAAGAATTTGCCTATTGAATGCCCAAGCCGCGCCCGACGCATGCCAGGCACGCTACCGCAGTGCCTGACGCCAAAGGCGCGAGGCACGCAACCACCAACCGGCCCAGCAAACACGGCTGAGCCACCCTTCAGCCCGACCGGAAAACCGCGCAATCCGCCATCCTGCCGAAGCAGGGATGACAGCCCGCTGACGACCTTACCCCCTGCTCAGGCCGGCACCAGATGCTGCGGTGCCACCTGAACCTGGGCGGTACGCCCGAGGAGTTCAAGCAGCACGCTCACCCGCCTGGCCGACACCGCAGTGACCAGCCCCCCCAGCCCCTGAAAGGCTCCCTCCACGAACACCACGCCCTGCCCGGGCCGAAGCGCCGTGAGCGCCGCGAGATCGAGCTGCGCCCTGGCCTGCTCCACCGCACGGATGCCTTCCACCGCAGCGTCGCTGACCCTGCCCGGTTCCACCCCGAACCGCACCAGACCGGCCACGCCGCGGGTGGAGCGCACCGTACTCAGGGACTGGCCCGGGTGCGCCGGACGCAGCAGCAGGTATCGGGGAAACATGGGCTCATGGGTTGGCGCCTCAGCGCCCCGCTTGAGCACCTTGAACAGCGGCAGGTAGGTGAGGAAACCCTGTTGCCGCAGGTTGAGTTCGGCGATGTGCTCCTGGCGCGGCTTGGTGTAGGCCAGATACCACGGCTGCACGGCAGCGGCCGGACCCGGCTCAGCCCCTGACGCCCCCGCAGCGTCCGCGGGGGCAGGGATCTGTGAGCTGGCGACAGGGCTGGGGAGCATGGGTTGGGCCGGACGAATGACGCGATGCAGCAAACCGGCCCGCATTCTACCGCCGATCATTGCCAAAGCTTAGAGCACCCGAGCGCGCCGCGGCATCACCCAATGTGGCGATGGCGCAGGGCCGGGCCGGCGAATTGAGCTAGCGCAAGGCCGCGTCCAGCCGCGGATACACCCGTCGGGCGTTGCCCTCGAAAATCTTGTAACGATCGGTTTCCGACAGCCCGGCCACGGCGTCAAGGTAGCGGCGGGTGTCGTCGAAGGGGTAGCCGGTGTAAGGGTCATCGCCGCGCACCGCGCCGAACATCTCGCTGGCGAACAGGATGTTGTCGGCCGGGATCACCCGGGTGAGCAGGTCGATGCCCGGCTGGTGGTACACGCAGGTGTCGAAGAAGACATTGCGCAGCAGGTGCTCCTCGAGTGGCGGCTTGCCCAGGCCCAGGGCGAGCCCGCGGAAGCGGCCCCAGTGGTAGGGCACCGCCCCGCCGCCGTGCGGAATGACGAAGCGCAGCCCCGGAAAGCGCGCGAAGAGATCCGAATCAAGGCACTGCATGAAGGCCGTGGTGTCGGCGTTCAGGTAATGCGCGCCGGTGGTGTGGAAGCAGGCATTGCAGCTGGTGCTGACATGGATCATGGCCGGCACGTCCAGCGCCACCATGCGCTCGTAGAGCGGAAACCAGTGCGGGTCTGACAGCGGCGGCGAGGTCCAGTGACCGCCGGAGGGGTCGGGGTTGAGGTTGACCGCCACCGCGCCGTACTGCAGCACGCACTTCTCGAGCTCGGCAATGCAGCTGGCCGGATCGACCCCGGGGCTCTGCGGCAGCATGGCCGCCGGCACGAACTGCCGGGGATAGAGCGCATGCAGCCGGTGGCAGAGCTCGTTGCACACCGCGGCCCAGGTGGCCGAGACCTGAAAATCGCCGATGTGATGGGCCATGAAGCTGGCCTGCGGGCTGAAGACGGTGACGTCGTGCCCGCGCTCGCGCATCACCCGCAGCTGATTGCCCTCGACCGACTCGCGCAGCTCATCATCGCTGATGCGCAAGGACGAGGGGCTGGGCGCATGCCCGGGCCGGCCGATGGCCTCGACCTGCCGGGCGCGCCATGCATGCAGCGCCCGGGGCGCGGTGGTGTAGTGACCGTGGCAGTCGATGATCATGGGAGGCGCGCTCGCGGAAAATCCGACAACTCAGTTGCTCGTTTCCAGCATACGCGCCAAGCCCTCGACCGCGAACTCAGCCCTTGCTGTACGCGAAGTTCTCGTAACCCTGCTCCGCGATGGAGAACCAGGTGTACGCATCCTCGCGGTGCTTCTTCCAGGAGGTGTAGATCTTGCGGAAGGCCGGGTTCTTGCCGGCCTCTTCCTCGTACATGTCGAAGGCGATCTTCTGCGCCGCGCGCAGAATCTCGGCCGGATACCGGTGCAGCGTGACGCCGGCGCCGATCAGCCGCTTGAGCGCCACCGGGTTCTTGGCGTCGTACTCGGCCATCATGTTGAGATTGACCTCGGCGGCGGCCACCGAGAAAGCCTCCTGATACGCCTTGGGCAGCTTGGCCCACTCCGCCGCATTCACGAAGAAGGAAAACTGCGACGACGGCTCCCACCAGCCCGGCGTGTAGTAGTGCTTGGCAATCTTGTAGAAACCCAGTTTCTCGTCGTCATACGGCCCGATCCACTCGGTGGCATCGATGGTGCCGCGCTCGAGCGCCGGGTAGATGTCGCCACCGGGAATGTTCTGCGGCACCGCGCCCATGCGCAGCCACACCTGCCCGCCCAGACCGGGAATGCGAATCTTCAGGCCCTTCAGATCGGCCAGGGTCTTGAAAGGTGTGCGGAACCAGCCGCCCATCTGGGTGCCGGTATTGCCGCCCGGGAAATTGATGACGCCATAGTCCTTGTAGAACTCGCGCAGCAGTTCCATGCCGCCGCCGTAGTAGATCCAGCCATTCTGCTGGCGGGTGGTCATGCCGAATGGCAGCGCGGTCTCGAAGCCGAACGCCATGTTCTTGCCGATGTAGTAGTACGAGTTGGTGTGGCAGCACTCCACCGAATTGCTCTGGACCGCGTCCAGAGCCTGCAAGCCCGGCACGATCTCGCCGGCGGCGAACACCCGGATATCGAACTTGCCGTCGGTGAGGCGGCGCACCCGGTCAGCCAGCACCTCGGCCCCGCCGTACACCGTGTCCAGCGACTTGGGGTAGGACGAGGTGAGGCGCCAGCGCACGGCGGGCGTGGTCTGGGCGATGGCCGGCGCGGCCAGGCTGGCGGTGACGGCCGCGGCGGCACCGGAGCGGGACAGGAACTGACGACGGGACATGGAAGCCTCCTGGGCATGGGAATGTCCAGGACAAAGCAAGACCCGTCCCCGCTGAAAGCGACTGCGGGCGCACCGCGAAGGTGCGCCCGCAGGCAGGCGCGCGGCCTGCGCGACCGACGCCCCGAGCCGGCTCAGGCAGCCGGCTCAGGCAGCCGGCTCAGGCAGCCGGCTCAGGCAGCCGGCTCAGTCAGCCACCTCAGTCAGCCACCTCAGTCAGCCACCTCAGGCAGCCACCTCAGGCAGCCGGCACCAGCCGCCGCCGGCGCAGCCCCAGCCCGCCCAGCGCCAGC
>JBIKWU010000081.1:0-14801 GCA_044356115.1 Burkholderiaceae bacterium
CCCTCGCGGAAGGTCTGGCGCAGGGTGGGCAGTTCGCTGCGCGGCAGGCCGGCCAGGCCATGGCGCGCGGCATAGGCGTCCACCTGCATGAACAGGCCGAAGTAGTAGAGCAGCGCCGGGATGACCGCCGCGAGGGCGACCTCGGCGTAGCTCACCCCCAGGAACTGGGCGATCACGAAGGCGGTGGCGCCCATGACCGGCGGCGCCAGCACCGCCCCGGTGGAGGCACAGGCCTCGATCGCGCCAGCATAGGTGGCCCGAAACCCGGTGCGCTTCATGACCGGAATGGTCATGGTGCCCGCGGTGAGCACGTTGGAGACGATCGAGCCCGACATCATGCCCAGCAAGGCGCTGGCGAAGATGCAGACCTTGGCCGCGCCGCCGCGCAGGGTGCCGCACAGCGCGAACGAGAGGTTGATGAAGAAGCGCCCGGCCCCGGTCATCATCAGCGCCGAGCCGAACACCAGGAAGCCGATCACGGTCTCGGCGAACGCCTGCACCGGGATGCCCAGCAGGCTCTCGGTGGAGAGCATGTGGTACACCGCCGCCTGCTCGAACGTGTACTGCTGACCCTTGAGCGCGCCCAGCCAGGCCGAATCGGCGAACACGGGGTACAGCGTGAAAGGCAGGATCGACAGCAGCAGACTCCAGCCCCCGGTTCGGCGCAGGCCCTCCATGAGCACCGCCCACATCAGGTAGCTGGCCCAGGTGACGGTGGCGGGCGCGCCGGTGAATTCCCAGCCGAGTTCGGCTGCGCGCCGGATGTTGGCCATGAGGAAGACCGACACTGCCGCGGTCAGCAGGAACAGCAGCGCGTCATACCAGGGCACCCGGTTGAGCGGCGCCCCGGGCGCCCCCGGGAACACCAGGAACACGAAGGGCAGGGATACCAGCAGCAGGCCGTAGTAGTACTCGGTGTTCAGCGGGGTGAAGCCGATGAAGAACTTGAGCGTGAACTGCTGGTTCACGCACAGGAAGATGGTGAGGGCGGCCGCGGCGATCAGCAGCCAGCGCCAGGCACCGGGCAGCGACCGCACGCGGGTGATCTCGGAATCGAGCGGCGCGGCGTGCGGATCGTCGAAGGCTGGCGGAGGGCTGGCGGGTGTGGGGGTCAAGGCGGGGCCTTCGGCTCGCGTCGCGGGATCGGCCGATCATAGCCGCCATCGCCGGCGGGGCAGCGGCCGCAGGCCACCGCCCGGAATGGCCGGCCGCGACGCGCGGGTGGAATCGGACCCGGCACCTGCGCGCTGAACACGGGTCGGGTTTGTCGGATCGGCGCCGATGTGGTTGGATCGCGGCTACCGGCCGCACCGGGCGGCGGGTTCATCCAGGGAGCACACCATGCGCGCCATCCTCGTCGGAATCGTCCTGTCGGCCTTCGCGGCCACCGCCTTCGCCGAAGGCGAAACCTGCAGCGCCCGCTCGGCCGAGAAGAAACTGGCCGGCGCGGCCAAGACCAGCTTCATGAAGAAATGCACCGAGGACGCCAAGGCGGCCTGCGAGAGCGCCTCGGCCGAGAAGAAGCTGGCGGGTGCCGCCAAGACCAGCTTCCTGAAGAAGTGCGAGAAGGACGCGGTGGGCGGCTGAACGCCGCCGCACCGGGCTGAGCGGGCGGCCATGCCGGCCGTCCCGCGATCAGTGGCGCCCGCGCGGGCGCGCCGCAGCCGTCGATGCGGCCAGCCGCGGCCCGCCCTCAGGCGGCCGCGGTTTCCATGTCGATGACCACCCGGCCCAGCACGCGACCGGCCTTGAGTTCATCGAGCGTGCGGTTGATCTCGCTGCAGGCGCGCACTTCCACCGGGGTGCGGGCGAGTTTGCCCGACTGCGCCAGTTGCACCAGTTCGCGCAGTTCGGCCAGGTTGCCCACGTAGGAGCCACCCACCGTGATGGCCCGCTGGGCCAGCGGCGGCAGCGGCAGGGTGATCTGGCCGCCGTAGAGGCCGCACATGATGTAGCGCCCGCCCTTGCGGAAGGCGCCGATGGCCAGTTCGGCCGTGGTCGGCATGCCCACCAGATCGATCGCCCCGGCCAGGTTGTCATGGGTGAGCGCCTTCAGACGCGCCACCGCGTCGGCGCCGCGGGTGTCGAGGCTGACGCGTGCGCCCAGCGCGACCGCCTGATCGAGCTTGGTCTGGTCGACGTCACAGGCCACGATGTTCTCGATGCCGCGGGCGCGCAGGATGGCGATGGTGGCCATGCCCAGGCCGCCGCAGCCGATGACCGCCACCCAGTCGCGCGAGGTGAGTTCGGGCAGCTTGCCGATGGCACTGTAGGCGGTGAGACCGGAGCAGGCCAGCGTGGCGGCGTAGGCCTCGTCGAGGCCGGTGGCATCGATGAGGTATTTCGCGTCGGGCACCACCAGGTGGGTGCCGTAGGCCCCCTGCGACATCACGCCGATGAAGCGGCCCGCCAGGCAGTAGTTGTCCTGCCCGGCCTCGCAGACCGCGCACTTGCCGCAGCCGATCCAGGGATAGACCACCCGCCGGTCGCCGACCTTGACCCCGGTGACCTCCGGTCCGATCGCCTCGACCACGCCGAACGGTTCATGGCCGACGGTGAACGGCGGCACGCAGCCGCGGTCGCGGACATAGAATCGATTGCCACCGCCGAGATCGAAGTAGCCGTCCCAGATGTGCAGGTCGGAGTGGCAGATGCCCGAACGGGTGACGCGAACCAGCACTTCCTTGCCCTGAGGGCGAGGGGTCTCGCGAAGCCGCACCTGCAGGGGTTTGCCGTGCTCGATGACGTCGTAGCTGATCATGGAAGTGACTCCGGCGGGGCAGTGTGCTGGATCGGCGGCCCGTGCCCGGCAACGGCGCCACCCGCCGATGGTATCGCGGGCAGGCGATCGCGCATTCCGCTAAACCCATCCACCCGCCATGTCGTCACCCCGCTACCGCCCGCCCCCCCAACCCCGCCGCCGGCTGGCCAGCCTGCTGGGCCTGGCGCTTGTCGCGCCACTCGGCGCCTGCGGCCTGACACGCCCGCCGGCCTCCGGCGCAGGCCGTCCCGAGCCCCTCGCCGAGATCATCCATGCCGTGACCGCGGCGGGCGAACTCATCCGGTTCGATGCCGGGCAGCCCGATCGCATCCTGGCGCGCCGCTCCCTGAGCGGCCTCGCGCCGGGCGAATCGCTGCTGGGTATCGACTACCGGGTGGCGCGCGGCCAGCTGTACGGCCTGGGCAGTCTCGGCCGCTTGCTGCGCATCGACCCGTCCACCGGGGCGGCCACGCCGGTGGGCACCGGCATCGGCCTGCCGCTGCGCGGTGAACGCTTCGGCATGGACTTCAACCCCACCGTCGACCTCATCCGCGTGGCGAGCGACAGCGGCCAGAACCTGCGCCTGCACCCCGAGACCGGTCTGGCCATGGACGGCGACGCGTCGCGGCCGGGCGTCCAGGAAGACCTGCCGCTGCGCTTCGGCGACGGGCAGCCGCGCGCCGGCGAGGTGCTGCGCTCGCTGGCGGTGGCCTATACCTACGAGAAGGACAACGAGCGTCAGACTCGCTACTTCGGCCTGGACACCGACGGAAACCTCGTCACGCTGGGTCTGCTCGATGCCAGCCGCCCGGTCAACCCCGCGAGCCTGCGGGTGAGCACCGTGGGCCGGGCCTTCGACGGACCGATCGCGCAGGCCAGCATGGACATCGCCGATGTCTCCAACAACGCCTTCGCGGTGATCACCCGACCGGGTGAGCGGCGCAGCCGCTGGTACCGGATCGACCTGGGCAGCGGCCGAGCCACGCCGCTCGGCACGATCGGCGCCGACGCGCCGATCACCGGCATCGCGATCGAGCCGTGATGCGGCAAGCCGCGAGCCGACGCCCAGGCAGCGC
Organism: Burkholderiaceae bacterium; assembly: GCA_044356115.1. GTDB lineage: Bacteria > Pseudomonadota > Gammaproteobacteria > Burkholderiales > Burkholderiaceae_E > Quisquiliibacterium. Next base: position 3,838 of record JBIKWU010000081.1, read on the forward strand.
CGCGATCCGCGTGGCGGCGGCACTGCTGGCGCTCGCCGGTCAGGCCGCGGCCGAGCCGCTGGCCGTGCAGGTCACCGACGCCGCCGGGCGCGCGCTGGAAGGCGCGGTGGTCTCGGTCATGGTCCGCGGCACGCGCGAACGCGCCGCCCCCGGCACCACCGCCGAGATGACCCAGCGCGACCGGGCCTTCCAGCCGGGCGTGCTGGCGGTGCAGACCGGCACCGCCGTGTCCTTCCCGAACCTCGACACGGTGCGGCACCACGTCTACTCCTTCTCCCCGATCAAGCCCTTCGAGATCAAGCTGTACGTGGGCACGCCGGCCGCACCGGTGATCTTCGACAAGCCGGGCACCGCCGTGCTCGGCTGCAACATCCACGACCGCATGGTCGGCTTCATCCATGTGGTGGACAGCCCTCATTTCGGTCGGACCGACGCTGCTGGCGCCCTCGCCCTGGACGTGCCGGCCGGCGAGCACCAGGTGCGGGTCTGGCACCCCAGCCTCCAGGCCACCGGCGCGCCGCTGCAGTCGACGGTGCGGGTAGCCGCGGGCAGCGGTGGCACGCTCACCATGCGCCTGCCCTGACCGGATCAGGCCAGCATGTTCGACCGCCTCGATACCCGCATCGCCGCGCTCTTCCTCGGGCTCCTGCTGGCAGTGCAGGCGGTCGGTTTCGGGGTGATCCGGCAAGCCATCGAACGCAATGCGCGGGCCTCGGTCAGCGCCGAGCTCGACACCGGCGAGCGCATCGTCGAGCGGCTGCTCGCGCAGCGCAGCCAGCGCCTGCGCGAAAGCGCGCAGCTGCTCGCGGCCGACTTCGGGCTGCGCGAGGCGATCGCCACCGGCGACCAGGCCACCCTCGCCGATGTGCTCGAGAACCATGGCGCGCGCGTGGAGGCCGCGGGCATGATGCTGCTCGGCCCCGACCTCTCGCTGAAGGCGGTCAGCCCCGGCATGCCGGCCGAGATCCAGACCCTGGCGCGCGCGCAGGTCAAGGCTGGCGAGGCCGCGCCCCCGTCGGTGACCCTGATCGACGGTCACGCGCGGCTGCTGGTCACCGTGCCGCTGCGCGCGCCGCTCGTGATCGGCTGGATCGCCATGGCGGTGCCGCTCGACCGGGCGCTGTGCGATGACCTGTATCGCATCGCCGGTGTCGATGCCTCGGTGGTGGCGCGCGACCCCACCGGGGCCTGGCGGCTGCTGGACACCCGTCATGCCGCGGCCGAGGCCGACGAACTCCTGGCGCAGATGGATGCAGCCACCGGCGGCGGGCAGGCACGCATCGCGGGCATGGTCCATCAGGCCCGCGCGATGCGCCTCGGCCAGACCGGCGAAGGGACGATCGCCATGCTGCTGATGCGCTCCCTGGACGACGCGCTCGCGCCCTTCCGGCGGCTGCAGATGCTGCTCGCCCTGATCACGCTGGGCGGCCTGGCCGTGGCCGCGGCACTCGGCTGGGTGACCGCCCGGCGGATCACCGAGCCGCTGAAGGCGCTCACCCGCTCGGCGGAGCGGCTGGGCGCCGGCCGCTACGACGAACCGGTGGCCAGCAGCGGCCGCGGCGAGGTCGCCGAGCTGGCACGCAGCGTCGAGGCCATGCGCACCGGCATCCGCGAGCGCGATCAGCGCATCAGCCGGCAGGCCTTCTTCGACCGCCTCACCGGCCTGCCCAACCGGCTGCGGTTCGGTCAGCTGCTCGAGCAGGCGCTCGCCGCGCCCCGGGCGCGCGAACAGGGCGTATCGGTGCTGATGCTCGACCTCGACCGATTCAAGCATGTCAACGACGCGCTCGGCCACGGCTTCGGCGATCGCCTGCTCGAGGAGTTCGCGCGTCGCCTCGAGCAGATCAGGCTGGCCGAGCATCAGGTGGTGGCCCGACTGAGCGGCGATGAATTCGCGGTGCTGCTTCCCGGTGCCGACCCGACGCGCGCGGCCGAGGCAGCCGGCTCGTTGCTGGCGGCCATGCAGACCCCGGTGCGGCTGGGCGAGGAGACGGTCGACCTGCGCGCCGGCGTGGGCAGCGTGAGTTTCCCGGTCGATGGCGAGGATGCCGAGACCCTGCTGCGGCGTGCCGAGGTCGCCATGTATCGCGCCAAGGCCGGTCGCGCCGGACACATCGCCTATGCCGAGGGCATGGATGGCAGTGGCGAGGCCAGCCTGTCGTTGCTCGGCGAGTTGCGCGAGGCGGTGATCCGCGACCAGCTGCGGCTCTTCCTGCAACCCAAGATCGCGGTCGCGGGCGGCCAGGTGCGCGGGGCAGAAGCGCTGGTGCGCTGGCAGCACCCGGTGCGCGGGCTGCTGGGGCCGGCGCACTTCATCGCCTTCGCCGAACAGACCGGCGCGATCCGCGAGCTCACCGGCTGGATGCTCGAGCGCAGCGTGGCGGCCATCGCCGGCTACGCCCGCGACGGGCTGGCGCTGCGCATCGCGCTCAACCTCTCGGCGCTCGACCTGATGGATGCGCAACTGCCCGAGCGGGTGGCGCGCAGCCTGGCCACGCACGGCGTGGCGGCGCGCTCGCTGTGCCTGGAGATCACCGAGAGCGCGATCATGGACGATCCGGTGCGCGCCGAGCAGACGCTGCAGGCGCTGCACCGGCTGGGCGTGACGCTGTCGATCGACGACTTCGGCACCGGCTACTCGTCGCTCGCCTACCTGAAGCGCCTGCCGGTCAGCCAGCTGAAGATCGACCGCAGCTTCGTCATGGCGATCGAGACCGACGAGGCCGACATCAAGATCGTCCGATCGACCATCGACCTCGCCCACAACCTCGGCCTCAGCGTGGTGGCCGAAGGGGTGGAGACCGAGGGCGCGCTGGCGCGGCTGCGCGAGTTCGGCTGCGACGAGGCCCAGGGCTATCTGATCGGCCGGCCGATGCCCCAGACCGAGTTCGCCAGCTGGGTGGCTCGCCATGCGGCGGCCAGGGATGCCCGGACGATGCCCGCCTGAGGCGGCTTATGATCGCGGGCCTCGACGCCCCCCGGAGCCTGTCCCATGCCCAGCCTCATCCGCCGCGCGCTGAGCGCGCTGCCCCTGGCCGCCCTGCCCGGCCTGACGACCGCCCAGGCCTTCCCGGCCAAGCCCGTGCGCCTGATCTGCCCGTTCCCGCCGGGAGGGGCGGTGGACATCGCCTCGCGGGCGGTGGCCGCCGAGATGAGCAAGACCCTGGGCCAACCGGTCACGGTGGAGAACAAGCCCGGCGCAGGCGGCAACATCGGCGGGGCGGAAGCCGCGCGCTCGGCGCCCGACGGCTACACGCTGTTCATGACCACCAGCGGCATCAGCGCCATCAATCCGGTGCTCTATCGCAGGATGCCCTTCGACCCGAACAAGGACCTCATGCCGGTGGCTGCCCTGGTGTCGCTGTCGAACGTGCTGGTGGTGCACCCCTCGGTGAAGGCGAATTCGGTGGCCGAGGTGCTGGCCCTGGTCCGCGCCAACCCCGGCAAGCTCACCTATGCCTCGAGCGGCTCGGGCACCAGCATTCACATGTCGGCCGAGATGTTCAAGCACCTCACCGGCACCGACATCGTCCACGTGCCCTACAAGGGCAGCGCCCCGGCACTCACCGACCTGCTCGGCGGCCAGGTGCAGATGATGTTCGACAACATCCCCTCGGCGCTGCCGCACATCAAGGCCGGCAAGCTGCGGGCGCTGGCCACCACCGGCGCGCGTCGCGACCCGGCGCTGCCCGATCTGCCCACGGTGGCCGAGGCTGGGGTACCCGGCTACGAGGCCGGCGTGTGGTTCGGCCTGGCGGTGCCGGCGGGCACGCCCGCCGACGTGGTGGCGAAACTCAATGCCGAGGCCGTCAAGGCCACGCGCTCGGCAGACTTCGTGCGCCGCATGAGCGAACTGGGCTACCTGATCCTGGGCACCAGCGCCGATCAGATGGCGGCGATGCAACGCGCCGAGCAGGCCCGCTGGGCACCGGTGGTCAAGGCCTCGGGCGCCACCGCCGACTGAGGCCTCGCCGCCAGACACGGCGGGTTCAGCCCGGCATGACGGTGACCCGGACGGCCAGTTGCTGGGCGCCGCCGCCGCGCACCACGCCGCGCAGCGGCGGCACGTCGCCATAGTCGCGCCCCCATCCCAGGGTGATGAAACCCTGGTCGGCCATGCGGCCGTTGGTGGGATCGACGTCGACCCAACCCAGGCCGGCAAGCCAGACCGCGACCCAGGCATGGGTGGCGTCGGCACCGATCAGTCGCGGCTGCCCCGGTGGCGGTTGCGTGAGCAGGTAGCCGCTGACATACCGGGCCGGCAGGCCCAGGCCGCGCAGGCCGCTGATCATCAGGTGGGCGAAGTCCTGACAGACGCCGCGACGGCGCGCCAGCACCTCGGCCAGCGGGGTGCCTACCTGGGTGGCATCGGGATCGAAGCGGTAGCGCTCGCGGATGCGGCGCGCCAGCCCGAGCAACCCGGCAAGCGCATCGCGGCCCGGCACGAACTCCTGACGCGCCAGGAGCAGCGCATCGGGCAGCAGCGGCACGAAGGGTGAGCCCTGCGCGAACTGGACGAGCTCCCAGCGCAGCGCCGGATCCCCCTCGCGCAGCGCCCGTGCCGAGACTTCCCAGGCGCCCGCCTCGGCCGGCAGCCTCGCGGGCTGCACGATCACGTCGGCGCGGCTGCAGACCCGCAGCCCGGCGTGCGGGCCGGGCACGGCAAATCGCTGCACCGGGTTGCCGAAGTAGTCCACACCATCGGCCATCTCGGCCGGGGAAGGCTCCACCCGCAGGGCGTGATCGCACAGGGTCTGGCGCGCGGTCTGGCGCGGACGCAGATGCGCGAGCTGCCAGGCGCTGTCGGCCGGCCACTCGTAGCGGTACTCGGTCTCGTGGTGGATCTGATAGCGGCCTGTCATGGGTCAGCCCGAGAGCAGGGTCTGGCGCATGGCGGCCGCGTGCCCGAAGAAGCGCTCGGTGAGCCGGTCATTGACCGCGAAGGCAGCGGCCGCCAGCCCGCGCAGCCCCGCGCGCAACGCCGGATCATCGGGATCGAGGCGAGCGGGCGGCTGGAAACGGTCGAGCGCGCGCAGCGCCGGCGCGATCAGTTCGTCGCCGCAGGGCCCGAAGCGCGCCCGCAGCCGGCCCAGGAAGTCGACCACGCCGAGCGAGAGAAAGCGGATCGAGCGCGGGTTGCCCTCATCGCGGATCAGCAGGTCGAGCACCGGCAGCCACTCCGGACTGCCGAGGTAGCGCGTGCGGTAGGTGATGCTCGAATCGGCCAGTTCGAGCAGCCAGCTCAGGCCGGCATCGCGCCCCTCGGTGAGCGCGCTGTCGAGCGCCTGGCACATGAACACCAGCCGCTCCAGACGGCGCCCGATCGACAGGAAGCGCCAGCCGGTGTCGCGGGTCATGCCATCGAGCGCATAGCCCGAGAGCGTCACCAGGCCGGTGATCGACCGGTCGACCCAGGCCAGGGCCTCGAGCAGTTGCGACTCGTGCTGCTGTTCACTGTCCTGGATCAGCCGATTGAGCGTGCGCCAGTTGTCGGCGGAGAGCCGGTCGCGCAGGCTGTGCGCGGTACGCGCCATCTGGCGCAGGTTGCCGGCAAGTCCGGCCGGACGATCGGCGTTGGAGGCCGCCACCAGCCAGCCGTCCTCGGCGCTCTCGTGGCCGGCGAGCAGGCCGGTGCGACGGGCCAGGGCCACCGCGGCGGCGGCCTCGGCCGCGGCGTCATCGCCCGACTCGAGCAGATGGTTCAGGCCCAGCCGCAGCAGCCGCGCGCAGTCTTCGCTGCGCTCGGCGTAGCGCCCGAACCAGTAAAGGTTCTCAGCCTGGCGCGAGGGCAGCGCCGCGGCGGCCTGGGCGAGTTCGGCGGGGCCCACGGTGGAGCGCAGCAGGCTGAACGCGGCATTGACCGGACCGGCCGAGAGCACCCAGGTGTCCTTGGAGGCGCCGCCACGCTGCATCGAGACCACCCGCACGCCCGATGCCGCCGCCACCCGGGCAAGCCCACCCGGCATCACGGCATAGCCGTCGCCAGCGCTGGCGGCGAACACCCGCAGGCCGAGCGAACGGGCGCCCAGCCGCGCCGGCAGGCCGGGCTCGATGACAGGCGCCTGCGAGACCTCGACCAGTTCCTGCGCCACGTAGCGGCCGGGATGGCGTCGGACCTGCTCGCGAAAGGCGGCGGCCTCGCGCGCGGAGAGGTCGCGGCCGAACACCGGCTCGAAGGGGTGGTCGGGCGTGGCCGGCTTGAACACCAGCGAGTCCAGGCGTGCGAAGGCGTCCTCGCGCGCGGCAGTCTCGCCGCACCACCAGGTGGCCACCGAGGGGATCTTCAGCGGCTCGCCGAGCAGGCGCTCGGCCACCGCCGGCAGGAAACCGAGCAGCGCGCCGGACTCGAGCACGCCCGCGCCCAGCGCATTGGCCAGCACCACGGTGCCGCGGCGGGCGCAATCGGTGAGGCCCGGCACGCCCAGGGCGGAATCGGCGCGCAATTCCAGCGGATCGCAGTAGTCCTCGTCGAGGCGACGCACGATGGCGTGCACCCGTCGCCCGCCCTCCAGGGTCTTGAGCCAGACCTTGCCCTCGCGAACGCTCAGATCGGCCCCCTCGACCAGCGGAAAGCCCAGGTAGCGGGCGAGCAGCGCATGCTCGAAGTAGGTCTCGTTGAAGGGGCCCGGCGTGAGCAGCACCGTGAGCGGCGGGCCGTCCTCGCGGTCGGCAAGCCGGGCCAGCGCATCGCGAAAGCCGGCGAAAAAACCGGCCTGCCGCTGCACGCGCAGATCGCGAAAGAGTTCGGGAAACACCCGCGAGACGATCAGCCGGTTCTCCAGCGCGTAGCCCATGCCCGAAGGCGCCTGGGTGCGGTCGGCCAGAACCCACCAGCCGCCATCGGGCGAGCGGGCAAGGTCGGCGGCGTACAGGTGCAGGAACACCCCGCCGGGCGCGCACGTGCCGTGGGCTGCGCGCAGGAAGCCGCCGTGGGCATGCACCAGATCGGAGGGGATGAGGCCCTCGCGCAGCAGGGTCTGCGGCCCGTAGAGATCGGCGAGGATGCGGTTGAGCAGCACCGCGCGCTGGGCGATGCCGGCCTGCAAGGCCGACCACTCCTCGGCCGGGATCACCTGCGGCAGGGCGTCGAGTTCCCAGGGACGGTCGAGTCCCTGCGGGTCGGCGTAGACGTTGTAGGTGACGCCGTGGTCGCGAATCTGCCGCTCGATCGATTCAAGCCGCTCGCCGATGCGCCGCGCCGGGGTGCGGGCGAGCAGATCGTAGAGCGCGCGGACATGCGCGCGCGGCCGGCCCGGCGCCTCGAAGAGTTCGTCGAAGCGGGCCCTGGCCGCGGGATAGTCGGCCAGCAGATCGGCGGACGGCGTGCGATCGGTCAAGCCGGGCGGCGCAGGTCGAGGGTGAAGGGCAGGTCCGGGTTGCGGCTGGGTGCCGCCACCGTCAGTCGGCCCGGGGTGTGACCGATGCGGAAGAACCGGGCCAGTCGCCGCGCCTCGGCCTCGTAGGCATTCACCGGGAAGCTGTCGTGGTTGCGACCGCCCGGGTGCGCGACGTGGTACTGCGCCCCGCCGAGCGAGCGGTTCATCCAGGTGTCGGCCAGATCGAAGACCAGCGGCGCGTGCACCCCGATGGTGGGATGCAGGCACGAGGGCGGCTGCCAGGCGCGGTAACGCACCCCGGCCACGAACTCGCCCACGCGGCCGGTGGGCTGCAGCGGGAGCGCGCGGCCGTTGCAGGTGATGACATGCCGATCGTCGATCAGGCCGCTGACCAGCACCTGCAGCCGCTCCACCGAGGAATCCACGTAGCGCACGGTGCCGCCACCGCCGCCCTCCTCGCCCGTCACGTGCCAGGGCTCGAGCGCGAGGCGCAGCTCGACATGCACGCCGCGGGCGTCGAAGTCCCCGAGCCGCGGGAAGCGGAACTCGAAGTGCGGCGCGAACCAGGCCGCCTGCAGGGGATAGCCGGCCTCGGCGAGTTCCTCGAGCACGTCGCGGAAGTCTTCCCAGACGAAGTGGGGGAGCATGAAGCGGTCGTGCAGCTCGGTGCCCCAGCGCTTGAGCCGCGCCGGCCGGTAGGGCTCGCGCCAGAAGCGGGCCACCAGGGCGCGCATCAGCAGCTGCTGCGCCAGGCTCATGCGGGCGTGGGGCGGCATCTCGAAGGCGCGCATCTCGAGCAGGCCGAGCCGGCCGGCCGCGCCGTCGGGCGAGTAGAGCTTGTCGATGCAGAACTCGGCACGGTGGGTGTTGCCGGTGACATCGGTGAGCAGGTTGCGGAACAGCCGGTCGACCAGCCAGGGCGCGGGCTCGCCGCCGCCGGCGGCCTGCAGCCGCGCCAGTTCGCCCAGGGCCAGCTCGATCTCGTGGACGCTGTCGTTGCGCGCCTCGTCAAAGCGCGGCGCCTGGCTGGTGGGGCCGATGAACAGCCCCGAGAACAGGTACGACATCGAGGGATGGTTGTGCCAGTAGGCCACCATGCTGGCGAGGAGATCCGGCCGCCGCAGGAAGGGGGAGTCGGCCGGCGTGGCGCCGCCAAGCACGAAGTGGTTGCCGCCCCCGGTGCCGGTATGCCGGCCATCGAGCATGAACTTCTCGGAGCTCAGGCGCGTGGCATGCGCGGCCTCGTAGAGGAAGCTGGTCTGATCGACCAGATCGGACCAGCTTTCGGCCGGCTGGACGTTGACCTCGATCACGCCGGGATCGGGGGTGACCCGCAGCATCGCCAGCCGCGGATCACGCGGCGGCTCGTAGCCCTCGAGGATCACCGGGGTGCCCAGCGCCGAGGCCGCGGCCTGCACCGCCGCCACCAGCGCGAGATAGTCCTCCAGGGCTGCCACCGGCGGCATGAAGATGTAGAGACGGCCCTCGCGCGGCTGCGCGCACATCGCGGTGCGGGCCAGACCCGTGGCCGACTGCCCTGGGGCGGGCGCGGCCTGCGAGGCGGCGGGGGTTGGGCCTGCGCCTGCGCCGGCCGATGCGGCCCCGGTCACCGACTGCATCAGCGCCCGCGCCGCGGGCAAGGGCCCGCGCGCCGCGAAGGGATCAGCAGCCTGGATCCACTCCCGGTCACCTGGCGCGGCCCAGGGCTGCGAGTCGAGCGGCAGCCGGTAGCCCATCGGCGAATCACCCGGCAGCAGATAGCAGCGCTCGGCGCGCAGGAACCACGAGCCGCTGCGCCAGCGCGACTGCCCGACGCCGTCGCGCGCCAGTGGCAGCACGCAGCCGGTGACCGCGCTCAGACCGCGATCGAAGACCTGCCGCAGGCGCTCCCGCTCCAGGGGATCGTCGAGCCGCGAATCGAAGGGGTCGACGTTCACCGGCAGGCGGCGCTCGCGCCACAGGTAGTACCAGACGTCCTCGTAGGCATCGAAGACATGCTCGCCGTCCACGCCCAGGCGCTGCGCCACCTCGCGCAGGAAGCGCGCGGCCAGCGCGGCATCGGCACCGTGGCTGGCGCGCTCATCGGCGAGCAGCACGGGCTCGGTCCAGATCGGCTCGCCGTCACGCCGCCAGAACAGGTTGAGCGACCAGCGCGGCAACTGCTCGCCCGGGTACCACTTGCCCTGACCGAAGTGCACCAGCCCGAGCGGCGCGTAGCGCGCCCGCAGCCGCTGCAGCAGGTCGCCGGCGAGCAGCCGCTTGGTGGGCCCCAGCGCATCGGTGTTCCACTCGGCGCCATCGCGGTCATCGACCGACACGTAGGTGGGCTCGCCGCCCTGGGTGAGGCGCACGTCGCCGGCCTGCAGATCGGCATCGATGCGACGCCCCAGGCGTTCGATGTCGGCCCACTGCGCCTCGGTGTAGGGCAGCGTGACCCGCGGCGCCTCCCAGACCCGCTCGATTTTCATCGCATGGGAGAAGTCGCACTCCGCCGGCTCGACCAGACCCGAGACCGGCGCCGCCGAGGAGGGCTCGGGCGAGCAGGCCAGCGGGATGTGGCCCTCGCCGGCCAGCAGCCCCGAGGTGGGATCGAGGCCGATCCAGCCCGCGCCCGGCAGGTAGACCTCGCACCAGGCATGCAGGTCGGTGAAGTCGGCCTCGGCGCCCGACGGCCCGTCGAGCGAGCGCTGATCGGCCTTGAGCTGGATCAGGTAGCCGGACACGAAGCGCGCCGCCAGCCCGTGGTGGCGCAGCAGCTGCACCAGCAGCCAGGCCGAGTCACGGCACGAGCCCGACCCGAGGGTCAGGGTCTGGTCGGGCGTCTGCACGCCCGGCTCCAGCCGGATCAGGTAGGCGACGTCGCGCTGCACCCGACGGTTGAGCTCGACCAGGAAGTCGATGGTGCGCTGACGGCCGGCCGGCACCTGCGCGAGATAGGCCTGGAAGCGCTCGCCACCGGTCTCGCGCACCAGGAAGGGCGCCAGTTCTCGGGCCTGCTCGGCGGCATAGTCGAAGGGGAACTGCTCGGCCTGCGGCTCCAGGAAGAAATCGAAGGGGTTGAGCACCGCCATCTCGGCCACCAGATCGACCTCGATGCACAGTTCCTCGGTGCGCTCGGGGAACACCAGCCGGGCCAGGTAGTTGCCCTGCGGGTCCTGCTGCCAGTTGATGAAGTGCTCGCCCGGCGTGACACGCATGGCGTAGGAGAGTACCCGCGTGCGGGCATGCGGGCAGGGACGCAGGCGGACGATCTGCGGGCCGAGCGCCACCGCGCGGTCATAGCGGTAGCGGGTGAGGTGGTTCAGGGCGACATGGATCGACACGGGGCATCCTCCTGGGCAGGCGTGCCTCGATTGAAGCAATTCATGTGCCGAGCCAGCCCGCGGCTAGCCGGTGATTATCGCCCGGATCGCCCTCGCGGCGGCGGCCATGCCCATGGCCGCCGTGACGGTGACCACGGAGCCGTAACCGGCGCATGACAGGCCCGCCCCGGCGCCGCCGCCCCGGGCGCCGGCGGGTGCTTCGCGCGAGTGGATCACCGACACGCCGAAGCGCCGGCCGGCCTCGCGCGGAAACCCGTGCTCGCGGCGCAGGCGCGCGCGCACCGCCGCGATCAGCGCGTCGCCC
>JBIKWU010000083.1:0-14645 GCA_044356115.1 Burkholderiaceae bacterium
GATCACATCGCCAGGCAGGCAGACATCTCCAAGGCCGCGGCCGGGCGTGCGCTCGACTCCATGGTCGGTGCCATCAAGACCACGCTCAAGAAGGGCGGCTCGGTCACGCTGGTGGGCTTCGGCACCTTCGTGGTCAGCAAGCGCGCCGCGCGCACCGGCCGCAACCCGCGCACCGGCGCGGCCATCAAGATCAAGTCGGCCAAGATCCCCAAGTTTCGCCCTGGCAAGGGCCTGAAGGACGCCATCAACTGATGGCCTGGGCCGGCTTGGACAGCGGCGCCTGAATGTTGTATGATCGTGGTCTTGCCAGTGACGAGCCTGTCATTCGGACCAGGGTGCTTAGCTCAGTTGGTAGAGCGGCGCCCTTACAAGGCGTAGGTCGGGAGTTCGAACCTCTCAGCACCCACCAGCGTCCGGCGCAGGCAGTGGCAAGGCAGCACCGAATCAGGAGTGGTAGTTCAGTCGGTTAGAATACCGGCCTGTCACGCCGGGGGTCGCGGGTTCGAGTCCCGTCCACTCCGCCACCATACGCCCGTCAGGGCACTCAGAGGGCGCCGTGCCAACGCACCGCGCCCTTTGTTTTTGGCGCGATCGTCGCGCTTGCCCTGCCCCTGCGAGCCCGGGCTCAGCGGGCGGTGTAGCCACCATCGACCACCAGCTCGGCTCCCGTGGTGAACGAGGCCTCGTCGCTCGCCAGGAACAGCACCGTGCGCGCGATCTCCTGCGCCTGCCCGAGTCGTCCGATGGGATGCTGGCCGATGAGGGCCTGCTCGACCTCGCGCAGGCTGCTCGAGGTGCTGCCGGCGCGGCGCCCGATCGTGCCGCGCACCATCGGTGTGTCGATGTAGCCGGGATGCACCGAGTTCACCCGGATCCGGTAGCCGGCTGCGGCGCACTCCAGCGCCACCGACTTGGTCAGCAGGCGCACGCCTGCCTTGGCCGCGCAGTAGTCGGCGGCGTTGGGCAGACCGATCAGGCCGGCCACCGACGAGATGTTGATGATCGACCCCTGCGAGGAGTCGGTCGCGCTCTGGCGGATGGCGCCGATCGCGTGCTTGCAGCCCAGGAACACGCTGTCGAGGTCCACCGCCAGGGTGCGTTTCCATTGGGCGAAGCTGCGGCTCTCCACGGGGCCACCACCACCGGCGGGGGCGATGCCGGCATTGTTCACCAGCACATGCAACGCGCCGAAGCGCGACAGCACGAGGCTCATGACCTCGACCCACTGTGCCTCCTCGACCACGTCCTGGCGCGTGAAGACGGCCTTGCCGCCGGCCGCGCCGATGGCGTCGACGAGCTGTGTGCCAGCCTCCACATCGAGATCGGTGCACAGCACGGCCGCGCCCTCGGCCGCGAACAGCCGGGCGCAGGCCGCCCCGATGCCGCTGGCGGCGCCGGTCACGATCGCCACCTTGCCGGCGAGTCGGCCCGTCGGCGCCACCTGGGCGGTGCGGGTGGAACGGGAGGTGGACGCGGGCATGATCGGGCTCCTGGAGGACGGTCTGCGATCCCGGCCTTCGGGTCGCGAACGCGGGCACTCTAGCCGAGGCCCCGCCGGCATGAGTCCTCGGCGCCGTCTGGCTGAAACGCTGCGGTAAGATGCCGCCCTTGTCCTGGCGTTCGTCGTGGGTCTGCGGCGTTCCTCCAGCCAGCCTATCGCGGTCGCGGCGTCTGCCCGTCTGCCCGCGCTGCCATCCGGTCATCCCGCCATGTTCGAGTCGATCCGTAAACACCAGCGCGTCCTGCAGTTCCTGCTGCTGCTGCTGATCTTCCCCGCGTTCGCCTTCTTCGGCGTGTCGGGCTACGACCAGTTCCTCTCCGATGACGACAACGTCGCCAAGGTCGACGGGGCCCGCATCACCCGCCAGGATTTCGATCAGGCCATGCGCCGCCAGCTTGACCAGATGCGTCAGGTGCTCGGCGACCAGATCGACGCCAAGCTGCTCGACACCCCGGCGGCGCGTCGCGAGGTGCTCGACGGGCTCGTCCTGGAGCGGGTCGTGCAGCGCGAGGCCGCCAACCGCAATCTCGGCGTGAGTGACGCCAAGCTGCGCGCCTCGATCCTGGAGATCCCCGGCCTGAAGAAGCCCGATGGCAGCTTCGACATGGAGCGCTACCAGAGCCTGCTGCGCGCGCAGGGGCTGAACGAGGCGGTGTTCGAGTCGCAGTTGCGTCGCGACCAGACCTTGCGCCTGCTGCCCGAGGCGGCGGCGCAGAGCGCGCTGCTGCCCGCGGCGGTGGCCACGCGTCTGCTCATGCTGCAGGAGGAGGTGCGCGAGGTGCGCGAGCTGCGGCTCAAGCCGGCCGAGCAGCTCGCGGCGATCAAGCCCACCGATGAGCAGCTGCGCAAGTTCTACGACGAGAACGGCCGCGCCTTCGAGACCCGCGAGAGCGCGAAGGTGGAGTACCTGGTGCTCAGCGCCGACGAACTCGCCCGCGGCATCGCGCTCGGCGAGGACGACCTGCGCGGCTACTACACGCAGAATGCCGCCCGGTTCACCACGCCGGAGCAGCGGCGGGCGAGCCATATCCTGGTCAAGCTCGAGGCCGGTGCCAGCGCGGCCGATCGCGACAAGGCGACGGCGCGTGCGCGTGCACTGCTCACCCAGGCGCGTGGCGGCGCCGACTTCGCGGCGCTGGCCAAGGCCCAGTCCCAGGACCCCGGCTCGGCCAGCCAGGGGGGCGACCTGGGTTTCTTCCCTCGCGAGGCCATGATCAAGCCTTTCGCCGATGCCGCCTTCGGCATGAAGGTCGGCGAGATCAGTGATCTGGTCGAGACCGAGTTCGGCCTGCACATCATCCGGCTCACCGGCATCCAGCCGGCAGCGGCGCAAAGCTTCGAGGCAGCCCGCCCAGCCATCGAGGCCGAGGTGCGGCGCCAGCAGGCCGGTCGTCGCTATGCCGAGGCGGCCGAGGCCTTCACCAACCTGGTCTATGAGCAGTCCGACTCGCTCAAGCCGGCCGCGGATCGCTTCAAGCTCGAGATCCGCACCGCCGATGCGGTGGAACGCAACCCGGCGCCCGGCGCGCCGAAGTCGCCGCTGAATCACCCCAAGCTGCTGACAGCGCTCTTCAGCGAGGATTCGGTGGCCAAGAAGCGCAACACCGAGGCGGTCGAGACCGGCGGCAACACCCTGGTCTCGGCGCGCATCCTCGAGCACCGGCCCGCCCAGCGCAAGCCCTTCGAGGCGGTGCGGGCCGAGGTGCTCGCCCGTTTCACCGAGCAGGAGGCGCGGCGGCTCACCCGCGAGGCGGGCGAGTCGCGGCTCAAGTCGCTCCAGGCGGATCCGAGCGCCGCGCAGGCCGGTCTGACGGCGGCCCGTGCAGTGTCGCGTCAGGGCGGTGCCGAGACGCCCTCGGAGGCGGTGGAAGCGCTGTTTCGCGCGCCCTCGGGCAAGCTGCCGGTCTGGGTGGGCGTGTCCCTCGCCGACGGCTCTTACGGTCTTTACCAGATCACCCGGGTGATCCCGCCGAGCGCCGAGCAGGTCGCGGCCCGGCGCGCCGATTTCCAGGCGCAACTCACCCAGCTCTTCGGGCAGCAGGACACCACCAGCTATCTCGAGGCGCTCAAGGCGCGGGCCAAGGTGGTTCGCCACGAGAATCGGCTGATCGACAAGGCCGACGCCGGCCGCTGACCGGAAACGCCGTCGCGGGGCGGAGCGGCCGCTGACCGGGAACGCGGTCCCGGCTGCCGGCGCAGGCGCTCCTGGCGCCTGCCTCAGTCGAGCGCGAGAATCGCCTCGGCGGCCGCGGCCAGGCCGGCGGCATCGGCGCTGCTCAGGCGCACCGGCGTGAAACTGTCCAGTCGGCCGAAATTGCGCCTGAGCGAGGCCTGATAGGCCGGATCGTAGTGCTCGCGCAGCAGCGCGCCGACCAGGTCGGGCCATGCGCCCTGCGTGGCCAGGGCCGACCAGGCCGTGATGCGCTCATGACCGTGATGCGTGACCAGCGCCTGCAGGCGCGCGACCAGCAGCGCGGGCTCGGCCAGGAAGTGGCGGTACTCGCCCATGAGCAGTTCGCAGCGGACCGCATCCGAGGCCTCGATCAGCACGCCGCTGGCGGCGCGGACGGCCTCGATGAGGGCCGGCGGCACCTGACACTGGCCGATCTTGCGGCTCTCGGACTCCACGAACAACGGACGCAGGGGATCGGCGCGCCGCAGCGCGTCCCAGACCAGGGTCTCGAAGCGCTTCTGCGAGGGTTGCGGGGTGTCGGGAAGATGGCCCAGGACCGAACCGCGATGGCGGGCCAGGGCCTCCAGGTCGAGAACCGGCGCGCCGCGGCGGGCCAGTTCGCCCAGCAGCAGGCTCTTGCCGCTGCCGGTGGGCCCACCCACCACCCGGAAGCGGCGCTGGCCGGGCCACTGCGCCAGATCGCGGATGACCTGACGGCGGAACTCGCGATAGCCGCCGGTGAGCACCGCCACCGGCCATCCCACCCGGGCCATGACGGTGGCGAGCGAGCCGGATCGGTTGCCGCCACGCCAGCAGTAGACCAGACAGCGGGTCTGGCGCGGCAGCGCGGCCAGCGGGCCCTCGAGCAGGGCCGCGATGCGGCGCGAGACCAGGCCTGCGCCGACACGCTTCGCTTCGAAGGCACCTGCCTGTGCATTCAGGGTGCCGACCCGCGCGCGCTCCTCGTCATCGAGCACCGGCATGCTGACCGCGCCGGGGAGATGATCGAGGGCATGCTCCGCCGGGCTGCGCGCGTCGATGATCAGGTCGTAGTCATCGAGCCGCGCCAGGGCGGTCTCGGCGGCAACGGGCTGGGGGTCTCGGGGGGCGGCGGTCACGATGGCAGTCCGGGCCGGCGGACCGGCAGGGCGGGCGGATTGTATTACGCCCCGGGAAGCGGGGTGGCTGCGTGGCATCGGCCGGGCGCGTCGTACAATCCGGCAATGAAAGTCTTCGATCTGGTCTGTGACAAGGACCACGGCTTCGAAGGGTGGTTCGACTCCGCCGATGCCTTCGAGTCGCAACTGGCCCGCGGCCTAGTGGCGTGCCCCATGTGCGGCAGCGCCTCGGTGGTGCGGCGTCCGTCGGCGCCGCGGCTGAACCTGTCCGCCGTCTCCGCCCCGCAGGCGCCCGTGCCGGCGCCCGATGCACGGGCGTTGCAGCAGGCCTGGTTACGCCTGGCCAGGCACATCCGCGAGAACACCGAAGACGTCGGCGAGCGTTTCGCCGAAGAGGCACGCCGCATCCACTACCAGGAGTCGCCGGCGCGCGGGATCCGGGGCGTGGCCACACCCAGCGAAAGCGAAGCGCTCGCCGAAGAGGGCATCGAGGTGGTGAGCTTCCCCATGCCGGTTTCCGGCAAGGAACCATTGCAGTAGGTGCCGTGCCGTCGGGCGGCGTTGCCGGGGCGCGGGCTCATCCGATAAGCTCGGGCACCGCAACGACAACAAGGGGCCGGCCACCGAGCTGCATGCCCCACGGAGACACACCATGAACCGCAGGAACCTGCTGCGCGCCGGCGGCGCGCTGGCCGCTGGCGCCGCCGCGCCGCGCATCGCCTCGGCCCAGGCCACCAAATGGCCCAGCCGCGAGATCACCCTCATCAATCCCAATGCGCCGGGCGCGGCCACGGATCTGACGGCGCGCATCGTGGCCCAGGCGCTCGAGAAGCGACTGCAGAACACCGTGATCGTCAAGAACGTGGTGGGCGGTGCCGGCGCGCTTGGCCCGTCCACGCTCGCCACCGCGGCGCCCGACGGCCACACCATGGGCCTGGTGGCGATCTCCAGCCACATCACCGTGCCGGCGATGATGGACGTGAAGTACAACCCCTGGGAGGCCTTCGCCGTCCTCGGCCAGGTGGCCATGCTGCGTTACGGCGTGGGCGTGGGCATCAATTCGCCGGTGAAGACCATCGAGGAACTGGTGGCACTGAGCAAGCAGCGGCTGGTCACCTACGGGTCGAACAACGTCACCAACGTGGTGGCCATGTTCCAGCTCGCCAAGATCACCGGTGGCAAGTTCCGCTGGGTGGTGTTCAGCGGGGGCGTCGAGTCGGTGGCCCAGGCGGTGGGCGGGCACGTCGATGCCGTGATCCAGAGCGTCACCGAGATGAAGCCGCAGATCGAGGCCGGCAAGCTGCGTTTACTGGCGTCGGCGGGCAATGAGCGCTGGCCCGACTACCCCAACGTCAAGACCCTGAAGGAGTACGGCTTCGACGCGGTCACCAACGGCCCTTTCGGCTACGCGTTCCCGACCGGTGTCGAGCCGTCGATCCAGCAGCGCATGGAAGCCGCGCTCGCCGACGTGATGGCCGACAAGGCGGTGCAGGGGCAGATCGCGGCCATCGGTGTGGTGCCCATCTATCGCAATGGCGCTGACTACAAGGCGCACCTCAAGAAGATCGAGGGCGATCTGCTGCCCATCCTGGCCGAGACCGGCATGGCCAAGAAACGCGGATGAGCGCGGGAACGCCCACCGAGGCTGTGCAGCGCCGCGGCCGCGCGGGCGCCCGGCTGGCCGCGCTGGCGTTGCTGGTCTGTGCGCTGGTCGGTCTGTGGCAGGCCTTGCGCCTGGAGCGCTGGAGCTTCGAGGGGCCCGGGCCAGGTCTGTTCCCGACACTGGTCGCTGGCCTGTGCGTCTTCCTTGCCGCGGTGGTCCTGTGCTTTCCAGGCCGTGCCGGGGGCGAGGAGGCCGAGGCGGCCCCGGTGTCCGATGCCACCGGCCCGATCAGTCCGGTGCGGCGCATGGCCGTCTATGCCGGGAGCCTGGTCGTGCTCGCGCTCGGCGCGGCCCATGCGGGCATCGCGCTCACCGCGCTGGCGGTGTCGGTGCTGATCATCCGCTTCGCCGAGGGGCGCTCGTGGCGGGCGGCCGTGGTCTACGGGCTGGCCTGCGCGCTGGTGGCGCTGGCCGGCTTCGGCTGGCTGCTGCGGGTCGACCTGCCCGCCGGCCCGGTCGAGCGGGCCTTCTTCTCGCTGGTGCGCTGAGCGCCTGCGGCCGCCCGGACCCTGACCATGGAGGCCTTGCTCAGCGGTTTCGCGGTGGTGCTCACGCCGGCCAACCTGCTCTACTGCTTCATCGGAGCCTTCCTGGGCACGGTGGTGGGCATCCTGCCCGGGCTGGGCCCGCTCACCACCATCGCCATCCTGCTGCCGATCACCTTCAAGATGGAGGTGACCTCGGCGATCATCATGCTCTCGGGCATCTACTACGGCGTGGCCTATGGCGGCACGGTCACCTCGGTGCTGATGCGCATCCCGGGCGAGGCCTCGTCGGTGGTCACCTGCCTGGATGGCTACGAGATGGCGCGCAAGGGGCGGGCCGGTGCGGCGCTGTTCATCGCCGGGGTGGGCTCGTTCGTGGCTGGCACGCTGGGCGTGGTGGCCATCAGCTTCCTGTCGCCGCCGCTGGCCAGACTGGTGCTGGCCTTCGGGCCGGCGGAGTACGCCATGCTGATGCTGGCGGGCCTGTCGATGGTCACCTACATGTCGGGCGGTTCGCTGCCGCGGGCGCTGCTGATGGCGGCCTTCGGTCTGCTGCTGGGCACCGTGGGCAGCGATCCCATGACCATGACCCCGCGCCTCACCTTCGACATCATGGCGCTGGGCGATGGCGTGAACCTGGTGCCGCTGGCGATCGGCCTGTTCGGACTCTCGGAGGTGCTGTTCATGGCGCGGGGCGCCGACGCCGCCGGCGCGGTGATCGCGCCGCCCCGCGGCCTGCTCGGCTTTCTGCCTACCCGCGACGAGGCGCGTCGCTCGGTGGGCCCGATCGGTCGCGGCACGGTGCTGGGCTTTCTGGTGGGGCTGCTCCCCGGTGGTGGCGCGGTGATCGCGTCGTTCCTGTCGTATGGCATCGAGCGGCGGCTCTCGAAGCGGCCCGAGGAATTCGGCCGTGGCGCGGTGGAGGGCCTGGCCGGCCCCGAGGCCGCGAACAACGCTGGCACCACCGGGGCCTTCGTGCCGCTGTTGTGCATGGGCATTCCGGCCAATGCCATCACCGCGCTGCTGATCGGCGCGTTCATGATCCATGGCGTGACCCCGGGCCCCACCATCCTCGAGCGTCAGCCCGAGGTGTTCTGGGGTGTGGTGGCCAGCATGTACGTGGGCAACGTGATGCTGCTGGTGCTCAATCTGCCGCTGATCGGCCTGTTCGTGCGCATCCTGGACATCCCGCGCGTGTACCTCACGCCGATGATCCTGGTGGTGTGCCTGATCGGGGTCTACTCGAACAGCGGCAATCCCGCCGACGTGGTGGTGGCGGTGGTGTTCGGCTTCGTGGGCTACTTCCTGCGCCGGCAGGGCTTCGACCTGGGCATCGTGATCCTGGCCTACGTGCTCGGCCCGATCTTCGAGCGCTCGGTGCGCCAGGCGCTGTCCATCTCGGATGGCGACCCGGCGATCTTCCTGCGCAGCGGCCTGTCCACCGGATTCGCGGTGGTGGCCGCGCTGGTGCTGATCGCCGGGCTGTGGCCCAGGCGGCGGGCGCCCGGCTGATCGGGCGCCCGGCGGCTCAGGAGCCGCGGGTGATCGGCATCTCGACCGCGTCGGCGGCGCCCGGAATGGCCAGGTGCTTGGCCAGTTCGAGCTTGGCGATCGAGTTGCGGTGCACCTCGTCGGGGCCGTCGGCCAGGCGCAGCGTGCGCTGGTGCGCGTAGAAGCTGGCCAGCGGGAAGTCCTGCGAGACCCCGCCGCCGCCATGGGCCTGGATGGCCCAGTCGACCACCTTGCAGGCCATGTTGGGCGCGATGACCTTGATCATGGCGATCTCGGCCTTGGCGATCTTGTTGCCCACGGTGTCCATCATGTGCGCGGCCTTCAGCGTCATGAGGCGGGCCTGGTCGATCATGCAGCGCGCCTCGGCGATGCGCTCCTGCCATACCGTCTGGGTGGAGATCGGCCGGCCGAAGGCCACCCGCGCCGACAGGCGCTTGCACATGTACTCGAGCGCCCGCTCGGCCACGCCGATGCTGCGCATGCAGTGGTGGATGCGGCCCGGGCCCAGTCGGCCCTGGGCGATCTCGAAGCCACGGCCTTCGCCGAGCAGGATATTGTCGACCGGCACCTTCACGTTCTGGAACAGCACCTCCGAGTGACCGTGCGGCGCGTCGTCGTAGCCGAACACGCTGAGCTCGCGCTTGATGGTGATGCCCGGGGTGTCGGCGGGCACCACGATCATCGACTGCTGCTCGTGGCGGCCGGCCTCGAGGTTGGTCTTGCCCATGAAGATGAAGACCTTGCAGCGCGGATCGGCCGCGCCCGAGGTCCACCACTTGCGCCCGTTGATCACGTAGTGATCGCCCTGGCGTTCGATGCGTGACTGGATGTTGGTGGCGTCCGAGGAGGCGACGTCGGGCTCGGTCATGGCAAAGGCCGAGCGGATCTCGCCGCGCAGCAGCGGATCGAGCCACTGGCGCTTGAGATGCTCGGCGCCGTAGCGCTCGAGCGTCTCCATGTTGCCGGTGTCGGGCGCCGAGCAGTTGAAGACCTCGGCGGCGAAGTGCACCCGGCCCATGATCTCGCACAGCGGCGCGTACTCGAGGTTGGACAGGCCCTCGGGCACCCGCGGCGAATGCGGCAGGAACAGGTTCCAGAGCCCGGCTTCGCGGGCCCTGGGCTTGAGCTCCTCGACGACGCGGGTGGGCTGCCAGACATTGCCGGCCTGGCGATTGGCCTCGATCTCCTCGTGGAACCGGTGCTCGTTGGGGTAGATGTGGCGATCCATGAAGTCGTTCAGGCGCGCCTGCATCTCGCGAACCTTGGGCGAGTAGGTGAAGTCCATCTTGGGGTTCCTTGGGGGAGGGAGGAGAGGAGGGGCGGCACGCCGGGCGCGACCTTGCGCGCGTGCGTGCACGCCGGAGGGGTCAGCCCAGGCGCTGCGCGTAGCGCCAGCCGATCTCGGCGAGCAGCCGGGCCTGGCGGCCGGCGTCGGCCGCCTGCGGGCTGGAGGCGGTGCCGTCGAGGTGGCGCTTCATGATGCCCTGGAGGATGCCGGCCAGCCGGAAGAGGTTGTACGCGAGATAGAAGTTCCAGTGCTGCTGCACGGCCGCCATGTCGCGGCCGGTGCGTTCGCAGTAGCGCCGGATGTAGTCGGCCTCGGCGGGGATGCCCAGCGCCTCGAGGTCCAGGCCGGCGATGCCACGGAAGTCGGCCGGGTTGATGTGCCAGGACATGCAGTGGTAGGAGAAATCGGCCAGCGGGTGCCCGATGGTGGCGAGTTCCCAGTCGAGGATGGCGATGATGCGCGGCTCGACCGGATGGAACATCAGGTTGTCGAGCCGGTAGTCGCCGTGAACCACCGTGGCCTCCTCGCCGGCGGGGATGGCCCCCGGCAGCAGTTCGATCAGCCGGTTCATCTCGGGGATGGGCTCGGTCTCGGAGATCTGGTACTGCTTGGTCCAGCGCGAGATCTGGCGGGCGAAGTAGTTGCCCGGCCGGCCGAAGTCCTCGAGCCCCGCGGCCCGGTAGTCGACATTGTGGAGCGCCGCCAGCACGCGGTTCATCTCATCGTAGATGGCCGCCCGGTCGCCCCGGCCGAAGCCGGCCAGGCCCTGGTCCCAGAGCACCCGGCCCTCCATGCACTCCATGAGGTAGAAGGCGCGGCCGATCACCGACTCGTCCTCGCACAGGCAGTAGACCGCCGGCACCGGCAGACCGGCCTTGCCGAGCGCGCCGATCACGCGGTACTCGCGCTCGATGGCGTGTGCCGAGGGCAGCAGCTTGGCCACCGGCCCGGGCTTGGCGCGCATGACGTAGCTGCGCCCGGGCGTGTCGAGCCGGTAGGTGGGGTTGGACTGCCCGCCCTGGAAGGAGCGCGCGCTCAGCGGGCCGGCGAAGCCGGGCAGGTTCGCGCTGAGCCAGGCCTCGAGGGCGGCGACGTCGAACTGATGGCGATCGGGCACCTGGACGGTGCCGGTGGACGAAGAGGCGGACACGGAGGCTCCTGCGCGGTGACGGGGAAAAGGCTGCCCGGGATCGGGTCAGTCGTCGGTGAGCAGCGACAGACCCAGGTGCGCGCGACGTCGCAGCCAGGCACTGGGCCGGTAGCGCGGCTCGCCGGTGACGCGATGCATGCCCTCGAGGATCTCGAGGACGCGCGCCGGGCCGATCCGGTCGCCGAGGCTGAGCGGGCCGGCCGGATAGCCCAGGCCGATGCGAACCGCGGCGTCGATGTCGGCGGGCGAGGCGACCCGCTGCTGGGCGATCTCGCAGCCCACCGACACGATCATGGCCAGCACCCGCTGCGCGATGAAGCCGGGGCTGTCGCGCAGCACGCTCACCCTGGCGCCGTCGGCGGCCAGCAGGCCGTGGGCCTGATCGCGCCAGGCCGGCTCGGTGGCCGGGGTGGTCATGAGCACGCGCCGCTTGCAGGCCCGCAGGCCGAAGGGCATGAGCGTGTCGAGCGCGACAGCGCGCTTCGCATCGAGGCCGCGGGCGGCCTCGGTGGCGTCGATGCCCACGGGGGTGAGCACGATCAGCGAGCCCGGCGCGGGTTGCGCGCCGGTGTCGAGGCTGGCGCCCAGGCCTTCGAGCAGCGCGCGTACTGCGCCCTGCGACGGGCCGGGCGCCACCCAGGCCCGGATGCCCGAGGGCACCGGCGGCGGCGGCGGTTCGGCCAGCGCCGGATCGGCCACCACCGCGCCGTTCTGGTAGCGGTAGAAGCCCTGGCCGGTCTTGCGCCCGAGCAGTCCCGCGGCCACGCGCTGCGCGCCGATGACCGAGGGCTTGTAGCGCGGCTCCTCGTAGTACTGGTGGTAGATGGACTCCATCACCGGGTGGGAGACATCGAGCCCGGTGAGGTCGAGCAGCTCGAAGGGCCCGAGCTTGAAGCCCTGGCCGTCGACCTGCACCTGCTCGCGCAGGATGCGATCGATATCGGCATGGCTGGTGACCCCTTCGCCCAGGGCCTTGAGCGATTCGGGTCCGAAGGCGCGGCCGGCGTGGTTGACGATGAAGCCGGGGGTGTCCAGGCAGACCACCGGCAGATGCCCCGCGGCCCGGGCCAGCGCCGAGAGCCGCTCGAGCACCTCGGGCGCGGTACGGGGCCCGCCGATGACCTCGACGATGCGCATCAGCGGCACGGGGTTGAAGAAGTGATAGCCGCCGATGCGCTCGGGGCGCTGGCAGGCCGCCGCGATGGCGGTGACCGAGAGCGACGAGGTGTTGGTGACGATGACCGCCTCGGGCGCGAGCAGGGCCTCGAGGGACTTGAACAGCGCCTGCTTGATGTCGAGCCGCTCGATCACCGCCTCGATGACCAGATCGCAGCCGGCGAGGCCCTCGAGGGTTTCTGCGGCTGAAATCCGGGCCAGCGTGGCGGCGGATGCATCGGCCGCGAGCTTGCCCTTGTCGACCAGCTTGCCGAGCGTGTCGGCGAGGCTCGCGAGCGCTGCCTGCACGGCCGCGGGCTGGGTGTCGAACACCACCACCGGCGTGCCCGCCTGGGCGAAGAGCTGCACGATGCCGCGCCCCATGGCGCCGGCGCCGACCACGCCGATCCGCTGGAAAACCGAGCTCAATTGGGTGTCTCCGACTCGCTGTTGCAGGTGGGGGGATTGTAAAGGACCGATACGACGCGTCCGTTCGGCGCGGACCGGCTCGCGTAGAGTGGTCGCCGCAAGCCGTGAATCCGGATCGCCCGCAAACCCCACTCTTCAGGAGACGCCCATGGTCACGCTGGTAGGTTTCGCCGTCAGCAACTACTACAACAAGGTCAAGCTCGCACTGCTCGAGAAAGGCGTGCCGTTCACCGAGGAACTCAACTGGGCGGCCAAGGACGAGGCCACGCTGGCGCGCAGCCCGCTCGGCAAGGTGCCGTTCATCGTCACCGAGCACGGGCCGCTGAGCGAATCGCAGGTGATCGTCGATTACCTGGAGCAGGCCTACCCCGAGCACCCGCTCGTGCCGGCCGATGCCTACCAGGCCGCCAAGCTGCGCGAGCTGGTCACGTTCATCGAGCTGTACCTCGAACTGGTGGCGCGCCGCCTGTACAAGGAGGCCTTCTTCGGCGGCAAGGTGGCGCAGGAGACCAAGGACGAGGTTCGCGCCGAACTCGAGAAGAACATCCCGGCCTTCGCCCGCCTGGCGAAGTTCTCGCCCTTCGTGGGGGGCTCCAGTTTCAGCATCGCCGACTGCTCGGCCCTGGTGTGCCTGCCCACCGTGTCGATGGCCACCAAGGCGATCTACGGCGAGGACATGCTGGCCGGCCTGCCGGTGCGTGACTACCTCAAGGCGATGGGCGAGCGCGAGTCGATGAAGCGCGTGGCCGCCGATCGCAAGGCCAATCAGGCGCTGGCCGCGGCCCGGCGCTGAACGGGCGGGCGGCAGCTCAGGCCGCTGCCGCCTCGCGCTGCAGCTGCTCGCGCTGGTCGGCCAGCTCCAGCCAGCGCGTCTCCAGCGTCTCCTTCTCCTGCGCCAGCCGGGTGCGTTCCCGGCCGAGGTCGGCGGCGCGGGCCGGGTCCCGATAGACCGCGGCATCCGACAGGGTCGATTCGATCTGCGCCAGGTGCGCATCGATCGCCTGCAGGCGGCTCTCGGCCTGCTGCAGTTCGCGCTCGAGCGGGCGCAGTCGCTCGGACAGCGCCGAGCGGCGGGCTGCCGCGAGGCGGCGCTCTTCGCGGCGATCGGTGCGGGCGATGCTGCCCGCCTCGGGCCCGGGCTGGCCGTTGGCCGCAGCCAGGCCGGCGCCGCGCGCAGTTGCCTGCGCCGGGCCGCGCTGCAGCCATGCGAGGTAGTCGTCCAGATCGCCGTCGAAGGGTTCGGCCAGCCCGTCATGCACCAGCACGAACCGATCGACGCTGGCCCGCAGCAGGTAGCGGTCGTGTGACACCAGCAGCAGCGCACCGTCGAAATCGGCGAGCGCGTCGGTGAGGGCGTCGCGGGTGGCCGCGTCGAGGTGGTTGGTGGGCTCGTCGAGCACCAGCAGGTGCGGCCGGGTGCGCACGATGGAGGCCAGCACCAGCCGCGCCTTCTCGCCGCCGGACATCGGGCCGATCGGGCGCAGTGCGTCATCGCCGGCAAAGCCGAAGCGGCCGAGTTCATCACGCAGCGCCGACTCCCTGGCCTGCGGGCTCGCGCGCTGGAAGAAGGCGAGCGGGCTGTCGTCCTCGCGCAGGCTCTCCACCCCGTGCTGGGCGAAGTAGCCGATGCGCAGCGAGCGCGCCGGCCGGCATTCGCCGCCGAGCGCCGGCAGCTCGCCCACCAGGGTGCGCACAAGCGTGCTCTTGCCCGCGCCATTGCGCCCGAGCAGCCCGATGCGCGCGCCGCGCTCGATGGTGAGCGACACGCCGCCGAGCACCGGGACATCGCCGTAACCGGCCTGCAGATCACGCGCGAGGATGAGCGGATCGGGCGAGTCACCGGGATCGGGCAGCGTGAAGCTGGCCGCCCGGTTCATGCGCAGCGGCGCGATCTCGGCCAGGCGCTCGAGCGCCTTGATCCGGCTCTGCACCTGTCGGGCCTTGGTCGCCTGCGCGCGGAAGCGGTCGATGAAGGCGGTGAGATGCGCCACCCGGGCCTGCTGCTCGGCCTGCTGGCGCTGCTGCTGGGCCTGACGCTGCGCCCGTTGCAGCTCGCTGGCGGTGTAGCCCCCGGCATAGCGCACCAGGGTCTGGTTCTCGAACGAGAGCGTGACCTGCGCCACGCGGTCGAGGAAGTCGCGGTCATGCGAGACCACGATCGCCGTGCCCGG
>JBIKWU010000084.1:0-14583 GCA_044356115.1 Burkholderiaceae bacterium
CATCGTGATCGTGGACCCGCCGCGCACCACCTTGCCCTTGCGGCGGTTGGCCTCGTGCGCGCGCTCGATGGCCTCCCAGTCGACGCCCTCGTGCTCGGTGAAGTTGGCATCCTCCGAGGCGATCACCGCGCGCTTCAGGTGCACCGAGATGCGCTCGTAGGGCACCCACTGCTGGCGAACGACCAGGCCCGGGCGCGCCAGAGCGAGCCGGTCGCGCTCGGCGCGCATGAAGGCGGTTTCAGAGGGGTTGAAGAACACCCACCAGCCCACCTGGGCGAAGAACCAGAGCTGCACCGCCAGCACCGCCCCCACGAGGCCCGCCACCGCCCAGGCCAGCCAGCGCAGGAGGCGCCCCGCCCAGGAGCGGCGCGCGGGCCTGCGCCGGGCCGTGCGCCGCGTCACTGCGCGCCGATCGCCTCGCGCAGCCCGCGAAAGACCGGATCGGTGTCGGGCTGCACGCCGCGCCAGAGACGGAACGACTCGGCTGCCTGCTCCACCAGCATGCCCAGGCCGTCAGCGCAGGCGCGGGCACCGGCGGCGGCGGCCTGGCGCAGGAAGGGCGTGGCCTGGGCGCCGTAGACCATGTCGTAGACGAAGGCGGCGCGGGCGAACACCGGCCCGGGCACCGGGAGATCATGGCCGGCCAGACCGGCCGAGGTGGCATTCACCAGCAACGCGCCTTCGGCCAGGGCGGGGTCCAGGTCGGGGAAGCCCAGGCCCTCGACCGGGCCGGGGCGAAAGCGCTCGACCAGTTGCAGGGCGCGCCCGGCGGTGCGATTCGCGATCAGCACCCGCGACGCGCCGGCGGCCAGCAGCGGCAGGATGACGCCGCCCGCCGCGCCGCCCGCGCCCAGCAGGATGACCGGCATGCCGGCCAGCGCCAGCCGATGCCGGCCGGTGAGGTCGCGCACCAGACCCACGCCATCGGTGTTGTCGGCCGTGATGCCCTGCGCGTCGAAGATCAGGGTGTTGGCCGCCCCGGCGGCCTGCGCGCGCGGCGAGCGTTGGCCAGCCAGCGCGAAGGCCTGCTCCTTGAAGGGCAGCGTCACGTTCATGCCGCGGCCCCCACCCACGGCGAAGCCCTGCACCACCGCCTCGAAAGCGTCCAGGGGCGAGAACAGCGCCTGGTAGCGGATGTCCTGCCCGGTCTGGGCGGCAAAGGCCGCGTGGATGGCGGGCGAGCGGCTGTGCGCGATCGGGTTGCCGATCACGGCATAGTGATCGGTCATCGGGAGGGCTCCGGGGCGACCGCCTCGGTGGCGATGCCTTCGCGGGTGAAGGTCCAGGTGCGCACGATCTGCAGGATGTCGCCCTCGCGGGCCATCTCGGGCGGGAAGCGCGGATAGGGCGAACCGGCGTAGACGATGTCACGGACTGCCCGGTTGAGCACCTCATGCGGCGACTTGCGGTTCAGGATGACATCGACCACGTTGCCGTGGCGGTCGATCTCCACGGTGATCACGAGCGAGCCGTACAGGCGCCCGCGCGCCTGCGGCGGGTAGCGCTCGGTGCCCAGCCGCTCGATGCGCGCCGCCCAGTCGGCCACGTACTGGGCATAGGCCGCGCCCTGGGCATTGATGCCGAAGGTCAGGCGCCGCGGCCGCTTGTTGTAGTCGGAGATCTGCTTGTCGATCTGCGCCTGCAGCCGCGAGATGGCGCGCTCGACCTCGATGGGGTCGTCGCCCGCCCGCAGCGGCGAGGGCTCGGCCACGGTGCGCTCGCGCGGCGGCGCCGGGTTCTCGCCGCGCGCCAGGGCCGACAGCCAGCGCTGGCGCTCCTCCAGCGCCTGGATGCGGCGGCGCTGCTCGACCAGGTCCTCGGCGTCGATGACCTGGCGGTCGGCCTTCAGCGGCGAACGGGCCCGGCCCTGCTCGTGCTCGCCGCCGGCCGACATGTCGGCCTGGGCGATGACGTCGGCCTTGTCGGGGCGCTGGGCAGTGCGCGCGTTGATCAGCACCACCTCAAGGCGGGAGTCTTCGGGCGCGAAGCGGAAGGGCTCGGGCGGCGCGAAGCGCAAGGCGAGCAGCAGCCCGTGCAGCAGCACCGACGCCGCGATGCCCAGCGTGAGCGGGTCGCGCAGCGAGATCGACCAGCGGGGGGCAGCCAGGGCGCTCATGGCCTGCGGCGATCAGGATCCGCCCGACGGCGGCGCCGGCGCCATGCCGAGGGCGGGAGGATCGGAGGCAGTCAGCGTAGCCCCCGGGGCGGCGTCAGCGACGGCGGCGTCGGCATCGGCCACGGCCGCGCCGCTGGCGAGCGCCTCGGCCTGTTCGTCGGAGCCCTCGGCCGCCTCGGCCGCGGTCTCTTCGGCCAGCCAGGCCTCCTGGGCGCCGGACGCGTCGTCAGCGCCCTCGATGAGCTCGACGAAGCGCGCCGACAGGCCGAGCTCGAGCTCGTCGCGGCCCAGGATCTCGACCAGGATGCGCCGCCCCGGCGCCAGCGCCGGCAGGTCGGCCAGCCGGAACACGAAGGGCACCGGCGCCAGCCGCACGAGATCATCGCGGATGACCACCGCCTCGAGGCGGCTGACCGACTCCTGGGCGAGCCAGCGCAGGCACCAGTAGCGCTCCATGCGCGACTGGATCTCGCCGTAGGCATCATGGCGGGCATCGAAGGCCGACAGGATGGCGAAGAGGTCGGCGTCATTGGCGGCGTAGGGCGGGCGCTGGCCGAGCGCCACCGCGATCAGCTGCCGCTGATTGACCAGATCGACATAGCGGCGCAGCGGCGAGGTGGACCAGATGTACTGGGCCACGCCCAGGCCCTGGTGCGGCAGCGGATGGGTGCTCATGCGCACGCGGCCCATCTGCTGCGAGCGGTACAGTCCGGGGGCCTGGTGCTCGGCGAGCAGGCGACCCCACTCGCTGTTGGCCAGGATCATCATCTCGGCCACGATCCGATCGAGCGGGGCGTCACGGCGGCGCTGCACGATCCGCACCCGACCCGCTTCGACATAGAAGCTGAAATCGGTGCGAAACCGGGCCTCGGGCCGGCCGCGCACCCGGTCGCGCTCGGCGCTCAGGCCCAGGGTGAGCCGCCAGAGCACCCGCAGCGCATCGGCCATGGGGAACACCGCCGAGGAGTCCTGCAGCGCGGCCTCGGTGACGAGATCGTCGAGGCGGTCGTGGCGCAGGTTGGCCGCCACGCGCACCCGCTCGACGCAGGTGCGGCGCGCGACGATGCCGGTGCCGGCGTCATCCAGATCGCAGTAGAGCGAGAGCACCGCGCGCTCGGTGCCCTCGTCGAGCGAGAACGGGCGGATGGCCGACTCGGGCAGCATGGTGATCTTGTCCCCGGGCATGTACACCGTGGACATGCGCTCGCGCGCGACCTCGTCGAGCGGATCGCCGCGCGCCCCGGCCAGCGCCGGCGCGGCGATGTGGATGCCTACCCGCAGGCCGCCCTGCGGGAGGTGCTGCACCGAGAGGCAGTCGTCGATCTCGGTGGTGGTGGAGTCATCGATGGAAAACGCCTGCGCCGGCGACAGGGGCAGGTCGGCGGGCGCGTCGGCCGGCTGCAGGCCGGCCGGGAAGCCCCGCCCCTGGGGGAAGTGCTCGCGCTCGAAGAGCGCGAGGTGCAGCGCGCCGACATCGGGGAACAGGCCGCGCTCGAGCAGCAGCCGGGCCGGCGGCATGCGGAGTTCCTCGCAGGCGCGATCGAGCGCGCGCCACTCGAGCGACTGCTTGTCGGGGCGCACCAGCAGACCGGCGCCGGCCGCGGCGATCGGCGCCGGCAGGTCGCCCTGGACCAGGGCCTGCGCCATCTCGGCGATGGCCGCCTCCTGGGCGCGGCGACGCTCGACCGCGGCCAGCGCCAGGCGGACGGTTTCGGCGGGCGCCGGCCGGAAGCGGCCACGACCCTTGCGGTGGAAGTAGATGGGCGCGGCAGCGAGCTTGAGCAGGACGCCCGCGGCCTGCACCGCGCTGGGCGAGCCGCCGAAGTACTCGCCGGCGAGATCGCCGAAGCCGAACTCGTCCTGCGGAGCGCACTCCCAGAGGAAATCGACGTCGATGTCACCGGCCACCGCCTGGGCTGCCGGCATGAGGTCGGCCGCGGGCGGGGTCTCGAAGCGCAGCAGCACCTGGGCACTCTTCACCTTGGTGCGGCGGCCCGAGACGTGCTCGACCTGCAGGCTGGCGCCGGCGTCCGAGAGCACCGTGGCCGCCTTCAGCCCGCCATCTTCCTCGAAGAGCACATGCGTCATGACCCTGCAGATTATATGCCGCTAGAATCCGCGCTCTTCGGCCCGCAGGGCCAGCCACCAGGGAGACAGCGATCATGGCCATGGATGTCATCGACTACCGGATCATCGGCGCCGAGATGCAGTTCGTGGAGGTCGAGCTCGACCCTGGCGAAGCCATGGTCGGCGAGGCCGGCAGCCTGATGTACATGGAAGACGGCATCGACATGGATACCGTCTTCGGTGACGGCTCGGGCGGCGGCGGCAGCGGCCTGTTCGGCAAGTTGCTGGGTGCCGGCAAGCGCCTGCTGACCGGCGAATCGCTGTTCACCACGGTCTACGAGAACCGGGCCTCGCTCAAGCGCCGCGTGGCGTTCGCGTCGCCCTATCCGGGCAAGATCATCGCGGTCGACCTGCGGCAGGTGGGCGGCCGGCTGATCGCCCAGAAGGACTCCTTCCTGTGCGCCGCGCGCGGCGTGTCGCTGGGCATCGCCTTTCAGCAGAAGCTCTCGGCCGGCTTCTTCGGCGGCGAGGGCTTCATCATGCAGAAGCTCGAGGGCGACGGCATCGCCTTCGTGCACTCGGGGGGCACCGTGGTCAAGCGCGAACTGGCCGCCGGCGAGACCCTGCGGGTCGACACCGGCTGTCTGGTGGCGCTGGCCGGCGCGGTGGACTTCGACATCCAGTACGTGGGCAAGGTCAAGACCGCGCTCTTCGGTGGCGAGGGCCTGTTCTTTGCCGTGCTGCGCGGGCCGGGCACGGTGTGGCTGCAGTCGCTGCCGTTCTCGCGGCTTGCCTCGCGCATCTTCGCAGCCGCACCGCAGATGGGTGGCTCCCGCGAGCAGGGCTCCGTGCTCGGCGGCCTGGGCAATATCCTCGACGGCGACGACGACTGACCATCGCCGCATCACGGCGCGCCGCCACCGGCACGCCCGGCAGTTGCCGGGGCCCGCAGGCAGGCCCCGTCAGAGCATGATGCCGCCCGAGACCTCGATCACCGCGCCGTTGACGTAGCTGGCGTCGTCGCTGGCCAGGAAGGCGTACACCGCGGCGATCTCCTCGGGCTTGCCGAGCCGGCCCACCGGCACCTTGTCGATCATCTTCTGCAGCACCGGCTGCGGGATGCTCTGCAGGATGGGGGTCTCGACGAAGCCGGGGCACACCGCGGCCACCCGGATGCCCTGCGGGCCGAGCTCGCGCGCCCAGGTCTTGGTGAAGCCGATGACGCCCGCCTTGGTGGCGGCGTAGTTGGTCTGCCCGAAGTTGCCGTAAAGGCCCACCACCGAGGAGGCGTTGATGATCACGCCCGAGCGCTGGCCGGTCATCACCCGCACCACCGCCTGGGTGAACTCGAACACGCCCTTCAGGTTCACGCCGATCACCTGGTCGAACTGGGCATCGGACATCTTCACCAGGCGCGCGTCCTGGGTGATGCCGGCATTGTTGA
The DNA here is from genome assembly GCA_044356115.1 of Burkholderiaceae bacterium. Taxonomy (GTDB): domain Bacteria; phylum Pseudomonadota; class Gammaproteobacteria; order Burkholderiales; family Burkholderiaceae_E; genus Quisquiliibacterium. Next base: position 5,628 of record JBIKWU010000084.1, read on the forward strand.
GCAGCACGTCGATGCGGCCCCAGCGCGCCACCACCGCCGCCACCAGGGCATCGATCGCCGCGCGGTCGGTCACGTCCACCACGCCGGGCAGGATGCGCCCGGCTGCGGTCTCGCCCGCCGTGGCGGCGAGATCGTCGCAGGCGGCGGCCACCCGGGCCGGCGAGATGTCGGCCACCACCACCCGGGCGCCCTCGGCAAGGAAGCGCCGCGCGGTGGCCAGCCCGATGCCCCCGGCCGCGCCGGTGATGATCGCCACCCGATCCTGAAGTCTCATCTGCTGTCCACTCATGCTCGTCACGCGGTGAGGGGCCGGTCAGGCGGCCCGATGATGCCGGCAAAGGCCAGGACCTCGTCCTGGTGCTCGGCGAAGTCCGACAGGCCATGGTCGCTGCCGGGGATGATCCGGTGCCGGGCACCGGGGTAGTGGGCCACCATGTCGCGCCAGTCGAGCAGTTCGTCGCCGGTGGCGGCCACCAGGAAGTAGCGCTCGGGCCGGGTGATGCCACCCACCTCGAGCGCGCGCAGCTCGTCGAGGTGCCCTGGCTCGAGCACCATGGAGCCGCCGCCATGCCACAGCGGCTGCTCGCCGAGATAGGCGGCAAGCCCCGCCGCCGGCCGCACCGCCGGGTTCAGCAGCACCGCGCGGCAGCCGGTGCGCTCGGCGAGCCAGGTGGCATAGAAGCCCCCCAGGGAGCTGCCGATCAGGGTGTCGGCCGGATCGAGGCCGGCCAGCACCCCGGCCACCGCCTCGGCGGGCGACACCGGCAGCGCCGGGCAGTCGAACTGCGCCGCCCGCCCGAGCTCGGCCATGCGGCGCGCCAGCAGTTGCGCCTTGAACGACTTCGGCGAGGAGCGAAAGCCGTGCAGATAGATGACGCGGGGCAGTCGGCCGCCGCCGGCGGCATCAGGCCGCATCGGAGCGCGCGAGTTCGGCCAGCAGGCGGGCGTGGATGCCGCCGAAGCCGCCGTTGCTCATGATCAGCACCGAATCGCCGGGACGGGCGCGGGCGGCGATCTCGGTGGCGAGCGCGGCCGGGTCCTGCCCGATGTGCACCCGCGCGCCCAGCGGCGCCAGCGCCTCGCCGACATCCCAGTCGATGCCGCCGGCGTGGCAGAACACCAGATCGGCCTCGCGCAGGCTCTCGGCCAGGCGCGACTTCATGGCGCCGAGCTTCATGGTGTTCGAGCGCGGCTCGAGCACGGCGAGGATGCGCTCGCCGGGGGCGAGGCGGGCGCGCAGCCCGGCCACCGTGGTGGCGATGGCGGTGGGATGGTGGGCGAAGTCATCGTAGACCGCGACCCCGCGCTCACGCCCGCGCAGCTCGAGCCGTCGGCGCACGCCCTCGAAACCGGCCACGGCCTCGATGGCCGCCGCCGCCGGCACCCCGGCATGGACCGCCGCGGCGATCGCCGCCAGGGCGTTGCTGCGGCTGTGCTCGCCCGGCAGCGTGAGCACGGCCTCGCCAAGGCGCTCGCCGCGCAGGCAGACCTCGAACCGCGAGGCCTGCGCGGTTTCGTGCACCGCGCCCAGGTGCCAGCCCTCGGGCACGCCGAAGGCCTCGCGCTCGCTCCACAGGCCGCGGGCCAGCACCCGGGCGAGGGCCGCGTCGGCGCCATGGACGATCACCCGGCCCGAGCGCGGCAGGGTACGCACCAGGTGATGGAACTGCGTCTCGATGGCGGCAAGATCGGGGAAGATGTCGGCGTGATCGAACTCCAGGTTGTTCAGCACCGCGGTCCGGGGGCGGTAGTGGACGAACTTGGAGCGCTTGTCGAAGAAGGCGGTGTCGTACTCGTCGGCCTCGACCACGAACAGCGGCGACTCGCCGAGCCGCGCCGACACCGGGAAGTTGCGGGGCACGCCGCCGATCAGGAAACCGGGCTGACGGCCCTGGGCCTCGAGGATCCAGGCCAGCAGGCTGGCCGTGGTGGTCTTGCCATGGGTGCCGGCCACGCCCAGCACCCAGCGCCCGCGCAACACCTGCTCGGCCAGCCACTGCGGGCCCGAGACATAGGCATCGCCGGCGTCGAGGATCGCCTCCATGAGCGGGTTGCCGCGCGCGACCACGTTGCCGATCACGTAGACATCCGGCCGCAGCGCGCGCTGCGCGGGGTCGTAGCCCTCGATCAGCTCGATGCCCAGGGCTCGCAGCTGGTCGCTCATGGGCGGGTAGACGTTGGCATCGCAGCCGGTGACCCGCCAGCCGGCCTGACGGGCGATGGCGGCCAGCCCGCCCATGAAGGTGCCGCAGATGCCCAGGACATGGATGTGCATGGGAGCGGCAGTGTACCGGAGCGGCCTCGGCTACCATGCCGCCATGAACGACTCCCGGGACAGCCTTCGGGCCGAGATCGCGGCGGCGGCCGCCCGCTTCATCGCCGACGGCGGGCTCGACTATGCCAGCGCGCGCCGCAAGGCCGCGGCCGAGGTCGGCGAAGGCCGGCTCCCCCGGGGCAGCCTGCCCGACCATGACGAGATCGACGAGGCCCTGCGCGAGCACCTCAAGCTCTTCGACGACCAGCATGCCGACCGGGTGCGGGCGCTGCGCGAGACCGCGCTCGCGCTGATGGCCCGGCTGGAGGCCTTCCGGCCGCTGGTCACCGGCGCGGCCTGGAAGGGCATTGCCGCCGAGCATGCCCCGCTCCACCTGCAGCTCTTCGCCGACAACCCCAAGGAGGTGAGCTACTGGCTGCTCAACCAGGGCATCGACTTCGAGGTGGACACCATCGCGCACTTCCAGGGGCGCGGCGAGGCCGAGGTGCTGGGCTTCCTGTGGCAGGACACGCCGGTGATGCTGTCGCTGCACGAACCCGACGACCTGCGCGGCGCACTGCGCGCCGGCGCCAGTGGCCCGGTGCGCGGGGATCGGGCGGCGCTGGCCCGCCGCATGCAGGAAGCGTCCGCATGAGCCCCGCGAGCGCCGCCCGCCGGTCCCTGATGGCGCTGGCCGCGCTCGGCGGCGTGGGCGTCGGCGCGTGGGTGGCCTGGCGCCGGCTCGCGCCGGGCGACGCCGGCGCCGAGGCGGTCAGCCTGCTGCGCGGCCTGAGCCTGCCCGACGCCGAAGGCCAGCCCTTCGATCTTGGCCAGACCGCCAACCGGACCCTGGTCCTGAACTTCTGGGCCACCTGGTGCCCGCCCTGCGTCGAGGAGATGCCGGAACTCGCCGAGCTGCACACCGAGATCTCCGGCGCGAACGGTCTGGTCATCGGCATCGGCATCGATTCTCCCGTCAACATCCGCGAATTTGCGTCCAAGCGGCGATTCCCCTATCCTCTGCTGGTTGGCGGAACCGGCGGAACCGAGCTCTCGCGGCGCTTCGGCAACACCAGCGGCGCACTGCCCTTCACGGTGCTGATCGACCCTGCCGGCGCGGTCGTGCTGCGGGTGCTCGGGAGGGTCAGGCTGCCGCAACTGCGAGCCAGCGTGCTCCCCCTGCTGCAAAAACCTGCAGGCAAGTCCGTCTAACTGAAGTCAAGTCCAGTCAAATCTGGACTTCAGCCCGGAACTCGGCGCATAATCCGCGCCCTGCAAGGAGCCGCCATGCTGGTCTGGGTGATCCACGGTCCGAACCTGAACATGCTCGGGGTGCGCGAGCCGGGCATCTATGGCGCGGCCACCCTGGCTGACATCAACCGCGAGCTCGCCACCCAGGCGCAGGCAGCAGGCGTCCAGCTGGAAGCGTTCCAGTCCAACCATGAAGGCGCGCTGGTCGACCGCATCCAGCAGGCCCATCAGGCCAGGGTCGACTTCATCGTGATCAATCCGGGTGCCTACACCCATACCAGCGTGGCCATCCGCGACGCGCTCGCCGCCGTGGCCGTGCCCTTCATCGAAGTCCACCTCAGCAACATCCACCGCCGCGAAGCCTTCCGGCACCACTCCTACCTGTCCGAGCTTGCGGTGGGGGTGATCGCCGGTCTGGGCCCGGCCGGCTATGGCTACGCGCTGCAACATGCGCTGCGCCATGGCGCGCGGGCCTGAATCCTCTGAAAGCGCTCTTCATGGACCTGCGAAAACTCAAGACCCTGATCGATCTGGTGGCCGAATCCGGCATCGCCGAGCTCGAGATCACCGAAGGCGATGGCAAGGTACGCATCGTCAAGGGTCTGGCCCCCGGCGCCGCCCAGCCGATGATGCCCGCCATGGCGCCGGTGGTGGCCAGCGCGCCGGTGGTGGCCGCGGCCCCTGCCCCCGCCCCTGCGGCCGAGCCGGCCCCGGCGCCGGCGGCGCATCAGGTGAAGTCGCCCATGGTCGGCACCTTCTACCGGTCGGCGCAGCCGGGCGCCGAGCCCTTCGTCACCGTGGGCTCCACGGTCCGCGAGGGCGACACGCTGTGCATCATCGAGGCCATGAAGCTGCTCAACGAGATCGAGTCCGACAAGTCGGGCACGGTCAAGGCGATCCTCATCGAGAACGGCCAGCCGGTGGAATACGGCCAGCCGCTGTTCGAGATCGAGTGATCCGGGCATGTTCGAGAAGATCCTCATCGCCAACCGGGGCGAGATCGCGCTGCGAATCCAACGCGCCTGCCGGGAACTCGGCATCAAGACGGTGGTCGTGCACTCCGAGGCCGACACCGAGGCCAAGTACGTCAAGCTCGCCGACGAGTCGGTGTGCATCGGGCCCGCCCCCTCGCGCGACAGCTACCTCAACATCCCGGCGATCATCAGCGCCGCCGAGGTGACCGACGCCGAGGCCATCCATCCCGGCTACGGCTTCCTGTCGGAGAACGCGGATTTCGCCGAGCGGGTGGAAAAGAGCGGCTTCGTGTTCATCGGCCCGCGCCCGGAGTCGATCCGCACCATGGGTGACAAGGTCTCGGCCAAGGACGCCATGCGCAAGGCCGGCGTGCCGGTGGTGCCCGGCTCCGAAGGCGCCCTGCCCGATGACCCCAAGGAGATCATCCGCATCGCGCGCACCATCGGCTACCCGGTGATCATCAAGGCCGCGGGCGGCGGCGGCGGCCGCGGCATGCGCGTGGTGCACACCGAGGCGGCGCTGAACAACGCCGTGACCATGACCCGCACCGAGGCGCAGAGCGCCTTCGGCAACCCCTCGGTGTACATGGAGAAGTTCCTCGAGAACCCTCGCCACATCGAGATCCAGGTGCTTGCCGACGAGTTCCGCAACGCGGTCTACCTCGGCGAGCGGGATTGCTCCATGCAGCGCCGGCACCAGAAGATCCTGGAAGAGGCGCCCGCCCCCGGCATCGCCCGGCGGCTGATCGACAAGATCGGGCTGCGCTGCGCCGAGGCCTGCAAGAAGATGGGCTACCGGGGCGCCGGCACCTTCGAGTTCCTGTTCGAGGACGGCGAGTTCTACTTCATCGAGATGAACACCCGGGTGCAGGTGGAGCATCCGGTCACCGAACTGATCACCGGGCTCGACATCGTCCAGCAGCAGATCCGCATCGCCGCCGGCGAGCGCCTCACCCTGCGTCAGCGCGACGTGATGCTGCGCGGCCATGCGATCGAGTGCCGCATCAACGCCGAGCACCCGTTCCAGTTCACGCCCTCGCCCGGTCGCATCACCACCTGGCACCCGCCCGGCGGCCCCGGCATCCGCGTGGACTCCCATGCCTACGCCAACTATCTGGTCCCGCCCCACTATGACTCGATGATCGCCAAGGTGCTCGCCTACGGTGACACCCGCGAGCAGGCCATCCGGCGCATGCAGATCGCGCTCTCCGAGATGGCGGTCGAGGGCATCCTGACCAACATCGCGCTGCACCGTGAACTCATGGCCGATGCCAGCTTCGTGGCTGGCGGCACCTCCATCCACTACCTGGAGCGCAAGCTCGCCAAGCGCAAGGTCGCGCAGGGCGGCAGCTGAGCGCTGCGGCCGGGTGGGCAGCCGCCCGGTTCATTCGAGACGCTGATGGCCTTCTGGCGGGAACTGGTCTTCACCGTGCCGGCCGGGCAGGTCGACGCCTGGTCCGACGCCCTGCTCGACGCGGGCGCGCTGTCGGTGCAGGCCGAGGACGCCGACGCCGACTCGCCCGACGAGCAGGCGATCTTCGGCGAGCCGGGCATGCCGGCGCCGCAGGCGGGCTGGCAGCGCACCCGGCTGCGGGCGCTGCTCGCCGAGGACGCGGTGCCCGGATCGCTGCTGCAGGCCGCGGCCGATGCTCTCGGGGCGGAGCTGCCGGCCGATCTGAGCATCGCGCAGTTCGACGACCAGGACTGGGTGCGCGCCTCGCAGGCACAGTTCGAGCCGATTCCGATCGGCGAGCGACTGGTGATCACGCCCACCTGGCATCTGGACGCGCCGCTGTCCGCCGGCGTGACCCGCCTGGTGCTCGACCCGGGTCTCGCCTTCGGCACCGGCAGCCATCCCACCACCCGCATGTGCCTGGGCTGGCTGTCGCGCGAGCTGGTGCCCGGCGCCCGGGTGATCGACTACGGCTGTGGCTCCGGCATCCTGGCGATCGCCGCCGGGCTGCTCGGCGCGGGCGAGGTGATCGCCACCGACATCGATCCGCAGGCCCTCGCCAGTACCGCCGACAATGCCCGGATCAATCAGGTCGACGTGCGGGTTCAGCCTACCTCGGCGCCTCTGGCGCCGGCCGATGTGGTCCTCGCCAACATCCTCGCCAATCCACTGAAGGTGCTCGCCCCGGCGCTGGTCGCGCTGCTGCGTCCCGGGGCCACCCTGGTGCTGGCCGGGTTGCTGGAACGGCAGATCGAGGAGGTCTCGATCTGCTATCCCGAGGTGGACCTGCGCGTGGCCGACTGCGTCGACGGCTGGGCTTGCCTGGCCGGCCGGCGCATCCGATGATCGCGGCGACATGGCCCTGGCCACCACCTGCCCCCGCTGCCAGACCGGCTTCCGGGTCGTCCCCGACCAGCTGAAGATCCGCCGCGGGCTGGTGCGCTGCGGCGCCTGCCGGCATGTGTTCTCCGGGCTCGATTCGTTGCGCTACGTCAACGAGCAGACCGATGGGGCGGCGGCATCGCCATCGCAAGCCTCCGTCGCGCCCGAGGCCCCAGCGGCGACAGGCACGGGACACGGCCAGAGCAACACACCACCCGGCGCCGTCCTGAGCGCCGAACGCCTGGCGGCCGCCTACGGCCGGGGCGAGCCGGACATCGACGAGGCACTCGATGACCACGCCGCACCCGACGCGCCCGCGCCCGCGCCCGCGCCGCCGCCGGGCATCGAGGCCGGGCAGCGGGCCCCTGTCGCCGAGACCACGCAGCCCGGCGAACGCGCGCCCGATGTCGGCCACGGCGATGACGATGCCGGCAACCCGGTCGTCCCGCCCGAGCACGCACCGCGGCACCTCGCGCCGGCAAACCGGCTCGACCGCCCCACCGACCTGGTCGTCCTGGAGGGGCTGGAGGAACTCGACGATCTCGATACCCTCAGCCTGCCCGACTACCTGAGTGAGCCGGAAATCCCCGCCGAGTTGCCGCCCGGCCCCGCCCCCGCGACCGGCGCGATCGACGATCAGGCACCAGCGCACCCGGACGCGGAAGGGCCGGCGATCCCGGACGCGGAGGGACCGACGATCCCGGACGCGGCCCGCCCCTCGGTCCCGGCCAGCCGCTTCCCCGAGGCCGTGCGGTCACCCGATGGCGCGGCCGAAGTCGGATCATCCGAAGACCTGACGGAGCCCGCCGGCGTTCATGCCCGCACGGCGGCCACCGATCAGACACGGGTCGAGGACCTCACGCCGCCGGTTGCACCCGCAGGCCGCCCCGGCGAGGTTCCCGAGGCCTGGTCCGCGGCGCTGCTCGCGCCTGACCCGGGGACGCGACGGACCCGCAACGGCGATGCCAGCGGACCGGAGGCGGTGGACTTCTTCGCGACGGCGGCTCGCGCCGGGGGATTCGCCAGTCGGGGGACGCTGTTCTCCGCCGTGCTGTGCATGGTGCTGGGCGTGACCCTGGCCCTGCAGCTGACGCTGGCAGGTCGCGACTGGCTGGCCTCGCGCATTCCCGCCCTCGAGCCCGCCCTGGCGGCACTCTCCGGGCTGATCGGACTGCAGGTTCAGGCGCCCCGCGAACTCGATTCGCTCACCCTGGAGTCCTTCGATGTCCAGGCCGGTGCCTCGGGGGATGCGCTGGTGATGGACCTTCTGATGCGCAATCGCGCCGCGCACCCGGTGCGCTGGCCGGCGATCGAAATGAGCCTTTCCGACGCCGCCGGCGTGCTGCTGGTGCGCAAGGTCGTGCTGCCCGCCGACTACCTGAGCCCGAACACGCCAGCGGCGGGCGCGCCCCCCAGCCAGGAGACCGCGCTGCGGCTGGCACTGCAGGCCACCGGCTTCGCGCCGGCCGGCTTCAGCCTGAAGCTCTTCTATCCCTGAACCTGGCGCGCGAGACGCGCCCCCATGGCCCACCCGGAGACCCCCTTCATGTCCCAGCAGTCCATCCTGATCAGCGGCTCGGTCGCCTACGACACCATCATGGTGTTCGACGGGCACTTCAAGGACCACATCCTGCCCGACCGCGTCCACATGCTGAACGTCGCATTCCTGACGCCCCGTCTGAAGCGCGAGTTCGGCGGCTGCGCCGCGAACATCGCCTACACGCTGCGCGGGCTGGGCGGCGCGCCGATCATCCTCGCCACGGTCGGGCAGGACGGCAAGGCCTATCTCGAGCGGCTCGACAGTCTTGGCATCGACATCAGCCGAGTCCGCCTGCTGCCCGATCTCTACACCGCGCAGGCCTTCATCACCACCGACATGGCCGACAACCAGATCACCGCCTTTCATCCGGGCGCGATGGGCGAAGCCCATCAGGTGAGCGCGATGGGCGCAGGCGGCGCCTTCGGCATCGTGGCGCCCAACGGCAAGACCGCCATGCAGACCCACGCCCGCGAGTTCGCGCAGGAGGGCGTCCCCTTTCTCTTCGACCCGGGTCAGGGCCTGCCGATGTTCGATGGCGAGGAACTGCGCGAGCTCATCAGCCAGGCGAGCGCGGTGGCGGTGAACGACTACGAGGCCGGGAT
>JBIKWU010000315.1:0-4260 GCA_044356115.1 Burkholderiaceae bacterium
AGGCCGCGCACCCGGAGGTCTTCACGCAGCAGTGGGTCATGCGCCAGCCGTTGCGCTACGGCGAGAACCCGCACCAGAGCGCCGCGTTCTACCAGGACGCGCGGCCGGTCGAGGGCGGGCTGGCCAGCTACCGGCAGCTGCAGGGCAAGGAGCTCTCCTACAACAACATCGCCGACGCCGATGCTGCCTGGGAGTGCGTCAAGCAGTTCCCCGAACCGGCCTGCGTGATCGTCAAGCACGCCAATCCCTGCGGCGTGGCCCTGGGCGCCGACTGCCTCGAGGCCTACCGCAAGGCCTTCGAGACCGATCCAACCTCGGCCTTCGGCGGCATCATCGCCTTCAACCGGCCGCTCGACGCCGCCACGGCGCAGCAGGTGGCCGGCCAGTTCGTCGAGGTGCTGATCGCCCCCGGCTTCGACGCGGCCGCGCTGGCGGTGTTCGCCACCAAGCAGAACGTGCGGGTCCTCGAGATTCCCATCGCGCGCGAGACCAACCGCTTCGATCTCAAGCGGGTGGGCGGCGGCCTGCTGGTGCAGTCGCCCGACGAGCATCGCCTCGCGCTGTCCGACCTGCGGGTGGTCACCCGCCTCGCCCCCACCGCCCAGCAACTCCAGGACCTGCTCTTCGCCTGGCGGGTGGCGCAGTACGTGAAGTCCAACGCGATCGTGTTCTGCACCAACGGCCGTACCGTGGGCGTGGGCGCCGGGCAGATGAGCCGCATCGACTCCGCCCGCATCGCCGCCATCAAGGCCGGCCACGCCCGGCTCTCGCTGGTGGGGTCGGCGGTGGCCTCCGATGCCTTCTTCCCCTTCCGCGACGGCCTCGACGTGGTGGTCGATGCCGGCGCGGTGTGCATCATCCAGCCCGGCGGCTCGATGCGCGACAACGAGGTGATCGCCGCCGCCGACGAACTCGGCGTGGCCATGGTGTTCACCGGCGTGCGGCACTTCCGCCACTGAGCGGCGCCCTACCCATGGCCGCCGCGTGAGAGTGCTCGGGGTCGATCCCGGCCTGCGGCTGACGGGCTTCGGCGTGATCGACGCGCTCCCCGAGGGTCTGCGCTACGTGGCCAGCGGCGTGATCCGCACCGGCACCGGTGCGCTGCCGCCGCGGCTCGGCACCATCCATGAGGGTCTGCGCGAGGTGCTCGCGCAGTATCAGCCCGCCGTGGCGGTGGTCGAGATCGTGTTCGTGAACATCAACCCGCAATCCACGCTGCTGCTCGGCCAGGCCCGCGGCGCGGCGGTGGCCGCGCTGGTGAGTGGCGGCCTGCCGGTGCATGAATACACCGCGCTGCAGGTCAAGCAGGCCGTGGCCGGCAGCGGCCGGGCGGCCAAGCCGCAGGTGCAGGCCATGGTGCAGCGCCTGCTCGCCCTGCCAGGCACACCCTCGCCCGATGCGGCCGATGCCCTGGCCTGCGCGATCTGTCATGCCCATGCCGCCGCCATGACCGCGGCCGCGGCCGTCCATCTCGGCAGCACCGGCCGGCGCGGCGGTGGCGGCATCCGCCGCGGGCGCATGCGCTGACCCTCATACCCGGAGATCCTCGCCTTGGCCCATCCCTCAGACGCAACGACGGCGCCGGCCCGCTACCTCGGCGACCATGCCCGCCTGACGCCGGACAAGCCGGCCCTGATCAACGGCAGCACCGGCGCCGTGGTCAGCTACCGCGAGCTCGACGAGCGCTCCAACCGGCTGGCGCAGTGCCTGCATGCCGAGGGCCTGCGCCGCGGTGACCGGATCGCGATCGTCATGGAGAACAACCTGCGCTACCTCGAGGTGTGCTGGGCGGCGCTGCGCTCGGGCCTGCTGATCGCGCCGGTCAACCGCTACCTCACCGCCGACGAAGCCGCCTACATCATCAACGACAGCCAGGCCCGCGCCGTGGTGAGCTCGCTCGCCATGCGCGAACTCGCCGAGGGCCTGGGCAGCCGGATGCCGGACTGCCCGCTGCGGCTGATGGTCGACGGGGTGATCGCGGGCTGGCAGGCCTACGAGCCGGCCATCGCCGCCCACCCGGCCGAGCGCCTGGCCGACGAGTGGATGGGCGCGACCATGTTCTACAGCTCCGGCACCACCGGCCGGCCCAAGGGCATCATCCGCGCCCAGCAGGGCGGCCGGGTCACCGAGGGCCTGAACGCGCCCCGGCTGCGGCAGCTCGCCGGCTACGGGCTGTCCACCGACACCGTGTACCTGTCGCCGGCGCCGCTCTACCATGCCGCGCCGCTGGGCTACTGCCAGTCGGTGCAGTTCCTGGGCGGCACGGTGGTCATGATGGAGCGCTTCGATCCCCTGCAGGCGCTCGCCCTCATCGAGCGCCACCGGGTCACCCACAGCCAGTGGGTGCCGACCATGTTCGTGCGCATGCTCAAGCTCGACGAGGCGCAGCGCCGGGCGCACGACCTCTCCAGCCATCGTGTGGCGATCCACGCGGCCGCACCCTGCCCGGTGGACGTCAAGCGCCAGATGATCGACTGGTGGGGCCCGATCATCGAGGAGTACTACGGCGCCAGCGAGGGCAACGGGGTGACCGCGATCGGCAGCGCCGACTGGCTGGCCCACCCCGGGTCGGTGGGCAAGGCCATCCTGGGCACGCTGCGCATCTGCGACGAGACCGGCCGCGAACTGCCGGCCGGCGAGGCCGGTCTGGTGTATTTCGAGCGCGACGAGGTGCCCTTCCAGTATCACGGCGCCCCGGAGGCCAGCCAGGCCGCCGCGCACCCGGCGCACCCTACCTGGACCACGGTGGGCGACATCGGCTATGTCGACACCGAGGGCTACCTCTACCTCACCGACCGCAGCGCCTTCATGATCATCTCGGGCGGCGTCAACATCTACCCGCAGGCGATCGAGAACGCCCTGGTGATGCACCCGGCGGTGGCCGACGTGGCCGTGATCGGCGTGCCCGATCCCGAGATGGGCGAAGCGGTCAAGGCGATCATCGAGCCGGCGCCCGGGGTACGGGCCGACGAGGCGCTCGCCCAGGAACTGATCGCCTTCACCCGCGAGCGGGTGGCCCGCTACATGGTGCCGCGCTCGGTCGACTTCATCGATGCCATGCCCAGGCTGCCCACCGGCAAGCTCTACAAGCGCCTGCTCAAGGATCGCTACCGCGCGGCCGGCTCACCCGCCGGGCAGGCCCCGGCGGCGGGCAGCGGCGCCGCGGCGCCCGGCGGGCCGACGGGGGGCGCTGGTGTAAGCTAGCCGCGATGATCGGCCGCCTGTCCGGAACCCTGCTCGAGAAGTCCCCGCCCACCGTCCTGATCGATGTCGGCGGGGTGGGCTACGAGGTCGACGTGCCCATGAGCACCTTCTACGACCTGCCGGGTCTCGGACAGACCGCCGTGCTGCTCATCCACCCGGTGGTGCGCGAGGATGCGCACCTGCTCTACGGCTTTCTCACGGTGGCCGAGCGCGATGCCTTCCGCCAGCTGGTGCGCATCAGCGGCGTGGGCCCGCGCACCGCGCTGTCGGTGCTCTCGGGCCTGTCGGTGACCGAACTCGCGCAGGCGGTGTCGCTGCAGGAGAGCGCCCGCCTCACCCGGGTGCCGGGCATCGGCAAGAAGACCGCCGAACGGCTGCTGCTCGAACTCAAGGGCCGGCTGGCCCCGGCGCTCGCCGCGCCCGATCAGGCCGATGCCGGCGGCGCCGCGGCCGGCAATGCCGACGTGCTGCGCGCCCTGCTCGCGCTGGGCTACTCCGAGCGCGAGGCCGCCGCGGCGGTCCGCTCGCTGCCGGCCACGGTCGGCGTCTCCGAGGGCATCCGCCAGGCGCTGCGCCTGCTGGCACGGCCATGATCGAGCACGACCGCCTGATCAGCGCCGCGCCAGCCTCGCCCAAAGAGGAGGTGGTCGAACGGGCCCTGCGGCCGCGCCGGCTGCACGACTACATCGGGCAGCAACGCATCCGCGAGCAGCTCGAGATCTTCATCACCGCCGCGCGGCGCCGCGCCGAGCCGCTCGACCACCTGCTGCTCTTCGGTCCGCCCGGGCTGGGCAAGACCACCCTGGCGCACATCGTGGCCGAGGAGATGGGCGTGAAGCTGCGCCAGACCTCCGGGCCGGTGCTGGAGCGGCCCGGTGATCTCGCCGCCATCCTGACCAACCTCGAGAAGCACGACGTGCTCTTCATCGACGAGATCCACCGGCTCTCGCCGGTGGTCGAGGAGATCCTGTACCCGGCGCTCGAGGACTACCAGATCGACATCATGATCGGCGAGGGGCCGGCCGCGCGCTCCATCAAGCTCGACATCGCGCCCTT
>JBIKWU010000316.1:0-4258 GCA_044356115.1 Burkholderiaceae bacterium
TCGGGGCCGGCGGCCAGGTGCCGCAGCAGCGGCAGGACTGGCGCATCGGGATAGCAGAACACCGACACGCGGCGCCCGGGCAGGGCGGGCAGGCCGATGGCCTGCCACCAGCGTGTCGCGGTGTCGCCGCGCCGGAACGCGTCGCGGCGGGCGATGAGGTCATGCTCGCGAAGCAGCCCGCCGGTACCTGGCCGAAAGCCCGGAAAGAAGAAGTGCTCGCGCGCGCCATCGGCCGGCTTGATCGCGGCGAGCCCGTGGCAGCCGTCCACCCAGGTTTCGGCGCTCAGGTACTCGAGGTTGATCCACAGCGGACGCGCCGGCGCGCCGGCGAGCCGCGCCCGCAGCCTCGGCGGCGGCTCGCACCCGAAGGCGCAGACCACGATGTCGGGGTCGGGCAGGCAGTCGTCGGCATCGTCGGGCCAGGGCTGCACCGTCACGCGGTGGCGCGTCGCGGCTGCGCCTTCGGCAGTCGCGCGGCCCGGTCCGGGAGTGGCGGGCTCCCAGGGCGCGCTCGGCGCCAGCTGGCGCAGCACGTCGGGGCGGTCGATCCAGAGCGTGACCTGCATGCCATGCTCGGCGGCGAGCTGCCTGGCCAGCCGCCAGCTCACCCCGGCATCGCCGTAGTTGTCGACCACCCGGCAATAGAGATGCAGGCGCAGCCCGGGTTCGCCCGCCATGCGGCTTCAGCCCGGCTTGCCGCCGAACAGGTCGTCGAGGCGGGCTCGGGCCTCGTCCTGTGTGCCGGCGCTGCCCGGTGCATTGGGGTATTCCTCGGCGATGCGATCGTCGAAGTACGCGCCGGCGTTCGGGGCGGCGATCAGCCGCCGCCAGACCTCGTCCGGCACGCCCTGGTAGATGCGCACCGCGTGGTCGGCGAACACGATCTCCAGCCGCTGGGCACGCCGGTCGTAGCTGGCGCTGCGCAGCTTGCCCCCCGAGAGCGGACGCTGTTCCATGGCGGATCCTCCGGCCGGCGCGCCGCGCCCGCGACCCCGGGGCGCCATCGGCGACTGGCGATCCCCGCATAATAGCCATCCGCCTCGATCCGGAGTCCGCCATGTTCCTCCCGCCTCAGCCCCCGATCCCGCTGCGCCGCCTGGCGGCCGAGGTGCGTGCCCAGACCACCACCGCGCAGGCGCTGCTCGCGCAGACCCGCGAGCGGGCCGCCGCGGCGCAGGCGCTCAACGCGATCGCGCATGTCGACTGGGAGGCGGCCGACACCCAGGCCCGCGAACTCGATCGCCAGGCCCGCCAGTCGCCCACCCAGTGCGGCCCGCTGCATGGGCTGCCGATCACCATCAAGGACCTCTACGCGGTGCGTGGCATGCCCACCCGCGCCGGTACCCGGGCCGCGCTGCCCGATCTCGGGCGCGACGAGGCCGAGGCCGTCGCGCGGCTGCGCGAGGCCGGCGCGCTGCCCTTCGCCAAGACCAACATGCACGAGCTGGCGCTGGGCGCCACTGGCGAGAACGTCTGGACCGGCGATGTCTGCAACCCCTATGACCCGGCCCGGCAGGCAGGCGGCTCCTCCAGCGGCGCGGCCGTGGCCACCGCCTGCGGCGTGGGCCTGGCCGGCCTGGGCAGCGACACCGGGGGCTCGGTGCGCATTCCGGCCGCCTTCTGCGGCCTCACCGGCTTCAAGCCCAGCTACCAGGCGATCCCGCTGGGCGGCGCGCTGTACCTTTCATTCACCTGCGACCATGCCGGCCCGATCGCGCCCACGGTGGATGACTGCGCGCTGCTGTTCGAGGTGATGGCCGCGCGCCGCGCCGATCACGGCACGGTGCCGCGCGCGCCCCGACTGGCGCTGCCGGCGCGCTGGCTGGCGCCGCGCATGGACGCGGCGGTGGCGCAGGCCTTCGAGCACGAGCTGGCCACGCTGCGTGCGGCCGGTGCCGAGATCATCGAGGTGGAGCTGCCCGGGCTCGTCACCGCCTGGGAGCACTACACGCCCCTGGTGCGCGCCGAGGCCGCCTGGGTGCACCGCGCCGCGCTGGCGGCCGGTGACCCGGGATTCTCGACGCTGGTGCTGCCGCCGCTGAGCGCGGGGCGGGAGATTCCTGCAAGCGTCTACATCGACGCGCTGCAGGCACGGGCGGCCGTGCGAACCGGCTTCCAGGAACTGCTGCGCGATCACGACGCCATCGTGCTGCCCACCTCGCCGGTGCTGCCGCCGCTGCGCGGTCAGACCGAGCTGGCGGTGGCGGGCGGCTCGCTCAGCACCCGCGAGGCGGTGCTCGGCCAGACACTCGCCTTCAGCTTCGCGGGCCTGCCGGCGCTGGCCATGCCGATGGGGCTGGCGCAGGGCCTGCCGGTGTCGCTGCAACTGGTCGGCGCCTTCGATGCCGACGCCCGCCTGCTCGCGCTGGGTCGCTGGGTGGAGGGTCTGCCGGGGCGAGCCCGGCAGGCCTGAGCGAGCGGCAGCGCGGCGCTATCCAGGCCTCGAAGCGCCGGGTCCGCCTCGGCATGGCGCCATCCGGGTCGCGAAGACCCGACGGCGCCTCAGCGCGGCGCCATGCGGATCGCGCCGTCGAGGCGGATGGTCTCGCCGTTGAGCATCACGTTCTCGAAGATCTGCCGCACCATCTGCGCGTACTCCGAGGGGCGGCCCAACCGCGGCGGGAACGGCACCTGCTTGCCCAGGGACTCCTGCGCTGCCGGCGGCAGGCCCTGCAGCAGCGGCGTGAGGAACAGGCCGGGCGCGATGGTGCATACCCGGATGCCGTCCCGGGCCAGGTCGCGGGCGATCGGCAGGGTCATGCCCACGATGCCACCCTTCGAGGCCGAGTAGGCGGCCTGGCCGATCTGGCCGTCGAAGGCCGCCACCGAGGCGGTGTTGATGATCACGCCGCGCTCGCCGTCCTCGTTGGCCTCGCCCGCGCACATCGCCGTGGCCGCCAGTCGCAGCATGTTGAAGGAGCCGACCAGGTTCACGTTGATGACGCGCGTGAAGGCGGCCAGGGGGTGCGGGCCGTCCTTGCCCACCGTCTTGGTGGCGGTGCCGATGCCGGCGCAGTTGACCAGGCCGACCAGGCGACCCATGGCCTGCGCGGCGGCCACGGCCGCCTGACCGTCAGCTTCGGAGGTGACGTCGCAGCGCACGAAGCGGGCAGCGGCGCCGAGTTCGGCCACCATCGCGTCGCCGGCGGCCTGGTTCACGTCGGCGATCAGCACCTTGCCGCCGGCCTCGACCACCATGCGGGCGGTGGCGCCACCCAGTCCGGACGCGCCACCGGTGACGATCACCACTTGGCCATTCAGATTCATCAGAGTCTCCTTGACGGGTTGAGAGAGGTTCAAATGCGAACGGCGCCTTGCGGGCGCCGTTGCGCGTGACGCGGCACCCGCGGGTGCCGGCCGGGGGTTCGGGCGATGCGCCCGATCAGTTCTTCTTCTCTTCGGCGGGGGCGGCCGCCGGGGCTGCCGGCGCAGGCGCGCTGCCGGCATCGGCGGGCGCCGCTGCGGGAGCCGCCGCCGGCGGGGTGGCCGGCGCTGCCGCCGGGGCAGACACGGCCGCCGGGGCGCCATGGCCGGCCGCGGGTGCGCCACCCGGCTTGCCGTACATCACGCCCAGCAGCGGCACCAGCAGCAGGGCCACGATGTTGATGATCTTGATCAGCGGGTTGACCGCGGGACCGGCGGTGTCCTTGTAGGGATCACCCACGGTGTCGCCGGTGACCGCCGCCTTGTGCGCGTCGGAGCCCTTGCCGCCGTGATTGCCTTCCTCGATGTACTTCTTGGCGTTGTCCCACGCGCCACCGCCGGTGCACATGGAGATGGCGACGAACAGGCCGGTGACGATCGTGCCCATCAGCAGGCCACCCAGCGCCTGCGGGCCGAGGATCAGGCCCACCGCCACCGGCACCAGCACCGGCAGGATCGAGGGGATGATCATCTCCTTGATCGCCGCGGTGGTGAGGAGGTCAACCGCCTTGCTGTAATCGGGCTTGGCGGTGCCTTCCATGATGCCCTTGATCTCGCGGAACTGGCGGCGAACCTCCTCGACCACCGAGCCCGCCGAACGGCCCACTGCCTCCATCGCCATGGCGCCGAAGAGGTAGGGGATCAGGCCGCCGATGAACAGGCCGACGATCACCATGTGGTTCGACAGGTCGAACACCGTGGGGATGCCCACCGACTCCAGCCCGTGGGTGTAGTCGGCAAACAGCACCAGCGAGGCCAGGCCCGCCGAGCCGATGGCGTAGCCCTTGGTCACCGCCTTGGTGGTGTTGCCCACCGCGTCGAGCGGATCGGTGAT
>JBIKWU010000085.1:0-14490 GCA_044356115.1 Burkholderiaceae bacterium
TCCTCGCGACCGCCCTGGCCTGTGCCGCGCTCGCGGCGCTGCATGCTGCGCGCGGAGCGCCTGCCGGGGCCGCGCGGCTGTTCGTGGCAGCGCTCAGCGCCCAGGCCGTGTGGGCCGCCAGCGCCGCCGCCGCCCGCGACGGCCTGGCGCCGGACGTGTTGAGCGCCACGACGGAGTCCCTGCGTCTCGCCCTGTGGCTCGCCTTCCTGCTCACCCTGCTGCGCGAGGCGACGCCGGCGTCATCTGCCATCGGGTCCGAAGGCCATGCCGGCGCCGGCGGCGCGCGACCTGCCGGCGCGACGCGTCTGGTGGTGGCCGGCGCCGCGCTGGCGCTGCTCCTCGATCTGATCGCACCGCTGAACAGCGGCGTCCTGCTGCTGCGCACCGCTGGCGCGGTCTTCGGCCTGTTCTGCGTCGAGCAGCTCTGGCGCGCCGGCACGCCCAGGCACCGCGCGGGGGCGGCTCGCCTGGCCGGCGCGGGCCTGCTGATGTTCGGCACCGACCTGGTGATGTGCAGTGATGCGCTGATGTTCGGCCACCTCGATCCGCTGCTGGTCGATATCCGTGGCTGGGCCAATGCGCTGGCCGTGCCCCTGCTCGCCTCGGCGGCCGCGCGCCAGCGCGACTGGCGCATGGCGCTCGGGGTGTCACGACGGCTGCTGTTCCAGTCGGCCGCGCTGCTCACCGCCGGGCTGTTCCTCATGCTGATGGCCGCGGGCGGCTACTGGCTGCGCTACGCCGGCCCCGCGCCGATCGACAGCGCGGTGACGGTGCTGCTGTTTGCCACCGCGATCGCGCTGCTGGCGCTGCTCGGCTCGCGCAGCGCCCGGGCGAGGCTGCGGGTGACCGTGGCCAAGCACTTCTTCGGCTATCGCTACGACTATCGCGAGGAGTGGCTGCGGCTCACCGCCCTGCTCTCGGCCGGACCCGAGGACGGCGAGCCGCAACCCCTGGGCCTGCGCGCGCTGCGTGCGCTGGGCGGACTGGCCGATGCGCGCTGCGGCGCGCTGTGGCTGCAGGACGAGGCAGGAGCCTTCGTGTGCACCGACAACTGGCGCTACGCCGGCGCCACGCCCAGCCTGCCCGCCAGCCATCCCCTGGTCGGCGAGCTCTCGTGCACCCAGTGGATCATCGAGGTCGGTGCCGCTGGCCCCACCTCGGCGGCCACGCCGCCTCTGCCGGCAGCGATCGCCGACGCGCGCGGCGCCTGGTTGCTGGTGCCGCTGCTGCTGCACGAGCAGCTCATCGGCTTCGCGCTGCTGGGCGAGCCGGTCGCGCCCACGCCGCTCGACTGGGAACTGCGCGATGCGCTGAAGACCGCCGCCCACCAGGTGGCCAGCCATCTTGGCGAACACCGCGCGGTCGAGGCCCTGGTACAGGCTCGCCAGTTCGAGTCGTTCAACCGACGGTCGGCCTTCGTCGCGCACGACCTCAAGAACCTGGTGTCGCAGCTTTCACTGCTGCTGAGGAACGCGCCACGCCATCGCGACAACCCCGCTTTCCAGGCCGACATGCTCGACACGGTGGGTCATGTGCACGATCGCATCCAGGGACTGCTGCAACAGCTCGATGACGGCAGCCGGCCGCTGGAGCCGCCCAGCGCGGTGCCGCTCGCCGAGGCGGTTGACGCCGCGGTGCGCCAGCGCGGCGGACGCGGGCCCCAGCCGACGGTCAGCGTGGAAGCCGCCGCGCAACGCGCGCTGGTGATCGCGCACCGCGACCGCCTGGAGCGGGTCATCGGCCACCTGGTGAAGAATGCCAGCGAGGCCATCGACGGGCAGGGCAGCGTGAGCGTTCGCCTGAGCGCCGAGGGTGAACTCGCCCGACTGGAGGTGGCCGACACCGGCCGCGGCATGAGCGAGCGCTTCATCCGGGAACGGCTCTTCCGACCCTTCCATTCGACCAAGCCGGAGGGCATGGGCATCGGCAGCTTCGAGAGTCGCGAATACATCCGCGAGCTCGGCGGCTCGCTCGAGGTCGACAGCCAGGAAGGTCGCGGCACGGTCTTTCGTGTCCGTCTGCCGCTGGCCACCCTCGGCGCTCAGGGCTGAATCGCCATGAGCAGCGTGATCGGCGAGGAGCGTCCCACCCTGCTGGTGGTGGAGGACGATCTCGGCCTGCGCAAGCAGATGCGCTGGTCCTTCGATCGCTACGAGGTCGTGTTCGCCGAGGACCGCGAGAGCGCCATCGCCCAGTTGCGCCGCCATGAACCGGCCGTGGTCACGCTGGACCTGGGCCTGCCTCCCGACCCCGATTCGCCGGCCGAGGGGCTGCGCACGCTGCAGGAGATGCTCTCGCTCGCGCCCGGCACCAAGGTGATCGCGGTCACCGGCCAGAGTGATCGCGGCAACGCGCTGCGCGCGGTGGGCCTGGGCGCCTACGATTTCTTCGCCAAGCCCTTCGAGTCGGAGAGCCTGGGACTGGTCATCGAGCGCGCCTTCCGGCTGGCCGATCTCGAGCGTGAGAACCGGCGGCTGAGCGCGGCAAGTGGCGACTCGGCCCTCGCCGGCCTGATCACCCGCGATCCGGCCATGATCAAGCTCACCCGGCAGATCGAGCGGCTGGCGCCGACCCGCGCCACGGTGATGCTGCTGGGCGAGAGCGGCACCGGCAAGGAGGTGCTCGCCCGCGGCCTGCACGACCTGTCACCGCGATCGTCGAACCGTTTCGTGGCGATCAACTGCGCCGCGATCCCCGACACCCTGCTCGAGGCCGAGCTCTTCGGCTACGAGCGCGGTGCGTTCACCGGCGCGGTGCGTACCACGCCAGGCCGCATCGAGACCGCCGATGGCGGCACGCTCTTCCTCGACGAGATCGGCGACCTGCCGCTTGGCCTGCAGGCCAAGCTGCTGCGCTTCCTGCAGGAGCGCGTGATCGAGCGCGTGGGCGGGCGCGAGGAAATCGCGATCGACGTGCGGGTGGTCTGCGCCACCCACCGCAATCTGCGTGAGCACATCCGCGAGGGCACGTTCCGCGAGGACCTGTTCTATCGGCTCTCCGAGATGGTGCTGCCGATTCCGCCGCTGCGCGAGCGCGCCGGCGACGCGACGCTGCTGGCGCGCGCGTTCGTGGCGCGATTCACCGAGCCCGGCCGGCGCGATCCGCTGAGTCTGCGCCAGGATGCGCTGGAGGCGATCGAGCGCCACGCCTGGCCGGGCAACGTGCGCGAGATGGAGAACTGCATCAAGCGGGCCGTGATCATGGCCGACGGACCGGCGATCGGCGCCGCCGATCTCGGCCTGGAGCCGCCCGAGGAACCGATGCCGCTGAACCTGCGCCAGGTGCGCGAGGAAGCGGAAAAACAGGCTGTGCTCAAGGTGATGGCGAGGGTCGATGGCAACATCGTCCGCGCCGCCGAGCTGCTCGGCGTGAGTCGCCCGACGCTCTATGACCTGCTGAATCGATTCGGGCTGCGCTGAGCGCATGCCCTTGCCGGAGTCCTGCATGAACCCCCAAAGACCCCTGCTCCTCGCCCTGGCGGTCAGCCTCGCCCTGACGGTCGCCGGCTGTGGCGACTCCGCCGAGGCGCTGATGGTCAAGGCGCGCAACGCCATCGCCGAGCGCGAACCGAAGGCCGCCGAGATCCACCTCAAGAACCTGTTGCGCAAGCAGGAGCGTGCCGACGCCCGGCTGCTGCTCGCGCAGGTGCACGCCACCAGCGGCGACTGGCGCTCGGCCGAGAAGGAGTTCGAACGCGCGCTCGCGGCCAACCACGACCCGGTGGCAGCGGGGCTGGGTCTGGCCGAGACCCGGCTGCAGCTTGGCGAGTGGCGCAAGGTGGTCGAGCAGCTTGCCAAGCTGCCGCCGGGTACCCCGGCTGACACCGCGCGCGCGCAGACGCTGCTGGGCCGCGCCCACACCGCCGGCGGCCAGCGCGAGGCGGCGCAGGCCGCCTATCAGGCAGCGCTGCAGGCCGTGCCCGACCATGTGCCTGCCCGGGTCGGGCTGATCACCCTTTCGGCCACCCGCGATCTGGCAGGGGCGCAGAGCTCGGTCGACGAACTTCTGGCGCGAGCACCCGAGTCACCCGACGCGCTCTCGCTCAAGGGCGACATCGAGCTGGCCGGCGGCAGACCGGAGCAAGCGGCCGCGCTGTATGCGCGCGTGGCGAAGATCGAGCCCCTGAACCGCTCGGTGCGCGCCAAGCTGGCGTCGCTGGCGAGCGAGCAGCGCGACTATGCCGGCGCGCAGCGCTGGATCGACGAGCTCAAGAAGCTCACCGGGCCGGCTGTCGGCACCATGCACCTGCAGGCGCTCAACGATTTCCGGCAGAACCGGCTCGAACCGGCGCGCGACGCGATCATGGCCGGGCTCAAGAACTCGCCGGACTACCTGCCATCGCTCGCGCTGGCCGCGACCATCCATCTCAGCCTGAACTCGCTGGAGCAGGCCGAGAACAATGCGCGCCAGGTGATGGAGCGTGCGCCCAAGTCCACCCTGGGCTATCGGCTGCTGGCCGCCACCTACCTTCGCATGGACGCGCCCGAGCGCGCCCTGCAGGTGATGGCGCCGCTGCTCGAGCGCGACGTGAAGGATCCGCTGCTGCTCAGCCTCGCCGGCGAGGCCAGCCTGCGTACCGGGGACGCCGCACGGTCGGCACAGCTGTTCTCACGCGCCGCGACGCTCGCACCCGACGACCCCAGCCAGAAGACCGGCCGCGGCGTGGCCCGCATCGCCGCCGGTGATCACGAGGGCGGCATGCTCGACCTGGAGCAGGCCGCGGAACTCACGCCCTCGGGCATTCAGGCCGACCTCGCGCTGATCGCCCAGCTGCTGCGCGACCGGCAGTACGACAAGGCCTCGGCAGCCATCGAGCGGCTCGCCCGCAAGCAGCCCGACAACCCGCTGGCCGACAACCTGCGCGGCACCATCGCGCTGGCCCGCAACGATGCCGCCGCCGCGCGCCGGCACTTCGAGGCGGCGCTGACCCGGCAGCCGACCTACTTCGCGGCGGTCTCCAACCTGGCGGCACTCGACCTGCGCGACAAGCAGCCGCAGGCCGCGCGCCAGCGCTACCTGAAGCTGCTCGAGCGCGAGCCGCGGCACATCCGCGCGATGCATGCGCTGGCCCAGATCGCCGCCAACGAGGGCGATCAGGCCCAGACCCTGCAGTGGCTGGTGAAGGCCCGTGATGCGGATCGCGGCTCGGTACCGGCCACGCTGGCGCTGGCACGCTTCCACCTTGCTGCCAACCGACCCAAGGACGCGCTGCCGATCCTGCAGGAGGCGGCGGGCGCCGCGCCCAACCAGCTCGAGCTGCTCGAGGCGCTGGGCAACGCCTATCTGGGCGCCGGCGACGAGGCGCAGGCGGTGCTCACCTTCGAGAAGATGCTGCGCGCGCGGCCCGACTCGGCGCTGCTGCAGATGCGCATGGCCGAGTTCCGCCTGAAGCGTGGCGAGCCCGAGAAGGCACTGGCCAGCTATCGCAAGGCCGCCGAGCTCTCGCCGAAGGCGATCGAGCCCCGGGCCGGCATGGCCGCCGCGCTGGTGGCCATGGGCAAGGTGGCCGAGGCCCGCGCGATCGCCGAGGCCCTGCAGCGCGAATCGCCGCGCAGCCCGGCCGGTGCGCTGCTCGAGGGCGACATCCTGGCCCAGCAGCGACGCCTGCCCGAGGCGGTGACCGCCTACCGGCGCGCGCTGGCGCTGAACCGCAGCGTGCCGATCGCGCTGCGCCTGCATGGCGCGCTCCTCGCCGAGGGCAAGCAGGCCGATGCCGACGCGATGATGCGCGGGCTGCTCGCCGAGCATCCGCGCGACGCGGCGCTCAAGGTGCACGCCGCGATGATCGAGGGCTCGCGCAAGCGCTGGGATGCGGCCGTGCCGCTGTACCGCGAGGCGGCGGCCATCCAGCCCGGCAATGCGGTGGTGCTCAACAACCTCGCGTGGGCGCTGATCGAGACCCGTGACCCGGCCGCCCTCGCCACCGCCGAGAAGGCTCACGCGCTGGCGCCGCGCTCGCCCGAGGTGCTGGACACCTACGGCACCGCGCTGCTCGCGCGCGGCGACGCGGCGCGCGCCAGCGAGATCCTGCGCCAGGCGGTGACCGCCGCGCCGCGGGTGCCAGCCTACCGGGTGCGTCTGGCCGAGGCGCTGATCGCGCGCGGTGACAAGGTCGAGGCCCGCAAGGAGCTCGACACGGTGCTCGCCGAGGTCCGCGCCGGGCCGGCCTTCGAGCAGGCCCAGGGCCTGCTGCGCCGACTCTGAGCGCGCCCGACGCCCGGGGCGGTGCCCATTGACCGGGGAGGCGGCGTCACCGCCGGGCGGCGTCACGCCCGGCCCGCTGCGGACGCTGGCCGCGCTGGCGCTGCTGGGCGCCGGCAGCTGGGCGGCGCTGCACCATCCGCTGTCAGCCACGATCGCCCTCGCGGCCTTCATCGCCTGGACGGGACTGTGCCTGTGGCGCCCCCTGCTCGGTCTGACCGGCGCGCTGGCGCTGCTACCCCTGGCCGGCCTCGCCCCCTGGACCGGCTGGCTGGTCGTGGAGGAACTCGACCTGCTGCTGGCCGGCCTCGCGATTGCCGGCCTGCTGCGCGGCAGCGGCCCGGCGCCGGCGACCGCACCGCCGTCGGCCATCGCCGGCCGTTCCCGCGACAGGGTCGCCGCCGCTCACGAGGCTCGGGGCCTGCTGCCCGCGCTGCTGCTGGGAGCTTTCGCGGTGGCCAGCGCCCTCGCGCTGGCGCGCGGCTGGCTGGCGGCTCCCCCTGCCCCGCTGCACTGGACTCAGGGCTATCTCGAACCGCTGAACAGCCTGCGTCTGGCCAGGCCCTTCGCCTGGACCCTGCTGCTGCTGCCGCTGCTGCTCGGTGCCGCGCGCGATCGGGCACCGGCGCTGCGCGAAGCCCTGGCCGACGGGATGCTGGCTGGCCTGGCGCTCGCCAGTCTGGCCGCGCTCTGGGAACGCGTCGCCTTTCCGGGCCTGCTGAACTTCTCGGCTGACTACCGGACCTCGGCGCTTTTCTGGGAGATGCATGTCGGCGGTGCCGCGCTCGACGGTTACCTCGCGCTGGGCGTGCCCTTCGCGATGCGGGCGGTGCTGCGCGCCCGCAGCCCTGCACGCCTGGCGCTGAGCGGCGCGGTCGTGATGCTGGCCGCCTATGTCTGCCTGACCACCTTTTCGCGCGGGGTCTATCTGGCGATTCCGATCGGGCTGGCGGTGATGGCGCTGGTCGAACGGCGCGCCGGCGCGACGCTGCCGATCGGCATGCCCCTTTCGCGACCGGATCGCGACGACGCACCGCTCGGTCTGGGCTGGCTGGCCCTGGCCGTGCCGCTGGCCGCGCTCGGCACCTATCAGGTGTTCGTCCATGGCGGCTACCGCGCCAGCGCGGCGGTGCTGGCCATGGTGGCGGCGATCGCCTTCGCCGGCGGCGCGGCACGCCAGCTGGGTGCGGCGCGCAGTCTGGCCGTGCTCGCCGGCGGCGCGCTGGCCGCGACGGCGCTCGGGATCGTCGCCACGCACCTGCCGAAAGGGCCCTACCTGCTGCAGGCGCTGCTGATCGCGGGCAGCGCCACCGTGGCCTGGCATCGGCATCGGCAACCCGAAGGCGCGCGCTCGGCGGCCAGCGCGGCGCTGATGATGGCCCTCATCGGTGCCCTGGGTCTCGGCGCCGGCGCGGTGGCCCTGCACTGGGGCGGCCTGCCAGCCCTGAGCGGCGCGCTGCCGGTGCTGGCGAGCCTGGCGCTGCTGGCGGTGATCGACGCGGCCCGCGCGCGCCCGTTGTGGCCGGCCTCGGCGCGGCCGGCCGCCCAGGCGATCGCCGCGGTGGCCATCACCAGCGCCTGCGTGGCGGTGTTCACCGGCGGCTCCTACATGGGCGAGCGATTCAGCGACAGCGGCCGTGACCTGCAGGGCCGCCTGAGCCACTGGCGCGACTCGCTGGCGATGCTGCACGGCCCCGCCGACTGGTGGCTCGGCAAGGGCCTGGGCCGCTATCACGCCGGCCAGTTCTACGGTCGACCAGGCACCGAACGCCCCGGCAGCCACGCCTGGCAGCGGCTCGATGAGCGCGGTGACGGTCAGCTCACCCTCACCGGCCCAGGCCATGTCGCGGGCTGGGGAGAGGCCTACCGGGTCTCGCAGCGGGTGCCGGCCCTGCCGGGACACTGGCAGATCGAGGCCCGGCTGCGGCCGTCGGGGGAACTGCGGCTGCATGTGGAGATCTGCGCCAAGCACCTTCTGTACGACGCCGGCTGCAGCACCGGCTCACAGGTGCTCAGGCCGCGGTCGGGCACGTGGCAGACGGTGAGCCTGCGCACCGACGGCTCGGTGACGCAGGGCGGCCCCAGGGGCGTGCCCGCCCTGGCGATGTTCTCGATCGCGGTGGCCACCTCGGGGGCGAAGCTGGAGATCGACGCGTTGCGCATCATCGCGCCCGACGGCCGCGAGATCGGGCGCAACCCGGGTTTCCAGGACGGGCTCGCCGGCTGGTTCTTCTCGAGCGATCGTCACCACCTGCCCTGGCACGCCAAGAACCTCGGGCTGCACCTGCTGGTCGAACAGGGCGCGATCGGACTGGCGGCCTTCGGCCTGCTCACGCTCGGCGCGCTGGCGCGGCTCGCGCGGCGCGATGCCGGCCCGATGGCCGGCACCCTCGCCGGGGCACTCACCGGCTTCCTGGTGGTGGGGCTCTTCGACAGCCTGCTCGACGCGCCCCGAGTGGCCTGGGTGTTCCATCTGCTGCTGGCCTGGGCGCTGCTCGCGCCCGGTGCCACGCGTCGCGCTGTCGATCAGCGCGCCGCCGACGACGCCTGAGCCCGACGGCGCGGCCGCCGCCCGAACAGGCCCAGTCCGATCATCGAGGCGCCCACCAGCGCCAGCGCGCCCGGCTCGTCCACCGCGAAACTCTGGTTGGCGTCGGCCTGGAAGATCAGGTCGCCTTCCACCGGCGCATAGCCGTCGAAGGACACCGGCGGCGTCCACCCGTTGGTGTGGAACTCGCCGCTCTGCAGCGTGGTGGAGTAGCTGGTGGTGGTGAGTTCCGGCTGGATCCAGGCGGTGTTGGTGAAGTCCACCCCGCCAGTGAGCGCGGACACGCCGAAGGCGCCGGTGCCGATGAAGGCGAGGCTGCCCACGGTCTGGGTGCCGAAGCTGCCGGTGATCAGCGGAATGCCGTCGCGAAAGCCGGTGCTGTCATGGCGGTTGGCGTTCTGCGCCGGGTCGTACCAGATCTCGTATCGCCCGCCCACGATCGTGAAGGTGCAGACATCAGCCACGCAGTTGATGACCGACTCGTGCAGCTTCGCGTACATGGTGTACTCGTAGCCGCCGGCATGGTCGGGGATGCCGTCGGGGTTCTGGTCCAGCAGCGCGGTGGCATAGGTAATGCCGTTCTTGATCACGCCGGCCCAGGCATAGAGATCGAGGTCGAAGGCGTCGCCGGGCACCGGCCGAAAGCCGGTGATCAGCGCCGATCCGTTCGAGTCCCAGTCGAACCCGGTCCAGCGCACCGCGCTGAGTTCGGCATTGGTGATGGTGGCGGCGGTCGACGCGCCGCTGGCGCAGACCGCAAGCGCGAGCACTGCGGTCCGGATTGCGTGGCTCGATGTCATGGGAGTCCCTTCGACGGTGATGGGCGGGACCGGCATCCTCGATGCCGACGCCCCGACTTGTCCCACCCCGATGCTCCCGCTGCCGAGCGGGTGGCGCTGTGCGCCTGATCAGCGAAGCCGCAGACGCGCGCCGGATTTGTGAGCGAGATGCGCAAGCAGCTGACGCGGCGGCATGCGCAACCGGTGATAGCGGGCCTGCAGCACCAGGCGCGCCAGCTGCGCCGGCACGGCGGGGCGGCTGAGCGCCCCAGGCAGATTCGAGGCGGCCATGAGCCGGTCCATCCACCACGCCCGCCAGGCCGGCACCGCCCACTCGCGTTGACGCAGGCGCCGGGCGGCCAGACCTGGCGGCTCGGCCAGCGCAGCCACCGGCGTGCCGAGCCAGGCCGTGGCGTAGCGCGCCGCCCAGCGCAGCGCGGGCGCACCGCCGATCTCGATCGCGCGCGCGATCAGCGCGGCGCTGAAGGCCACCGGATCGGCGCCGCCATGCGCGCGCACCAGCAGGTCGAAGTCCATGAGCTCGCGCAGGCGGCCGTCGAGCTCGGTGTCCTTGAAGGCGTGCACCGCGCAGTGCAGGACCTGATCGCGGGGATCGGCCACGCGGAAGGCGCCCAGGGAAAGGCTCTGGGCCAGCACCGCGGCCGCATCGATGCCGCCACCGGCGATCGCGGGCGTGAGCGCGTGATGCAGGTCGACCTCGAGACCGCGCGCGGGATGACGCAGCGGCGGGAGCTCATGGGACCACTCCCGGTAGTAGCGCTCGTCGTAGCCATCCAGGCGCTGGGCCATCCAGCCCGCCCCCAGCAGCAGGCTCTCGGCGCGGGCCAGTCGCGCGCGCGGCACCAGCAGATCGACATCACCCGCGACCCGGCCTGCCGCCAGCGGCAGTTCCTGGGCCTGGTAGGCAGCGCCCTTGAGCAGCAGCACCTCGCCGGCCAGCGGCGCAAGCGCCGCGGCGAGCGCATCAAGCTCGCGCTGGAGCTGGGCGGCGCGCTCGGCCACCAGCACCGCCACCGACTCGAACTGGCCGCGCACCGGCGCAGGCAAGCGGTCGATGACCCCGGCCTCGCGCAGCCTGACCATGAGGTGACCCGCGCAGCGGGCGCGGCGCGCCGCGCCGAGCACCGCGCTCCAGTCGGCGGGATGCAGCGTCAGCGCGCGCAGCGGCTGCTGCCACAGCGCGAGCAGGCGGGCACTGGCGGGATGCATCAGGCCTCCCGCGCGCCGCCGGCGCGGCACAGCGGCTCGAGCAGGGCGAGCGCGTCATCGAGCTCGCCGAAGGTGAGCCGCCAGCAGCTCGCCTCGGCGGCCAGCGCGCAGGCCGCCTCGAAGGCGGCCTCGCCGAGCACGCCGTAGTTGAAGCTGTTGGCGGCGAACTCGGCCATCGCGCGCGCCGGGCGTACCTCGGTGAGCTCGGCGCGCGCACCCGCGCGCCAGGTCGGGAAGACCACCACCGCGGGCCGCACGCTGTCATGGCGCCGCGCCGCCGCCCCGGCCGGCACCGCGAGGTGCGCGACATCGCCCTTGTGGGTCTTGTGGAAGACCGGCCCGAGCACCGCCTGCGGCGAGCGCCGGGCGATCAGATCGATCGCGGCGTTCTTCAGCGCCACCGGCTTGGTGATCGGCAGCAGCTGGCGATCCGACAGGCGCAGCACGCCGAACTCGTCGGAGAGCAGGCGGGCGCCGGCCAGGCTGAGCGCGGCGGCGAGCGTGCTCTTGCCCGAGCCGGGAGCCGCCAGCAGCAGCAGCCCCGCGCCATGCCAGTCCAGCGTGCCGGCGTGCAGCAGCCAGTGCCGGGTGAAGAGGTGCGCGAACACCCAGTTCAGGCCCCACTCGAGCTGCGGCAGCGCAAGGCCCGCGGGCATCGGCTCGAAGGGCTCGGTGCCATCGGCCAGAAAGCGCACGCCGGGGCGCCAGGCGCGTCGCGGCCCGGCCGCCGGCAGCAGGTCGACCTCGCAGTCGACGAACCCCGGATCGTCCGGCGGCGGCAGCCAGTGATAGACCCGCGCGAGCGGGGCGGGCAATTCGGCCAGCGGCGAGCGCACCCGCACCCGCATCGCGCCCAGGTCGAGCACCAGGCCATCCCCCTGCAGTCGCCGGGCCGCGTCCTCGACGCCGAGGGTGCGGCGCGGGCCGGCAGCCGGCCGCATGAGGGTATCGGCCGGCTCGGGCTGCACCGTCGCGGGCCGAGTGCCGGGCGCGCGCGCGCGCCGGTGCCAGGCGAGTTCGGCCAGGCCCTGCAGCCGCGCCACCAGATCCGGCACGCGCGGCGCCGGCCGACCCGCGGAAAGGTCCTCGCCATCGCGCAGCAGATGCTCGACCATGGCGCCCGGCCCGCGCGCGCCTTCGGCCGCGACCCGGTCGAGTTCGTCGAGCAGCGCCAGCCCGTCAGGCGAGAGCAGATGGGTCTGCCAGGTGACCGGGTCGAACACCGCCGCCCCGTCGTCGAAGACGCGCAGGCGACTGCCGCTCGTGCCGGCCGTCAGGCTCACCGCAACACGGGCCGACACCGGCCGGACATGGGTGCTCAGCCCACCACCCAGCCCGGCCCCTGCGAGCCGGTGGGACTGAGCGAACTCCAGGAGGACAGGTGCAGCGCCTGCCCGGCCCCCACATAGCGCGGCCAGGCGCCGAGCTCGGTGGCGCTGCCGCTGCCGGCGGTGAGCGTGGTGGCGAACAGCACCGCGAGATAGACCGGTTCCTCGGTGCCGGAGATCGGCACCGCGATCGCGCCGCTGGTGTCGTACCAGACGCCGTCGATGCGATAGAGCTGGCCCGAGTACTGGACCGGGGGCACACCGACATCGGCGGCCAGGCTGTAGGTGCCGGTGAAGCGGGTGCCGGCCACCCGGATCCAGCCGTCGGCACTCGACACCGCCAGCAAGGGCGGATGGATCGCGTCATTGATCGCGCCCCGGTAGGCCGAGCCAAGCGGACCGGCGGCGCGGGTGGGCAGGCTCACCATCAGGGGCGAACCCGCCGCGGCCATGCGCAGGAGATGACGGCGCCGACCGCGACGGTCGCCAGCCGGCGCGCCAGGTTCGGCGCCCGGCGCAGCTGAGGGGGGAGAGGCTTGTTCGGACATGGTGGTCGCCTGGGGAATGCTCGCATCAGCACGAAGGGCCGGATGCCGGAACGCAAGCAATACCGCCGGATGCGTGACAGACCATTGCGCCTGCCGACAGAAACCGCATCCAGGCGAACTCAGCCGCCGCCTGCGGCCGCGGCGCGCGCGCGCCGCGCGTACCAGCCGATCGCCTCCTCGATGCCCTGGGCAACCCGATGCGTGGGTTCATAGCCGATGATTGTCCGCGCGCGCTCGATGCTGGCGAGGGAATGGCGCACATCTCCCGCGCGAAAGTCGCGGAACGCCGGGGCCAGCCGATAGTCGGCGCCGAGTTGCCGCTGCAAGGCGCCACGCAGGGCCTCGAACAGCGCGATCAGGTCGGTGCGCTCGCCCACCGCCACATTGAGCACGGTATGCGCCGGCAGGGGACCGGCCGCGAGCGCCGCGCGCAGGTTGGCCTGCACGGCATTGGCGACGTAGCAGAAGTCGCGGCTGGTCTGGCCGTCGCCATTGATCACGCAGGGCTCGCCACGCAGCATGGCCGACACCCACAGGGGAATCACCGCGGCATAGGGACCGTCAGGATCCTGGCGCGGGCCGAACACATTGAAGTAGCGCAGGCCCACGCAGGTCATGCCGTAGGTGCGGGCCCAGACATCGGCGAAGAGCTCGTTGGCCGACTTGGTGGCGGCATAAGGCGACAGCGGCCGGCCCACGCGGTCTTCGACCTTGGGCAGATCGGGGTGGTCGCCGTAGACCGAGCTCGACGAGGCATAGACGAAGCGGCGCACGCCGGCATCGCGCGCGGCGGTGAGCATCTGCACGAAGCCGGTGACATTGGCCTCGAAGGAGCGCATCGGCTGGGCGATCGAGCGCGGCACCGAACCGAGGGCCGCCTGATGCAGCACATGATCGACGCCCTGCGTCGCCTCGCGGCAGGCGGTGGCGTCGCCGATGTCGCCCTCGATGAATCGCCAGCGCGCCCACGCGCCATCACCGACCTGCTCGCGCACCTCCTCGAGGTTGCGCCGGTGACCGGTGGCGAAGTTGTCCAGGCCGGTGACGCGATGGCCGGCGCGCAGCAGGGTCTCGACGAGATTGGAGCCGATGAAGCCGGCCGCGCCGGTGACGAGCCAGTGCTGAGCGGGGACGGCGGCGAGCCACCCGGCGGGATCGGAGTGAGGGCTGGAAGACATGAGGCGAAGGAAAACCCGGTTGGTCTGACGGCCCGTTGAGCGGGCGCAAGCGGCGAAGCGGCGATCCGGGAGACATTGTTCCTCGCCCCCGGCCCACCGGTCGATAGTATCCCGCGCTCCACGACGCCCCTTTGCCTGATCACACATTCACCATGTCGCGCCGAATGAGCCGCCTGCGGGCGGGTGACGGTCGATCGGCCGTGTCCGCCATCCTGCTCGCTGCCGCGCTGGGCACCAGCACACAGGCCGCCAGCGCCGCCGCGGAGATCAGCCCGCGGCAACTCGTCGACCAGGGCGTGCGCTGGGAACACGCCGAGGGGGTGAGCCGCGATCTGGCTGCCGCGCACGAGGCCTACTGCCGAGCCGCCCGCGCGGGATCGGCCGAGGGCCTGCTGCGACTGGGCTGGATGTACGCGAACGGCCGCGGCGTGGCGCGTGACGACGACACCGCGCACGGTCTTTTCCGCCGGGCCGCCGAGCAGGGCAGCGATCTGGGCGCACGTCTGGCCGATGCGGTCACCGGGCGCGCGCCGCGGCTGCCCGCCTGCCTGTCCGCGCCGACGGCGCAGGTCGCTGCCGCCATGCCCCTCCCCGCCACCGCTGGAACAGCCGCCGGCGGCGCGATCGTGCCTGTGTCGGCTGGCGCGACCGCCAGCGTGCCGGCGCCGACCGCCCCGC
>JBIKWU010000086.1:0-14390 GCA_044356115.1 Burkholderiaceae bacterium
GCCGCGCGGGCCGGACGGGGCGGGCGGCCCCCGGGGGGGGGGGGGGGGGGCCCCGTTGAGCCGCTGCGCCAGCGCCTGCGCGGTGCCCAGGCGGCGCATGGCACCGTGGGCCATGTCGGCGACCGCGGCGCGCGATGCGCCCTCCAGGCGATGCTCGCGCGCGAGTGCCGCGAGAGCCTGCGGCAAGGCACGGCCGGCGAGGACCAGGCCGACCGCCTGCGCGGCGGCGCCGAGCTCCTCGGCCAGCGGGGGGCGCAAGGCCCCCGCTCGCGTCGCCCCGGCCTCAGCCAGGGCGACCCGCCAGCGCCATGAGGCGGGCGATCCGCTCCTCGGTGGCCGGGTGCGTGGAGAAGAGCCCGCGCAGGCCGCCACCCGACAGCGGATTCATGATCATCATCTGCGCGGTCTCGGGATGGCGCTCGGCCGCCTCCAGCGGCAGGCCCTGGGCGTAGCGGTGGATCTTGTCGAGCGCCGACGCGAGCGCGGCGGGATCACCGCTGATCTCGGCGCCGCCGCGGTCGGCCTCGAACTCGCGGGCGCGCGAGATGGCCATCTGGATGAGCGCACCGGCGAGCGGCGCCAGGATGGCCACCAGGATGCCGGCGATCGGGTTGGCCGGCCGTCCCTCGCTGTCGCGGCCACCGAAGAGCATGCCGAAGTTGGCCAGGGCCGAGATGGCGCCCGCCATGGTGGCCGAGATGGTGGAGATGAGGATGTCGCGGTGCTTGACGTGCGCGAGCTCGTGGGCCATCACGCCGCGCAGCTCGCGCGCCGAGAGCACCGACAGGATGCCGGTGGTGGCGGCCACCGCCGCGTGCTGGGGATTGCGCCCGGTGGCGAAGGCGTTGGGGGCGGCCTCGTCGATGAGATAGACCCGGGGCATGGGCATGCGGGCGCGATCGGCGAGCTCACGCACCATGCCGTAGAACTGCGGTGCAGTGGTCTCGTCGACCTCCCGCGCGTTGTACATGCGCAGGACCATCTTGTCGGAGAACCAGTAGGCGAAGAAATTGGACACCACGGCAAAGGCCAGCGCCAGCAGCATGCCGGCCTGCCCGCCAAGCGCCGCACCCACCACGCCGAACAGCGCGGTGATGGCGGCCATGAGCATGGCGGTCTTCATCCAGTTGAACACGGCAGTCTCTCCAGTAGGAATGGGCGACAGCGGAGCCGGCGCCGGTGGGAAGATGGGGCCAGCATGGGTCAGATGCAAGGGCCGTTCATTGCAGCGCGCCGGCTCGGGGCGGGGCGGGCTCGAAGCTCAGGCCGGCGCCGGACGGAAGGGATTGCCGCCACTGCGCCGCGCCCACCCGCCGCGCACCCGGCCGCTGCACCTCCAGGAGTTCGAGCACGCCACCCGCGCCGCAGGCCACGAGGACCCGGCCGTCGGCGGCAGGCAGCAGACTGCCCGGGGGCAGGCCCGCGACGCAGGGTTCGGTGAGGGCACGGGCCCGCCAGACCTTCAGCGGCTCGGACGAGCCGGCCAGAACGGCGGTGCAGCCCGGAAACGGGTCGAAGGCACGGATGCGGTCGGCCAGACGCGCCGCCGGCAGCGACCAGTCGAGCGGCGCCTCGGTCTTGAGGATCTTGTGGGCGTAGGTGACACCCTCGGTCGGCTGCGGCGTGGCCACCAGCCCGCCCGCTGCAAGCTCGGCCAGGGCACGCACGATCAGCCGGGCACCCAGCGCGGCCAGCCGATCGTGCAGGCTGCCGGCGTGGTCCTCGGGCAGGATGGGCAGCGCCTCGGCGAGCAGCATGTCGCCGGTGTCGAGCCCGGGATCCATCTGCATGATGGTGATGCCGGTGACCGGATCGCCGGCCTCGATGGCGCGCTGGATGGGCGCGGCGCCACGCCAGCGCGGCAGCAGCGAGGCATGGATGTTCAGGCAGCCGCGCGCCGGCACCGCCAGGATGGGGGGCGGCAGGATCATGCCGTAGGCGGCCACCACCATCACCTCGGCCTGATGGGCCGCGAGCGCCGCTGCCATGGCCGGATCGCGCAGGGTGGTCGGCTGCTGCACCGGCAGGCCGAGCGCGATCGCGCGCTGCTTGACCGGACTGGGCATGAGCTTCTGGCCGCGCCCGGCCGGCTTGTCGGCCCGGGTGAGCACCAGCGCCACCTCGTGGCCGGCCGCCACGATCGCGTCGAGGGCGGCACTGGCGAATTCCGGCGTGCCGGCGAAGATCAGTCGCATGGGGATAGGGCGGCAGCCCCGGTGCAGCGCCCGATGGGCCGACAGCGCCGATGGCGGATCAGGCGGCTTCGCGCACCTGCTTGAGCAGGCGGGTGCGGATCCGGTTCTGCTTCAGGCGGGAAAGATACTGGACGAAGACACGGCCGTTGAGGTGGTCGATCTCGTGCTGCAGGCAGACCGCAAGCACGCCATCGGCGTCGACCGTGAAGGGCTTGCCGTGCTCGTCGAAGGCGCGGACCCGCACCCGCTGGGGACGTTCGACCTCCTCGTAGACACCGGGCACCGAGAGACAACCTTCCTCACTGACCCGACGCTCGCCGTCCTCGCCGATGATCTCGGGGTTGATGAAGACCTGCAGGCGGTCGTGGGTCTCGGAAACATCGATGACGATCACCCGCAGATGCACGTCGATCTGGGTGGCGGCCAGGCCGATGCCCGGAGCGCGGTACATGGTGTCGGCCATGTCGGCCACGAGTTCCCGGAGAGCATCATCAAAATGCTCGACCCGCCTGGCCACGGTTTGCAGACGCTCGTCGGGGAATCGGAGAATCGGACGGACGGCCATCGGCAACTACCTACCGTTGAAACAGGTTCGAACTTGCGGCACCCAGGGATTGCCGGCAGACTCGACTGCCCTGCCCCTGCTTGATCTGACGCTTGACGTCTTGACGCCAAATCATTGATCTGTCGGGCTTATTTCAAGCGCCTGCTCAGATGCCCGGACGGCCGGCGCAGCCCAAACCAACCCGAGCCACCCCCATCTGGTGCCGCCATCCATGACATTCAAGTCTAGCACGCGACTTCTGGCGATGGCGCTTTGTCTGGCGGCCAGCCAGGCGATCGCCCAGTCAACGGCGCCAGCGCCGGCGGCCGCGCCTCCCGCGACCGCCCCCATGACCGCCCCCGCAGCCGACACGGCGGCAGCGGGTGCCAGCGCACCGAACACGCCAGCCGCCGGTCCGGCCCTGGCCAAGGACGCGCCCGACAAGCATGTGGTGGTGCCGGGCGACACGCTCTGGGGGATAGCCGGCCGGTTTCTCGAGTCGCCCTGGCGCTGGCCCGAGATCTGGCAGATGAACCGCGACCAGGTGCGCAATCCGCACCTGATCTATCCCGGCGACATCATTTATCTCGACAGCAGTGGCGGCCGCAATCGGCTCCGGCTGGCGCGCCCCGTGGATGGCTCGACGCTCACCGCCCGCGGCATGGGCGTGGGCGTGAATCCGGGCCGGCCCGACGCTACGCCGCCGCCGCCCCAGGAAGAGCGGCTGAGCCCCCGCGTGCGGGTGCAGCCCCTGCCGGCCCAACCGATCCCGATGATCAGCGCGACGGCGATCGAGCCTTTCCTGAACCGCCCGCTCGTCGTCGACGAGAAGGGCCTGAGGGATCACCCGCGCATCGTGGGCGCCCAGGAGGGCCGGGTCTATCTCAGCGCCGGCGAACTCGCCTATGCGCGCGGCCTGAAGCCCGACCAGACGGTCACCGACTGGTACATCTACCGCCCCGGGACGCCGCTGCTGCACCCGGACACCCGCAAGCCGATCGCCTACGAGGCGGTGTACATCGGCTCGGCCCGCCTCGAGCGCCGCGGCGATCCGGCGGGCTTTCGCATCCTGAAGGCCACCGAGGAGATCGGCCTCGGCGATCGCCTGGTGCCCGCCGAACCCGCGACGGACCTGAGCTACGCGCCGCGAGCCCCCCAGACGGCCCTGGCCGGACGGCTGGTCTCGGTCTACCGCGGCGTGGCA
Source organism: Burkholderiaceae bacterium (assembly GCA_044356115.1). Lineage (GTDB taxonomy): Bacteria > Pseudomonadota > Gammaproteobacteria > Burkholderiales > Burkholderiaceae_E > Quisquiliibacterium. Next base: position 3,944 of record JBIKWU010000086.1, read on the forward strand.
CAGGCCGGCCGCAACAGCGTGGTCGCGATCAGCCTGGGCCGCAAGGAAGGGGTCGAGATCGGCCATGTGCTTTCCATCCGCGAGCGGGCCCGGGAGGTTCGTGACGACGAGACCCGCAAGATGGTCGGCCTTCCGGGTGAGACCATCGGCCAGGTGCTGGTGTTCCGGGTCTTCGATAGCATCGCCTACGGCCTGATCGTGCGCGCCACCAAGGCGGTCACGGTGGGCGACGACATCCTCACCCCGTAATTCAGGCGCCCCCATGTCCCACCCGGCGCCAGGCGCCGGGCTGGCGTCCTGGCTTCATCTGGTCCTCACCCCGGGCATCGGGCCGGTCGCGGCGGCACGCCTGCTGGCCGGCTTCGGCCTGCCCGAGCAGGTGCTGCAGGCCGGTCATGCCGCGCTTGCCGGCGTCGTGGGAGCCCGTCTGGCGCATGCCCTGCTCGCGCCCGATGCCCCCCGCGAGGCCGCGGTGCAGGCCGGCCTGTGCTGGGCCGCCCAGCCGGGCTGTCACCTCATCGCCCTCGACGACCCCCGCTACCCGCCGCGCCTGCTGCACCTGCCAGACCCGCCGCCCCTGCTCTGGGTGCGCGGCCGGGCCGAACTGCTGCGCGCACCGTCGCTGGCCATCGTGGGCAGCCGCTCGGCCGGCGTCGGCGGCCAGGCAACCGCCCGGGCCTTCGCCCAGGCGCTGGCCGGGCAGGGCCTTACCATCGTGAGCGGTCTGGCGCGCGGCATCGACGCCGCCGCGCATCGCGGCGCGCTGGGCAGCGCGGCCGGCACACTGGCGGTGCTGGGTACCGGCGCCGACCAGGTCTATCCGCGCAGCCAGCAGGCGCTGGCGCAGGCCATCCAGACCGAAGGCGCGCTGGTGTCCGAACTGCCGCCGAACACCGGCCCCAGCCGCGCGGCCTTTCCGCGCCGCAACCGGCTGATTGCCGGGCTCTCGCTCGGCGTGCTGGTGGTCGAGGCCGCGCTCAACAGCGGCTCCCTGATCACCGCACGCCTCGCTGCGGAGTTCGGGCGCGAGGTCTGCGCCATCCCCGGCTCCATCCACTCCCCCACCGCGCGCGGCTGCCATCGGCTCATCCAGGAGGGCGCGCAGCTGGTTGAAAGCGCGCACGACATCCTCGCGCTGCTCCCCCGGTGGCGGGCCAGCGGCACGCTCGCGGGGTCGGGCCCGCCGTCCCCAGCGCACCCGGCCACCCAGGCCGAGCAGGCCCTGCTGGCCGCGCTCGGCTGGGATCCCCTCCACCCCGATCACCTGCTGGCGCGCGTGCAGGCCGGCCTCGCCTCGGCCGGCGTCGGTCCGGCCCTGGAGGTGCCCGAGCTGCTCTCGGGTCTGGCCGGGCTGGAACTGCGCGGCGCGATCGAACGCCTGCCCGATGGCCGTTGCCGGCGGCTGCCGACCTGAGCCGTCGCGGCGCGCTTCGACACTCCATGGCCACCCACTCCCTCAGGCTGAGCTTGCGCCGGTCGACAGCGCGCTCTTATGATTGGCCCCCTTTTTCGCCACCGGCGGACCAAGACCATTCATGGGCAAGTCGCTGATCATCGCCGAGAAGCCCTCGGTCGCCGCTGACATCGCGCGAGCGATCGGCGGTTTCACCCGCCAGGGCGAGTACTTCGAGAGCGATGACTACGTGCTGTCCTCGGCGGTCGGCCACCTGGTGGAGATCGCCGCGCCCGAGCAGTTCGAGGTCAAGCGGGGCAAGTGGTCTTTCGCGCACCTGCCGGTGATCCCGCCGCACTTCGATGTCCAGCCCATCGCCAAGAACGAGGAACGGCTCAAGCTGCTCGCCCGGCTCATCCGCCGCAAAGACGTCGATGCCCTGATCAACGCCTGCGACGCCGGGCGCGAGGGCGAACTCATCTTCCGGCTCATCACCCAGTACGCCAAGGCACGCCAGCCGGTGAGCCGCCTGTGGCTGCAGTCCATGACCCCGGCGGCCATCCGCGACGCCTTCGGCCAGCTGCGCGATGACCGGCAGATGACCCCCCTGGCCGATGCCGCGCGCTGTCGCTCCGAGGCCGACTGGCTGGTGGGCATCAACGGCACGCGGGCCATGACCGCGTTCAATTCTCGCGACGGCGGCTTCTACCTCACCACGGTGGGCCGCGTGCAGACGCCCACGCTCACCATCGTGGTCGAGCGCGAGGAACGCATCCGCCGATTCAAGCCGAGGGCCTACTTCGAGGTCAAGGCCACCTTCGGCGCGCGGGCCGGCCAGTACGAAGGCCGCTGGTTCGACCCCGACTTCGCGCGCAACCCGGCCGATGCCGACCTGCGCCCCGAGCGGATCTGGGACGAAGCCCGCGCCCGGGCCATCGTGGCCGAGTGCGAGGGCAAGCCCGGCACGGTCACCGAGGAGGCCAAGCCGGCCACGCAGGCCGCCCCGGCGCTCTTCGACCTCACCAGCCTGCAGCGCGAGGCCAACGGGCGCTTCGGCTTCTCGGCCAAGACCACGCTGTCGCTGGCCCAGGCCCTCTACGAGAAGCACAAGGCGCTCACCTACCCGCGTACCGACTCCAAGGCGCTGCCTGAAGACTACGCGCCCACGGTACGCCAGACCCTGGCCATGCTCTCGGGCAGTTCGGCCTATCGGCCCTTCGCCAAGCAGGTGCTCGACAACGAGTGGGTGCGGCCGGGCAACAAGCGCATCTTCGACAACAGCAAGATCTCCGACCACTTCGCCATCATCCCCACGCTGCAGGCGCCCAAGGCGCTGTCGGAGGCCGAGCAGAAGGTCTACGACCTGGTGGTGCGCCGCTTCCTCGCGGTGTTCTTCCCGTCGGCCGAGTTCCGGGTCACCACCCGCATCACCCAGGTCGAGTCGCAGCTCTTCAAGACCGAGGGCCGGGTGCTGGTCAACGCCGGCTGGCTGGCCATCTACGGCCGCGAGTCCGTCGAGTCGGGCGCCCAGGAGGGCGCGGGCATGCTGGTGCCGGTGGCGCCCGATGAAACCGTGAGCACCGAGGCCATCGAGGCGCTCTCGCTCGCCACCCGCCCGCCGGCCCGCTTCAACGAGGCCACACTGCTCTCGGCCATGGAAGGCGCCGGCAAGCTGGTCGATGACGAGGAGCTGCGCGAGGCCATGGCCGAGAAGGGCCTGGGCACGCCGGCCACCCGTGCCGCGATCATCGAAGGCCTGATCGCCGAGAACTACCTGCTGCGTGACGGCCGAGACCTGCTGCCCACGGCCAAGGCCTTCCAGCTGCTCACCCTGCTGCGCGGTCTGGGCGTCGAGGAGCTCACCATGCCCGAGCTCACCGGCGACTGGGAGTACAAGCTCGCGCAGATGGAGCGCGGCCGGCTGCGGCGCGAGGAGTTCATGAACGAGATCGCCGAGGTCACCCGGCGCATCGTCGAGCGGGCCAAGAACTACCAGGCCGACACCGTGCCCGGCGAGTACGCCACGCTGGCCTCGCCCTGCCCCAAGTGCGGCGGCACGGTCCAGGAGAACTACAAGCGCTTTGCCTGCACGCGCTGCGACTTCTCCATCACCAAGATTCCGGGCAGTCGTCAGCTCGAGGTGGCCGAGGCGGAGGTCCTGCTGTCGCAGCGCACGCTCGGGCCCCTGCAGGGCTTCCGCAGCCGGCTCGGGCGGCCCTTCGCGGCCATCCTGAAGATCTCCGACGAGCACAAGCTCGAGTTCGACTTCGGCCAGTCACGCGACGACGACGAGGCCCATGCCGAGCCGGTCGACTTCTCGGGTCAGCCGGCGCTGGGCCCCTGCCCCAAGTGCGGCAGCGCGGTCCACGAGCACGGCCTGTCATACGTGTGCGAGAAGTCGGTGGGCCCCGAGCGCAGCTGCGACTTCCGCAGCGGCAAGATCATCCTGCAGCAGGAGATCGCGCCGGAGCAGATGCGCAAGCTGCTCGACGAAGGCCGCACCGACCTGCTGCAGGGCTTCGTTTCGCAGCGCACCCGGCGCAAGTTCAAGGCTTTCCTGGTGCGCGGCACCGACGGCAAGATCGGCTTCGAGTTCACCCCCCGACCGGGCAAGCCGGCGGGCGCCGAGCCCGCAGACAAGTCGGCGTCCAGGGCGAAGACCAAGGCAGACGCTGACGCCGAGCGCCCCGCGCCCCTGGCCGACGAGGGCGCTGTGGCCGGCGCGAAGGCGGCCGGCAAGACTACCGCCACGACTGCCACCAAGACCGCTGCCAGGACTGCCACCAAGTCCTCTGCCAAGACCGCCACCAAGACTGCCGCCAAGACCCCCGCCAGGAAAGCGGCCGGCACGGCAAGCAAGCGCGCGAAGCCCGCGAGCGCGGCAGCCCGCGCGAGCACCCGCGCGGCCGTCACGAGCGCCCCCGCCACCCGGCGGCGAAGCGGCGGCTGAGCCCCGTCAGCCGAGGGCTCGTGACGCTGCCAGAGGCCGACTGGGTCTTCGGCTACGGGTCACTGATCTGGCACCCGGAGTTCGACTACACCGAGCAGGCGCTGGCCCGGCTGCACGGCTTTCACCGCGCCTTCTGCATCCAGTCCACCCGCTACCGCGGCACGCCGCAGCAGCCGGGTGTCGTGCTCGGCCTGCAACCCGGCGGCAGCTGCGTGGGCATGGCCTTCCGCCTCACCCGCCTCACCCGGCGGCAGTCACTGGAGCGGCTTTATGCCCGCGAGATGCTGGCCGACGTGTACCGGCCCACGCTGGTGCCGGTGGCGCTGCCCTGCGGCCGCAGCGAGCGTGCACTCACCTTCGTGGCCAACCCTGCCAGCGAGGCCTATCAGCGGCTGTCGGAGGCTGACATCCTGCACCGGCTGCGGCACGCCGGCGGCGACCGCGGCCACAATCGCGACTACGCGCTGAACACCCACCGCGCCCTGCTCGCGCTGGGCGTGCGCGACCGCCGGCTGGCGCGCCTGGCCCGGCTGCTCGAGCCCGAATCGGCGCCAGGGACCCCGCGCGGCGGGCACCCACCACCGGCGGAGTCACCGCGAAGTCGAGCCCCGCGAAGTTGAGCCCCGCCAGGCTGAGCCCCGCCAGGCTGGCCCTGCGCGGCTGAGCACTGGCGCGGCCAGACACGCGCCGCACCCGGCCAAGCCCCGGCGCTGCTCAGCGCTCGCCGGCGTCCTCGATCGACTTGTGCAGCTTCACCGGCCGGGCCTGGCGACGCGCGCGCTGGCGCAGGTTGAGCATCTCCACCGCCATCGAGAACGCCATGGCGAAGTAGACATAGCCCTTGGGGATGTGGGTGTCGAAGCCCTCGGCCACCAGCACCAGGCCCACCAGCACGAGGAAGGACAGCGCCAGCATCTTGATGGTGGGGTGCCGGTCGACGAACTCGCCGATCGGCCGGGCGAACAGCATCATCACCACCACCGAGACCAGCACCGCCACCACCATGATGCCGATCTCGTCCACCAGCCCCACCGCGGTGATCACCGAGTCGAGCGAGAACACCAGGTCGATCAGCGCGATCTGCACCAGCACCGCACCGAAGCGACCCGCGGCGGCGCCGGCCGAGCCCTCGGCCTCGGCACCTTCCAGCGACTGGTGGATCTCGTGAACGCTTTTCCAGAGCAGGAACAGGCCGCCCACGATCAGGATCAGGTCACGCCCCGAGATGGCATTGCCCAGCACGGTGAACAGCGGCTCGGTGAGCTTCATGATCCACGCGATCGACAGCAGCAGGGCAATGCGCATCACCAGCGCCAGGGTCAGGCCGAGGGTGCGGGCGCGATTGCGCTGCGCCTCGGGCAGCCGGCCGCACAGGATGGAGATGAAGATGATGTTGTCCACCCCGAGCACCACCTCGAGGGCGATCAGGGTGGCCAGGGCGATCCAGGCATTGGGGTCGGCGATCCAGTCCATCTCGGCTCTCCGCCGCGCTGCCGGCGGCTGACGGGGTCAACAAGGCCGTGGGTGCGGCCCCGTGTCATTGCGGCCGCGGGCGCGGCTCCGTGTCACTCTGGGCGCAGGTGCCGCCTCATTGGGCCTGGGCGCCAGACTCGCGGACCACGCGCGCCCACTTGGCGATCTCGGCCTGCTGGAAGCGCGCGAGGTCTTCGGGCCCGCCCAGCAGGGGGTCCAGGCCAAGCTGGCGCAAGCGCTCCTGCGCCTCGGGCAGGCGGAACACCCGTTGCACCTCGGCGTGCAGGCGGCTGACCACCTCACGCGGGGTGCCAGCCGGCGCGAACATCGCGAACCAGGAGGTGGCCTCGAAACCGGGCAGACCCGACTCGGCCACCGTCGGGATGTCGGGCGCCGATGGCGAGCGGCGCGCGCCGGTCTGCGCGATGGGACGGATCTTCCCCTCGCGTGCCATCGGCAGGGCCGACGGCATGTTGTCGAACATCAGCTGGATGCTGCCGCCAACCAGATCCGGGATGGCGAACTGCCGCCCCTTGTACGGCACATGGGTCATGGTGACCCCGGCCATCGACTTGAAGAGCTCGCCCGAGATGTGCACCGACGAGCCGACCCCGGGCGAACCGAAGGACAGGCGGTCGGGGTTGGCCTTGGCGTAGGCGATCAGTTCGGGCACCGTCTTGACCGGCAGCGCGTTGGTGACCACCAGCAGATTGGGGGTGGAGGCCACCAGCGACACCGGCGCAAAATCGCGAACCATGTCGTAGGGCATCTTCGCGTAGAGGGCGCCATTGATGGCGTGGGTGCCCACCGTGCCCATCACCAGCGTGAGCCCGTCGGGCGCGGCCTTGGCCACCCGATCGGCGCCGATGTTCCCGCCAGCGCCAGGCACGTTGTCGACCACCACCGGCTGGCCGAGTTGCGCCTTCTCGGCGAACAGGCGGGCCAGGATGTCGGGCGCGCCGCCGGTGGGAAAGGTGACCACCAGCCGGATCGGCCGTTGCGGGTAGGCCTGCGCCGCCGACAGCGCGGGCATCAGGGCCAGCATGCCGGCGGCCAGGGTGGTGGCCAGGCCGCGACGCCGGGTGGTGGAACGCGGATTCGGTGAACGGTAAGCGGTCATCTCGGGTCTCGGTGGCTGCGCCGTGTCAATCCGTCAAGCGGATGATGTGCCATTTGTGTCAATGACACTTGACATTGCTGAGCGTCAGATTATTGTCAGGGGTGGGACGCAGACTCTTGCCTGTGTCTCCTGCGTTCTCCGTGACAGGAGTTTGCCCGGACGGCTTTCGCCGCCCGGGCTATTTTTTGGGCTCAGCGGGCAAAAAGGGCGCCCAGATCCTTGAAGGCCTTGAACTCCAGGGCGTTGCCCGAGGGGTCCAGGAAGAACATCGTGGCCTGCTCGCCCACCTGGCCCTTGAAGCGAACATGCGGCTCGATGATGAAGCGGGTGCCGGCCGCGGACAACCGATCGGCCAGCGCCTCCCAGTCGGGCATGGGCAGCACCACCCCGAAGTGCCGCACCGGCACGTTGTCGCCGTCCACGGCGCTGGTGGCCGCGGCGCGGGTCTCGTCGGGCGCCAGATGCGCCACCACCTGGTGACCATAGAGGTCGAAATCCACCCACTCGGGCGAGCTGCGCCCCTCCGGGCAACCGAGCAGGCCGCCATAGAAGGCGCGCGCGGCGGCAAGGTCGTGCACGGGAAAAGCCAGATGGAAAGGATGCTGGGGCATGAAATGGGGCTCCGGTTTGGGCCGACGCAAGGATCACCGACAAAAAACACTATCATCCCGCAGCCTAACCCCTGACTCCAGGAGGCCATCCCCATGACCCGAACCCGTACCCGCCTCGCGCTGGCCGTCGCTGCCGGCGCCCTCGCGCTCACCACCGGCTGCGCCACGCCCGATCGCGACGGCTCCTCCTACTCGGCCCGCGAAACCCGCCAGCCCATGCAGGTGCAGACCGCCACCATCCAGGGCGTGCGCACCGTGAAGCTCGACCGCGAGGGCGGCGGCGGCGTGGGCACGCTCGCCGGCTCGGTGATCGGCGGCGTGGCCGGCTCCAACGTCGGTGGCGGCAAGGGCTCGATCATCAGCTCGGTGATCGGCGCGGTCGCCGGCGGCGTGGTGGGCAGCCAGCTCGAGAAGGCCGGCACCAGCAGCGAGGGCCTGGAGATCACCCTGCGCACCGACGACGGCAAGACCCTGGCCATCGTGCAGGCCGCCGGCAGCGACCGCTTCGAGGCCGGCCAGCGGGTGCGCCTGCTCACCGACAACCGCGGTCAGGTGCGGGTCACGCCACTCTGACCGCCGGCCTGGCTCCGCCCTGACACCGCCCGGAGCGCCGCCGTGGCCCTGCCGATCAGCTTCGATGACGTCCTGGACGCGGCGCAGCGCCTGCGCCCGGTCGCCCACCGCACACCCGTGATGCGCAGCGCCGCGGCCGACGCGCGCACCGGCGCGCGGCTGTTCTTCAAGTGCGAGAACCTGCAGCGCATCGGCGCCTTCAAGTTTCGCGGCGCCTACAACGCGCTGGCGCGCTTCGGGCCCGAGCAGCGCCGCGCCGGCGCGGTGGCCTTCTCCTCGGGCAACCACGCGCAGGCGGTGGCGCTGGCCGCCCGGATGCTCGACATGCCGGCCACGCTGGTGATGCCGCGCGATGCGCCGGCGATCAAGGTGGCCGCCACGCGGGGCTATGGCGCCGAGGTGGTGCTCTACGACCGTCGCACCGAAGACCGTGAGGCGATCGGCCGGCAGCTCGCCGCCGAGCGCGGCATGACCCTGGTGCCGCCCTATGACCATGTCGACGTGATGGCAGGCCAGGGCACCGCGGCGCTCGAGCTCATCGAGGACATGATCGCCGCCGGCGAAGGCCCGCCCGAGGCGCTGCTGGTGTGCCTGGGCGGGGGCGGCCTGATCTCGGGCTGCGCGGTGGCGGCGCGCCATCTCGCGCCGGGCTGCCGCGTGATCGGCGTGGAGCCGCAGGCCGGCAACGATGTGCAGCAATCACTCGCCCTGGGGCGCATCGTCAGCATCCCGCTGCCCGAGACCATCGCCGACGGCGCCCAGACCCTGCACGCCGGCAAGCTCACCTTCGCGGTGATGCAGGCCTGCGTCGACCAGGTGGTCACCGCCACCGATGCCCAGCTGGTGAACACCATGCGCTTCTTCGCCGAGCGCATGAAGCTCGTGGTCGAGCCCACCGGCTGCCTGGCCGCGGCGGCCGCGCTCGAGGGCGTGTGCGCCCTGGCCGGCCAGCGGGTGGGCATCATCGTGAGCGGCGGCAACATCGACATGGCCCGCTTCGCGGCTCTGCTGAGCGCACCGCCGGCCTGAGACCGGATAGCATCGGGGCTCGACCCGTTCCGCCGCGGCCACCCGTGCCGCCCCGCCCGATGACCGACACCACCCTCAATCAGCGCCTGATCGACGCCGTCGATGCCGGCTTCGACGCGCAGCTCCGCTTCCTGGCCGATCTCGTGCGGCTGCCCTCGCTGCGTGGCGAGGAGGCGAGCGCGCAGGACTTCATGGCGCGCGCCTACGCCGATCGCGGGCTGCAGGTGGACCGCTGGCGCATCGAGGTCGATCGCATCCGCGATCTGCCCGGGTTCTCGCCGGTGGCGGTGTCCTACGAGAACGCCTGGAACGTCGTCGGCGCCCATCGCGCGGCCTCGCCCAGCGGCCGCTCGCTGATCCTGAACGGGCATATCGACGTGGTGCCCACCGGGCCGCTCGACATGTGGAGCACCCCGCCCTTCGTGCCGGCCATCCGCAGCGGCTGGATGCACGGGCGCGGTGCCGGCGACATGAAGGCCGGCCTCGTGGCCAACCTGTTCGCGCTCGACGCGCTGCACCGGGTCGGGCTGGCACCGGCCGGCGACGTCTATCTCCAGTCGGTGATCGAGGAGGAGTGCACCGGCAATGGCGCGCTCGCCTGCCTGGAGCGCGGGTACCGCGCTGACGCCGCGATCATCCCCGAGCCGATGGGCGAGGAGCTCATGAGCGCGCAGGTGGGCGTGATGTGGTTCCAGGTGAAGGTGCGTGGCCGGCCCGCGCACGTGGCGGTGGCCGGCACCGGGGCCAATGCCATCGAGGCCTGCTGGCCGATCATGCAGGCGCTGCACCGGCTCGAGCACGACTGGAACGCGCAGGGCCACCCCGCCTTCGCCGGCCACGCCCATCCGATCAACTTCGTGGTGAGCCGCATCGAGGGCGGCGACTGGACCTCCTCGGTGCCGGCCTGGTGCACCTTCGACATGCGCATCGGCCTGTTCCCGGGCATGTCGCTCGAGCAGGTACGCGCCGATGTCGAGGCCTGCATCGCCGCCGCCGCGGCCGCCGATCCCTTTCTCTCGGCCAACCCGCCGCAGGTGGTCTATCACGGCTTCCAGGCCGAGGGCTGGGTGCTGCCCGAGGGCACCGAGGCACAGGCGGTGCTCGCGCGCTGCCACGACGCGGTCACCGGCAAGCCGCTGGCCACCGGCCCGAGCACCGGCACCACCGACGCCCGCTTCTTCGGTCTGTACGCCGGCATCCCGGCGCTGGTCTACGGGCCCACCGCCGAGCGCATCCATGCCTTCGACGAGCGCGTCGAGATCGAATCCATCCGCCGCGTGACCCGCACCATCGCGCTG
>JBIKWU010000087.1:0-14356 GCA_044356115.1 Burkholderiaceae bacterium
TGCCCAGGCCGGTGAAGCCCAGGCCGATGCGCCGCTTGGCCTGCGCCTCGCGGGCCTGCGCCGGCAAGGGCCACAGGGTGAGGTCGAGCACGTTGTCGAGCGCGCGCACCGCCAGCCGCACCACGCCGCGGTATCGGTCCCAGTCGACCGCGGCCCCCTCGGCAAAGGGCTCGCTCACGAACCGGGTGAGGTTGAGCGAACCGAGATCGCAGCAGCCATAGGGCGGCAGCGCCTGTTCGCCACAGGGATTGGTGGCGGCGATGGTCTCGCAGTAGGCAAGATTGTTGTCGCGATTGACCCGGTCGATGAAGATCACGCCCGGCTCGGCGTGGTCATAGGTGGAACGCATGATCTGGTCCCACAGTGCCCGCGCAGGCACCTCGCGATACACCCACAGACCGTCGTCGCGCTGCCGGGCCTGTTCCCGGTCATAGGGAGCCGCGCGGTGCACGAGCGCGAAGGCGGCATCGGCCTGAACCGCCTGCATGAAGTCGTCGGTGATCGCCACCGAGGTGTTGAAGTTGGTGAGCGAGCCGTCGCGCTTGGCGTGGATGAAGCCCTCGATGTCGGGATGATCGATGCGCAGCACCGCCATCTGCGCGCCGCGACGCGCGCCGGCTGACTCAAGCGTCTCGCAGCTCTTGTCGAAGACCCGCATGTACGACACCGGGCCCGAGGCCCGAGAGCGGGTGCCCGCCACCCAGGCGCCGGCCGGCCGGATGGCCGAGAAGTCATAACCCACCCCGCCGCCGCGACGCATGGTCTCGGCCGCCTCCTGCAGGGCAGCGTAGATGCCGGGGGTGCCGTCCTCGGCGTAGCCCCAGACGGCATCGCCGATGGGTTGCACGAAGCAGTTGATCAGCGTGGCCGCGATGCCCGTGCCGGCGGCCGAGTTGATGCGCCCCGCCGGGATGAAACCGTTGTCCATGGCCCAGAGAAAATCAGCCTGCCAGCGCTCGCGTTCAGCCGATGGCTCGAGCGAGGCGAGCGCCGCCGCCACGCGCCGGCGGATGTCCTGGGGCGTGCGTTCGTCGCCCTTGGCGTATTTCTCGAGGAGGACATCGAGGGAGACCTCCTGCTCGGGCAGGGCGGTGGCGACATCGTCGTGCTTCATGGTGCTTCCGGCGGACAGTGGTGAGGCCCCGGGGATGCGAGCCGGGCAGGGATTATCCCCCCTCGACTTTGCTTGGCCAAACAATCGGCTATACTGCGGCCCTTCGTTCGGGCGGCTAGCTCAGCGGTAGAGCACTGCCTTCACACGGCAGGGGTCACAGGTTCGAACCCTGTGCCGCCCACCAGACAACCCAGCCAAGAACGGCGCCTCAAGGCGCCGTTTTTTTTGGTCTGGCCTGCGTCGCCCGCCGCTCATCGCCGGATTCCCGCCCCGACCCCCGCCAGACCCCACCCCGACCGTCGGTTCGTTCAAGCAGACTGCCGGTCGATCGTCACGGACACACGGCACGCCCGCCCGCTCAAGCCTCGGCAATGCCTGCCGATATCTCGGGTATGACCTGAGCGGCAATAGCCCCTGGTTACGGACGGTCGGGCCGCCCGATGCGACCGATCGACGTACCCGTCAAGCCAGGTCACGCGGATCTTGCGCCAGCCGGCGCGAAGCCGCGCCAACCCTCCTGGAGGCACCATGTCTGTCGACCTGAATGCGCTTAACGCCAGTCTGCTGACTCAATGGCCGGTAACGGCGAGCAGCACGCCGTCCAGCAGCGTCACCCCGGACCTGACCAGCGCGTCGGAAACCACCAGCCGCTATCTGGACAAGCCCGACCCGGCGCAATCGGCAATCGTGAGCCTGGGCGCGGGCAACACAGCCGCCGCCGGGCTCTACAACGCCCAGGGCCTCATGGTCGCGCCGGAGGTCGCGCAGATGAACGCGAATCAGGATCCGGTCGCCTACTGGGTCCATGCGCTGCCCGTGAATCCTGCCATGCTGCCCACCCTGCTGCAGCAACAGGCCAACCAGAACCAGATCAATCTGATCGCCTAGCAGCGAGGCCGGTCTGGGCTGGCCGGACATGCGCGCCACGGTGAGCGCCACCGCGGCGCACGAGCGCGGCTAGGGCCGCGCCGCCGCCGCGCGCTGATTCTGCGCCCGCCGGATGATCCCGTTGTAGGCCTTGCCCGGATAGGGCGGCATCTCGGCCAGCCGGTCGAAGCCCGGTAGGGTCTCCATGTGCCGGACCATGCGCGCCCGCATCTCGCGATCGGGCAGCGGCCCGCGCAGCGCGCCGATGTTCTCGGTCTGGTGATCCGGGTTGCAGGTGGCGGGAATGGCGCAGGTGATCGCCGGATGCGAGATCACCCACTTCAGGAAGAACTGGGCCCAGTTGCTCACGCCGATCTCGCGGGCGAAATCCGGCAAGGGCCGGCCCTCCACGATCTTGAACAGGCGCGCCTTCTCGAAGGGCATGTTCACCTGGACCGCGATGCCCTTGTCGAGCGCCGCCGGCAGGATGCGCTCCTCGGCCAGCCGGGTGTGGATGGAGTAGTGCACCTGCACGAAGTCGACCTCGCCCCGCTCGACGTACGGCGTGAGTGCGTTGAAGTAGGGCAGTTCGTGGTGGGTGACCCCGAAGTAGCGGATGCGCCCTTCCCGCTTCCAGTTGCGCAGCACCGGGAGGATCTGGTCGACGTTGACCAGGCTGTGCACCTGCATGACGTCGATGGTGTCGCGCCAGAGCCGCTGCATCGACTGCTCGAGACTGCGACGGGCATGGCTGTCATCGGCCAGGAACTCGCCGGTGGACCAGATCTTGTTGGTGATGAACATCTTTCGGGTGATGCCCATGGCTGCGGCAAAGTCACCCACGCTGATCTCGCCTGTGCCATAGAGCGGCGAGGTGTCGATCACCTGGCCCCCACCCTCCCAGAAGCGCCGCATGATCTCGCCGATGTGCTCGCGCGGCTGACCCGGCAGCAGGTCGAAGGTGAGGTAGGTGCCCAGGCCGATGGCCGGGATGGTCTCGCCGGTGCGCGGGATCTTGCGCAGGATCAGGTCACGCGGCTGGGCGCCGGCGCTGCCGGGCAGCAGCAGCGAGGCCGGACCGCCGAGCGCTGCCGCGCCAGCACCGGCGCCGATCGCCTGCAGGAGCCCGCGACGGGGCGAGGCATGGGTAGAGGCAGACTGCGACATGGCGATCTCCGGGCAAGTGAGGAAAGCGGGCAAGGGCAACGTGCTCGCGCGGCCGCTCACCCGCCTCAAGCGTACCGCGGTTCGCCGGGAACGCCTTGCTGCGAGCCTCCCACCGACGGCTCGGCCCCGGGCTCAGCCAGCCGCGCGCCGACGCGCGCCGAAGAGCAGCCCGTCGTCATGCACCAGCACCACCATCTCCATCGGCTGGTCGAGATCGCCCGCGGCCACCTCGCCCACCAGCCGGCACATCAGGCGAACGCCATCATCCAGATCGATCAGGCCGATCGCATAGGGCACCTCGGCGCGGAAGGCTTCCGGCGCCACGTGCACCCGAGTGAAGCTGTAGAGCCGGCCCCGCGGACGCAGGGGCACCCAGTCGAGGGCCTGCCCCCAGCAGCCGCGGCAGAGATTGCGCGGCGGGAACCCGAGCGCGCCGCAGGCCCGGCAGCGGGTGGTGAGCAGTTCGCCACGGGCCAGGCCCGACCAGAACGGTCGACTGAAGGCCGACACCCGCGGCGGGAAGGGCCGCGGGCCGGCCAGACGCACCTGCGGCATCGGGCTCATGCCGCGCGCTCCAGCACATGCACCAGCGAGGCGTTGTACTTGCCCAGCTCGCAGACCGTCATGGCGAAGCGCGCATCAGGCACCTGACGCGGCCCCGCCGTGCCAAGCAGCTGTGCCGTGGCCTCGGCCACATCGTAGAGCGGGGTCACCTCGGGCGGATGCCCGCGCGACAAGGCCCCGCCACAGGTGTTCACCGGCTGGCGGCTGCCCAGCGCCGTGAGGCCGTCTGCGGCGGCCTGGGCCCCACGACCCGGGGCGAACAGGCCGAGCGCCTCGCTGGCCAGCACCTCGACGATGGTGCACGGCGCATACAACTGGAAGAGCGCCATGTCGGCCAACGACAGGCCCGCCTGCGCCAGCGCCCGACGCGACGCGCCGCGCAGCGTGCCGTAGTCGAGCGCATTGGCCGGGCGATCGGAAAGCTGATGCAGGCCCTCGTGCTCGAAGCCCCGGCCGCGAACCAGCACATGCGGTCGGCCACTTTCGCGGGCGATCTCCTCGGAGACGATGACCAGGGCCGCCGCGCCGTCCGCACGCCCGGGCACCTCGAGCAGCCCGAGCGGTTCGACGATGGGCCGGGCACAGAGCACGTCCTCGAGGGTGATGGGGGTGCGGTACTGCGCCAGCGGATTGAGCGCGGCGTGCGCCCGGTTCTTCACCGCCACGCTCGCCAGCGCCGCGCGCGGCACCCGATGCTCGTGCAGGTAGCGCTGCGCATCCATCGCGTACCAGGCGATCGGCACCGCGCCGAACACCGACTGGTAGTCGACGTCGCCGGTAAGGCGGATGCTGTAGTCGAGATGGCGCGCGGTGGGCACGCCGGTCTCGAAGTGCACGCCCACCGAAAGCACGCAGTCGCTGCGCCCGGAGGTGACCTGATGCACGGCGGTATCGAAGGCATGGCCGCCGGTCATGCCATTGCCCAGCACCTGAATCACCGTGCCGGTGGCCCGGATGCCGAGATGCGCGGTGAGGAAGGTATGGAAGTAACCCTGCCGGGTATGGTCCCCCGGATGGGCCACCACCACGCCATCGAGGTACTCGCGCCCCAGGCCGGCCATGGCCATCGCATCGAGCACCACCCCGGTGGCGAGTTCGTGCTCGAGCGGCGCATCGCCCTGCGCCACCCGCTGGTGCTGACCGATCGGCACCGCGGCATGGCCAAGGATCGCGGCGCGACGCTCGCTCATGCGAGCATCCGGGCCACGCGGTCTGCGGGCAGACGGCACATCAGGCGCGCGCCGGCCGGTAGCGGGCCAGCTCCATGCGCCCGATCTGGTTGCGGTGGACCTCGTCAGGGCCGTCAGCCAGCCGCAGCAGGCGGGCCGTGGCATAGGCCGACGCGATGCCGTGGTCATTGTTGGTGCCGCCACCGCCGAAGGCCTGGATGGTCCAGTCGATCACCTGGCAGGCCATCTTGGGCGCGGCCACCTTGATCATGGCGATCTCGGCCTTGGCCGCCTTGTTGCCCACCTTGTCCATGCGCCAGGCCGCGTTCAGGGTGAGCAGGCGGGCCTGCTCGATCAGGATGCGGGCCTCGGCGATGCGCTCGACGGTGACGCCCTGCTCGGCCACCGGCTTGCCGAAGGCCACGCGGCTCAGGCTGCGCCGGCACATCAGCTCGAGCATGCGCTCGGCCAGTCCGACCAGGCGCATGCAGTGATGAATGCGGCCCGGACCGAGCCGCCCCTGGGCGATCTCGAAGCCGCGGCCTTCACCGAGCAGCATGTTGGCGGCCGGCACCCGCACGTTCTCGAAGACCACCTCGGAGGCGCGATCGGGCACGCCGTAAAAGCCGAACACCGCGATCGGGCGCACCACCCGCACACCCGGCGTGTCCATGGGCACGAGGATCATCGACTGCTGCAGGTGCCGGTTGGGATTGTCCGGGTCGGTCTTGCCCATGAAGATGCAGATGCGGCAGCGCGGATCGGTGGCATTGGTGGTGTACCACTTGCGTCCGTTGAGGACGTAGTGGTCGCCGTCACGCACGATGCTCGACTCGATGTTGGTGGCGTCGCTCGAGGCCACGGCCGGCTCGGTCATCGCGAAGCACGACCGGATCTCGCCGTCGAGCAGCGGCCTGAGCCAGCGCTCCTGCTGCTCGGGCGTGCCGTAGCGCGCCAGCACCTCCATGTTGCCGGTGTCGGGGGCCGAGCAGTTGAAGAGTTCGGGCGCGAGATGCGAGCGGCCCATGATCTCGCACAGCGGGGCGTACTCGAAGTTGCTCAGGCCCGCGCCATGGCCCGACTCGGGCAGGAAGAGATTCCACAGGCCCTCGCGACGGGCGATCGGCTTGAGTTCCTCGACCACCGGCAGCACCTTCCAGGGGCCGAGCTCCTCGGCCTCGCGGTAGAAGCGGGCTTCATTGGGATAGACATGGGCTTCCATGAAGGCGCGAATGCGCTCCTGGAGTTCCTGCACGCGGGCGGGAAATTCGAACATCGGGGCTCCGTAGACTGAAGGCGGCATCGGGCGGCCATGCGCGCGGCACCGACCGCGCGCTTCCGTTATCCGATGCTCCGGATCATTGTCCGCGATCGCAATGATTATTGTCAGGCCCGTTCTTTCAGCGCGAAGCCCTCGATACATGACGCCCTTCCCGCCCCAGGAGCAGCGCCGGGTGGTCAGCGGGCTGCAGGTGGGCATCTTCGTGGCTGCCCTCGACTCCACCCTGGTGTCGGTGGCGCTGCTGTCCATCGCCCGCGACCTCGGCGGCACCGGCCTGATCGCCTGGGTGATCGCCGGCTACACCGTGGCTGCCACCGTGGCCACGCCCGTGTACGGCAGTCTTTCAGACCTGCACGGCCGCCAGCGCATGATGACCGCGGCCATCCTGATCTACCTGCTTGCCTGCGTGGGTTGCGTGTTCGCGCAGTCGATGAGCCAGTTGCTGGTGCTGCGCGTGCTGCAGGGCCTGGGCGGCGGCGGGCTGATCGTGCTGGCCCAGTCGACCATCGGCGACGTGGTGCCGCCCACCGAGCGCGGCCGCTACCAGGCCTGGCTGTCGGGCACCTACGCCCTGGCCGCGCTGGTCGGCCCGGTGACCAGCGGCTACCTCACCGCGTGGTTCGGCTGGCGCTCGGTGTTCCTGGTCAGTCTGCCGCTGGCGCTGATCGCGCTGGTGCTCACACGGCGGATCCTGGCCAGCCTGCCGCGCCCGGCGCAGGCCCGCGCGATCGACTATCCCAGCATCGGGCTGCTGGCCGCCGGCCTGAGCGCGCTGATGATCGCCCTCACCCGCATCGGCCAGGGCGCGCGGCTCGATGACCTGCCGGGCGCCGCGCTGTTCCTGCTGGCCGCCGCGCTGCTGGTCGGCTTCTGGCGACGGCAGTTCCGCACCCCCGCCCCGGTGATGGCGCCCGACCTGCTCACCAACCCCCAGGTGCTCTGGGCGAGCCTGTCCTCCTCGCTGGTGTTCTTCTCGATGATCGGCGGCGCGGTGATGCTTCCTCTGGCGCTGCAGACCGTGGCCGGCGATACCCCCGACCGGGTGGCGCTCAAGATGCTCATGCACGCGCTGGCCGTGCCCTGCGGCGCCTTCTTCAGCGGCCGGATGATGCCGCGCACCATGCGCTTTCGCCGCAACATGGTCTTCGGCGCGCTGCTGGCGGCCACGGCGGCGGCCAGCCTGGCGCTGCTGCGCTTCCAGTCGCCCTGGGCCGTGGGCGCCTCGATGCTACTGATGGGCCTGGGCATCGGGATCTCCCTGCCGCCCGGCATCGTGGCCGTGCAGGTCTCGGTGGCGCCCAACCGCACCGGCGCCGCCACGGCCTTCCTGGGGCTGGCCCGATCGCTGGGCAGCGCGCTGGGCCTGGCCTGCCTCACCTCGGTGCTGTTCGCCACGCTCGGGCGCAGCGCCGAGGGCTCGGCGGCCGCCCTCGTTCGGGAGGCCGGGCAGGCTCAACCGGCGCTGGCGGGCGGTTTCACGCTGGTTTTTGCCTGCACCAGCGCCGCGCTCGTGCTGTCGGCGCTGGCTGCCATGCGCCTGCCCGCGCGCCACGCGCAGCCAGCCTCCTGAAACCCGGAGCGCACATCGGGGTTCCGCGAGTCTCGACTTTGGCGCGAATGTCGGCCCCGCATCGCCGACGGCAGGCACCGAGCCGTGAGAACATCGCCGACCAGTGCGCCAACGCGCAGCCGCGACGCTGCGGTGGGCTGCCTGGGCATTCGTCTGACAAGGAGCAAACGCACATGGGAAACACCGTCACTTTCACCCGCCCCGACGGCCAGTCGGTTCAGGGCTACCTGGCCGAGGCGCCGGGAGCCGTTGCCTCGGTGGTCGTCATCCAGGAGTGGTGGGGCCTGAACGACCAGATCCGCGGCGTGGCCGAGCGCTTCGCGCAGGCCGGCTACACCGCGCTGGTGCCTGATCTCTACCGCGGCCGGGCCACGGTGGAGGCCGAGGAAGCCCACCATCTCATGTCGAACCTCAACTTCGGCGATGCAGCTTCCCAGGATGTGCGCGGCGCGGCGCAGTTCCTGAAGGCGCGCGGCGGCAAGGTCGGGGTCACCGGCTACTGCATGGGCGGGGCCCTCACCGTGCTGTCGTCCATGCTGGTGCCCGAGATGGATGCCGGCGTGGTCTGGTACGGCCTGCCGCCGCTGGAATTCGTCGATGCGTCGAAGATCCGGGTGCCGCTGCTCGCCCACTGGGCCACCCAGGATGCGGCCTTCGCGATCGACACGGTCGACCAGCTCGAGGCCCGGCTGACCGCTGCCGGCGCCGCCTACACCGGCCATCGCTACCTCGCCCAGCACGCTTTCGCGAACGAGACGGCGGTCGGCCCCGGCCGGCTGCCCATCACCCAGTACGACCCCCTGTGGGCGCAGATCGCGTGGGATCGCACCTTCCGGTTCTTCGGCAGGACGCTGGGCTGAACCGGATGACTGCCCGGCCGGCATGCCAGCCACCGGCCGGGTCCGTGAGCCGATCGCCGACGAACGGTTGACGCGATGAGCGTTTCAGGCCAGGCGTCCGGCGCCGACCCGATCGGCGCCGGTACGGACATTGCCGCAGGCCCGGGCAGCGACGCGGAGGTTTCGTCCGGTGTCGGCCTCGGGCGTCGGCTCCTGTTCATCCTGCTGGCGGTGTTCTCGCTCGCCTGCCTGCTCGGTTACCTCGCGGTTCGGCAGGCGGTCAACACCACCGTCGAGAGCCAGGCGCTCGCGATCGCCGAGGTGGTTGCCAGTCAGGCCACCACGGCCCGCTCGGTCTATGCCCTGGAGATCGCCGCCAAGCTGGCGCGCGAGGGCCTGGGCCCCCATGTCGAATCCGAAGGCAAGCCGGGCTTCGTGCCCATACCAGCGCAGTTTCTCAAGCTGGTGGGCAAGGCCTCCTCGGAGAACGCGCACCGGCTCTATCAGTACAAGCCCGTCAGTCGCTGGAATCTCGAGCCCACCCAGGGACTGGACGACGACTTCCTGCGCTGGGCGTGGCCGCAGCTCGAAGCCCAGGATCAGCCCAATCCCACCGTGCCGATCAACTGGAAGGGCATCTCGCGCATCGAGACCCGCGACGGCCGCCGTGTGCTGCGTTACCTGTCGGCCGACCCGGCCTCGCAGCCCGCCTGCGTGAATTGCCACAACGCCTACGAGTCCCGACCCGAGATCATCGCCCGGCGCGTGGCCGCGGGCGTCGCCCCAGGCAAGCACTGGGAACTGAATCAGCTGATGGGCGCGCTCTCGGTGACCATCCCGCTGGACAAGGCCGAGTTGCTGGCTGGCGACCAGATCAACCAGACCACGCTGCTGATCGCGACCATTCTCATCGCCAGCTTCGCTGCCCTGAGCGGGCTTGCCTGGCGCCTGAGCACGCAGGACCGCGAACTGCGCGACGCCGAACTGCGGCTGCGCCGCTCTTCGCTCGAGACCCAGGCCACGCAGGCGCTGCTCGAGGCGCAGCGCGGGGTCGAACGGGCATTCACCGAGCTGTCTTCCTACATGCAGGCAATCGATCAGCACGCCATCGTCTCGGTGGGCGATCGCAGCGGGCGCATCCTCGACGTCAACGACCAGTTGCTGCGCATCAGCGGCTACACGCGCGAGGAGCTGATCGGCCGCAACCACCGGATCCTCAGTTCCGGCGTCCATCCCAAGGAGTTCTTCAGCCGGATGTGGCAGTCGCTCACCCGGGGTGAGGTCTGGCGCGGCGTGATCTGCAACCGGGCCAAGAATGGCAGCCTGTACTGGGTGGATGCCGCGATCGTGCCCATGAGGAATGCCGAGGGCGAGGTCGAGCGCTACATCTCCATCCGGATCGACATCACCGAGCGCAAGCAGTTCGAGCAGGAGATGCTGCGGCTGGCCACCCACGACAGCCTCACCGGCCTGGTCAATCGGGCCTTGCTGCGCGACCGCATCCACCAGGCGCTGGAAAGCGCTCACCGCAATCGTCATCGCGCCGCGGTGCTGTTCATCGATCTCGACCAGTTCAAGGCCGTGAATGACTCGCTCGGCCACACCACCGGTGACCGGCTGCTGGTGGAGGTCGGACGGCGTCTGGCCTCGAGCGTCCGTGCCGAGGACACGGTGGCACGCCAGGGTGGCGACGAGTTCATCGTGTTCATCCCCAAGCTCGACAGCCCGCAAGCGGCCGGCCTGGTCGCGCAATCGCTGCACACCATGCTCTCGCAGCCGTTCCCGATCGACGGTCAGGAGGTCTTCGTCGGCTCGAGCATCGGCATCGCGCTCTACCCGGACGACGGCGGCGATGTCGATACCCTGCTGCGACACAGCGACACCGCCATGTACCAGGTGAAGGAGTCGGGCCGCAACCACTGGATGTACTTCACGGCGCAGATGAACATCGAGGCGGTCGAGCGTTACGCGCTCACCAACGAGTTGCGTCGCGCCGCCGAGCGCGGTGAACTGGTGCTGCACTTCCAGCCGATCTTCGCGATGGGGTCGATGGCGATCGACTCCCTGGAGGTGCTGCTGCGCTGGCAGCATCCCGTGCGCGGACTGGTGCCCCCGGCGCAATTCATCGGCCTGGCCGAGGCCTCCGGCCTGATCGTGCCGATCGGCGAATGGGTGCTGCGCGCGGCCTGCCGGCAACTCGCCGCCTGGCAGCGCACAGGCCTGACCGTGCCGCGGCTGGCGCTGAACCTGTCGAGCATCCAGGTCCGCCTGCCCGGTTTCGGGCAGCAGGTGGCCGAGATGCTGGCCGAGCACGGCATCGACCCCTCGACCATCAGCTTCGAGATCACCGAAGGCACCCTCATGAGCAAGACCGACGAGGTGCTGGCCACCCTGCGTCGGCTGAGCGATCTCGGCATACGCCTTGCGATCGACGACTTCGGCACCGGCTTCTCGAGCCTGAACTACCTCAAGACCCTGCCGATCGACACCCTGAAGATCGATCGCTCCTTCGTGACCGACATCAGCGACGACCCGGACGACGCCGCGATCGTGATCGCGGTGCTGTCCATGGCGCGCGGCCTGCAGCTCGATGTGATCGCCGAGGGCGTGGAAACCGAGCGCCAGCTCGCCTTCCTGCGCGCCCATGGCTGCCGGCTGTTCCAGGGCTTCCTGTCGGGCGCGCCGATGCCCGCCGAGGCCATCGCCCGCCTGCTCGCGCGGGCGTGAGCCGACCGCTGGTGCCTCAGTCGTTGGCCGGCATGCGCCAGGCCGGCGGGCGCTTCTCGATGAAGGCCCGGATACCTTCGCGGGCCTCGGCGGTGGCCGCCAGGCTGGTGAAGTTCTCCACTGCCGCGGCCACCCCGCGCCGATAATCGGCATCGCACTCGCGCAGGAAGGCCGCCCGGCCGCGCCGCATCACACCCGGCGCCTTGGCCGCCAGCTCACGGGCCAGCGCCCGGCCGGTGGCCAGCCCCTCACCGGTCTCGCACACCCGGCTGACGAGCCCCAGATCGGCAGCCTCGGTGACGTCGAAGCGGCGACCGGTGAACAGCAGATCGAAGGCACGATGCCGGCCCACCACCCGGTGCAGATGCGCGAAGTGGATGGCCGGGATCAGGCCCACGTCGATCTCGGGGTAGCCGAAGCTCGACCCACGCTCGGCCACGATCAGGTCGCAGGAGATGGCCAGTGTCATGCCCGCACCGCGGGCGGCGCCGCCAATGACCGCGATCGAGGGCTTGCCCAGGTGATGCTGGGCATCGGCCACGCGCACATAGAGCTTGTCGAGCAGCGCGTGCAGTACCTCGGAGGGCTGGCCATCGACGGCACGGATGTCCAGGCCGGCGCAGAACGGACCGGGATTCGCGCTGGCCAGCAGCACCACCCGCACCCCGGCATCGTCGCGCGCCCTGGCCAGTGCGGCGAGCAGCGCATCGACGAGCTCGGCCGTGACTGCATTGACCGGTGGCCGATCGAGCCGCAGTTCAGCCACCCCATCGACGACCTCATACCGGACCAGCGACATCGCGTTCTCCAGGGCGCACGGACAGACGGATGATAAGCCCGGCGCTCAGCCCCACCTGAAACGGGTCGCCCGGTAAGGTTCGGGATCGAGGCTGGGCGTACGGCCGGCCAGCAGATCGGCAATGAGCTGCGCACTCATGGGCGCGGCCGCCATGCCGACGTGGCCATGGCCGAAGGCGTGCAGCACATCCGCGCAACCGCTCGCGCGCCCCAGCACAGGCAGACCATCGGGCGTGGATGGCCGCTGCCCCATCCAGCGCGACACCGCTTCTCGCTCCCCCAGGTCGGGCCAGAGGCGCCGCGCCTGGCGCGCGAGGAGGTCGGCGCGCCGCCAGTCTGGCGCAGCGCCGCGCGGGGCGAACTCCACCTGTCCTGCCACGCGCAGACCGCCGGCGGTCGGGGTATTGGCCATGCGGCCGTCCGACGGCATGACCGGCACCGGCAGCGAGAGCCCTTGTGCCTCGAACACCACGTGATAGCCGCGCTCCGCGGCGAGCGGCACCCGATCGCCGGCCTGCCGGGCCAGGGCGGCGGAATCGATGCCGGCGGCGATGATCGCGGTCTCGCAGGCCACCTCGCCTTGGGTGGTTCGCACCGCGGCGAGGCGGCCCGCCCGCAGGCTCAGGCCCCGCGCGGCCGCGCGTACGTGCCGGGCGCCACACTGCTGCGCGGCGGTGATCAGCGCCCGGACGTAGGCTTCGGGATGGGTGCAATGCCCGCCCTCGGGCACGAACACGCCCAGGCGATAGCACTCGGCCAGGCCGGGCGCGCGCGCGCGCAGGGCGTCGCCCTCGTGCGTCTGCCAGCGCACCCCCTGATCGCGCCGCAAGCCCCAGGCGAAGCCTTCTCGGGCGAAGGCATCACGGTCAGGATAGGCATAGAGCAAGCCATCACACCTCACCAGCGCCGGCACGCCCGCGGCCTGGGCGAGTTGCGCATGGCGGGCCGCACAGCCGCGCAACAACGGACCGAGTGCGCCGGCAATGACGGCGGCGCGCGCGGGCGAAGCTCCGGCGCGGAGGAAGCGCAACAGCCATGGCGCGAGCAGCGGCACGGCCGCCGCTCGCAAGCGCACCGGCCCATTGCGCGAAAGCACCATGCCGGGCAACTGGCGCCACAGGCCGGGCATCGACATGGGTACCACCGAGGCAGGGCTGAACCAGGCGCCGTTGCCGTGACTGGCCGCATGCGGCCCCCCTGGCTCGGCCGGATCGATGATCACCACCGTGTGCCCTTCACGGGCCAGCGTGAACGCGCAGCAGGCGCCCACGATGCCGGCGCCGATCACGGCCACCCGCGCCATGCTCAGCCGGCCGATGCGGAGGTGGCGCCTTCCGCGCCCGGCGCAGCCCGCGCGCCGGGCGGCGGCAGGATGCGCTGCTCGCGCAGCCGGGCGAACCACTCCCGAAACATCCGGCCGGTGTCGATGCAGTCGGCGAAGCCCGCCTGCCGGATCTTGATGGTGCTCACGATCACCGGCGGCGGCGACTCGCGCGCATGGAAGCCGAAGCAGAAGTCGGCGTAGTGATGCGACTCGCCGAGCATCGCATCCAGTGGCGGGGCAGCGAGCCCATGCATGCGCACCAGGCGATCCCAGCGCGCTGCCTGACCCGGCAGGTGCCTCGCCAGCGACAGGGGGCGATCCGGCCCGGGACGCACCCCCAGGCTGTCGGCGATCTCGGGCCAGAGGTTGCGCCACACGAATACATCGCCGTTGGTGACATTGAAGATCTCGCCCTGTGCCGCCGGCGCCTGCGCCGCCCAGGCCAGCGCACGGGCCAGCAGGCGCGCGTCGGTGGCCTCGAGGATGTTCGATGGCCCGCCAGGATAGGCGAAAGGCTCATCGGCATCGGCACAGAGCGCAGCATGCACGCCGATGATCGGGATGAGATTCATGGCCACGCCCAGGGCATCGCCGAAGACCAGTTGCGGCCGGAAGATCGTGATGCCGAAACCGGCGGCGGCCGAGCGCGCGCGCAGGTAGTCCTCCTGCAGCCAGTAGAAGTTCTCGTGGTCGTCGCGCGGCCCATCCTCGCGCGCCGGCACCGCCACCGGGTGCAGGTGCACGCCATAGGCCTTGGTGCCCTGCAGAAGGCTCACGTGCTGCAGACGATGCCCGGCGGCGAGCAGCGCCTCGATCAGGTTGCGCAACATCGCCAGATTGGTCTGCATCTGGTCGATCTCGCGCCAGCCGCGCACCAGCCCCGGCTTCTCGTACAGGGCGGCGTAGGCAAGGTGCGTCACCGGCGGCATCGCCTG
>JBIKWU010000088.1:0-14353 GCA_044356115.1 Burkholderiaceae bacterium
ACTCTAGGGCTTCGGGTCGTTAGCTCAGCTGGTAGAGCAGCGGACTTTTAATCCGTTGGTCGCTGGTTCGAATCCAGCACGGCCTACCAAGAACACCTTGCCACGGCGGCATGCCTGCCGTGGCCTGCATGGCGCCTTCATGGCTTGCCCGGGGCGCCGCCACGCCAGGCCATCCGGTGCGTGGCCTGCCACCTTCGCCTCGCGCCATTTCCCCTCCTGGCATCCCGGTGCTCGCCCCCGCGCCCGGGGCAAGCTGTCATGATTCCCGCGCTGCCACGCCCAAAGCGGATTCGGCCGCTGCATGGTGCTGGCCGCAACCGCGGAAGATCGGGAGGCAAAGCGCGTGTCGAACCTGGTGAACAAGCCCGCCTCGGAGTCCTCGCCCGAGGGCGGCTTCGTGCGGAGCCGATCTGAAACCCCGGCCAGCGATAGCGCGGCCTTCCTGCGCGGGTTTCTGGCCCGTCCCTTCGAGGTCGCCTCGGTGACGCCGAGTTCGCGCTACCTGGAACAGCAGGTGGTGCGGGCAGCCGATCTCGAGCGGGCAGCATGCGTGGTCGAACTCGGCCCGGGTACCGGCGGCACCACGCGGGCGCTGCTTCGGGCGATGCGGCCGCAGGCGCGGTTGCTGGCAATCGAGCTGAATCCCGGTTTCTGCGCCCGACTGCGCCGGCAGGTGGTGGACCCTCGCCTTGCCATCCAGGCTGGCAGCGCCGACGCCCTGACCGCGCACCTGGCGCAGTGGCAGTTGCCGGCGCCCGATGTGGTGGTTTCGGGCATCCCGTTCTCGACCTTGCCGGCGGCGACCGCGCAGCGCGTCGCCGCGGCCATCGGGGCCTGCCTGGCGCCTGGCGGCCGATTCGTCGCCTATCAGTTCCGCCCTCAGGTGGCTGATTACCTCAGGCCGCACCTCGGCGCGCCCCAGACCCGCCGGGAGTGGCGAAATCTGCCGCCGATGACGGTGTTCCGCTGGGTCAAGCCCGCGGGCTGACTCGCGTCCGACCAGGCCGCCTGCGACGGTTCAACCTGTCGGTGCCCCCGAAGCCACCCCGCCGGGCAGTTCACTGGCCTGCGCGCCGCGCACGAGCAGCGCGCTGACGGCATCGGCGGGCATGGGCCCGGCGAACAGGCGACCCTGGAGCTCTCGACAGCCGAGGGCCTTGCACACGCGGGCCTGGGCTTCGGTCTCGACGCCCTCGGCAACCACCTCGATGCTCAGCGCGCGGGCAATGCCCACCAGGGCGGATCCGATCGCCTGACCGCGGCCACCGGCCGCGATGTCGGCGACCACCGAACGATCGAGCTTGAGGAAGTCCACGTCGAGTTCGCGCAGGTGCTGCAGGGAAGACTGGCCGGCGCCGAAATCGTCGATCGAGACCCGCACGCCGAGCTGCTTGATCTCAGCCACGCGGTCCAGGAAGTCGGAATCACGTCCGGCCAGGAGCGATTCATGGAGCTCGATCTCCAGGCAGGCCGCGCCGATCCGGCTCTCGCGCAGCACCCGCTGAAGGGATTCGATGAAACCGTCGCGACGCAACTGCAGCGCCGAGATGTTGACCGACATCCTCAGGCCGACCGCGCCGGCGGCGTGCCAGGCCGCCAGCTGCCGGCTGGCCGTGCGCAGGACCCACTCGCCGACCAGGGCCATCATGCCGTTCTCCTCGAGCACCGGGAGGAAGTGCTCGGGCAGGAGCATGCCGCGGGACGGCGAATGCCAGCGCAGCAGCGCCTCGACGGCCACCAGCCTGCCGAAGACCGCATCGTGGCGAACCTGGTAATGCAGCTCGAACTGCCCCCGCTCGAAGCCCTGCTTGAGTTCGACCTCCAGGCGCATGCGGTCCAGTGCCCGCCGGTTCATCCGCGGCTGGAAGAAGGCATGCGTGCCGCGCCCGGCCTCCTTGGCGCTGTACATGGCGTGATCGGCATTGCGCAGGAGCGTCTCGACGGTGTCGCCGTCGACCGGGAAGACCGCGATCCCGATCGACGCCCCGATGCTGATCTCATGTTCGTTCAGCCGCACCGACCTGGCAATGGCGTTGCGGATGCGACGGGCGATCACACCGGCGTCTTCGGGGACGGCGATGCTCGGCAGGATGACCGTGAACTCGTCACCGCCCATGCGGAACAGCACATCGCTGTCGCGCAGGCAGCCCTGGATACGCGAGGAGGCCTCGCGCAGGAGTCGGTCGCCGCTGTCATGGCCCAGACTGTCGTTCACGATCTTGAACCGATCGAGGTCGACGAACATCAGGGCGCCTGACTGTCCGACCCGCACCGCCTGCTCGATCGACTCCTGGATACGCTCCATGAAGTAGGCGCGGTTGGGCAACCCGGTCAGCGCGTCGTGGTAGGCCTCGTGGCGCATGCGGGCCTCACGCTGGGTGCGCTCCTGGTCCTGTCGGGAGATGGTGCGGTCGGCCTTGCCCACCACACCCGAGAGGAACACGTAGAGCAGCCCGAGCAGGGCCAGCACCACCCCGGCCACCCGCCACTGGGCCTCGTTCTGCTGGGCCAGCATCTCGGTGACGTCGGAATACACCTCGAACACGCCCTCGACCTGTCCGCTGGCGGCGGCCGTGACCGGGATGTAGGTGGAGATCAGGCTGCGGTTGCTGATGACGCCTTCGAAGGCGTCGAAGCGGTCACGGAAGGTGATCAGGCTGGACACCTCGCCACGGCGAGCGGCGAGAAAGCCGGCGTTGCCCGACTTGTCTTCCCCGATCTGGCGCTCCTCGGTGGAGAAGACCGTGATCCCGTCGACGTTGTAGATCTTGACCTTGGCCACCTGCAGACGCGCCATCCGCTCGAGCACTTCGGCGCGCAGCGGCACCTGAAGGGGATGGGCGCGCAATTCGGCTCGGCTCAGACCGGATGTGGTCACCACCAGCGCGCGGTAGCGATCCCAGACCTCGGTGGCAAACAGCCGGGTGAGATTGGCATTGGCACGATTCTCGTGCCGGACCAGGTTCTCTTCGGTGAGGTCGCGGTAGGTCCAGATCAGCCCGATGGTGACCATCACCACGCCCAGCAGACTGGCCAGGGCGAAGTAGCGCATCAGGCGGAATGGCGTTCTCCCGGCCGTCGACGCGAGAGCCGGAGAAGCGGACCGGACCGACTTCCACGAGCGACCTAGGAACATGAACGGGAAGCGGCGACGAGCCGCGAGACCTGAGGAGCTTCATGGACTTTATCGCCGGAAGGGTCCGGTCCGCCAGCCGCCGCCATGGCCATCGGTCGGACCTGGCCGACCATCCGGGTAGGATGCGATCAGCACGGCGAGAACGCCGGGCAGCCACCGCGCTGCCATGCGTCCCGGACAGGCGCGAATGGACCGACTGCAAGCTCTGATCGGCATCACCCTCATGCTGGGCCTGGCCTGGGCGATCGGCGAGCGCCGACGCGCCGTGGCGTGGCGTCCGGTCTGGGCCGGCCTGGGGCTTGCCCTCGCGCTGGCGGGCCTCGTGCGCTGGCTGCCCGGGGTGGGCACCGTGCTCGCCCAGCTCAACGCGGCTCTTGACGCACTGCAAGCGGCCACGGCTGCCGGGACGGCCATGGTCTTCGGCTATCTCGGGGGCGCAGCCCCGCCCTTCCAGCTCTCGGGCCCCGGCTCCAGCTTCGTGCTGGCGACCCAGGCGCTGCCGCTCGTGCTGGTGGTCTCCGCGTTGTCGGCGCTGCTCTTTCACTGGGGTCTGATGGGCCGGATCGTGGGCGGCTTCGCCTGGCTGCTCGAGCGCACCCTGGGCATCGGCGGCGCAGCCGGCATGTCGGCGGCGGCCAATGTCTTCGTGGGCATGGTCGAGGCGCCTGTGGTGGTGCGCCCCTGGCTGGCCGGCATGAGCCGCGGCGAGCTCTTCATCGTGATGAACTGCGGCATGGCCACCGTGGCCGGCACCGTGCTCGTGCTCTATGCGAGCCTGCTCAAGCCGGTGCTGCCCGATGCGCTCGGCCATCTGGTGGCCGCCTCGGTGATCGCGATCCCGGTGGCGATCGCGGTCGCCGCGCTGATGGTGCCCTGCGAGCGCCCGCTCGATCGCACCCGTCTCAGCCTGCCGCGCGAGGATGACAGCACCCTCGGGGCGATCGCCCGCGGCACCACCGAGGGCCTGCAACTGCTGCTGAACATCATCGCCATGCTGGTGGTGTTCGTCGCGCTGGTGGCACTGGTCAATGCGGCGCTCGCCCTGCTGCCGGTGGTGGCTGGCGCGCCCCTCAGCGCCGAACGCATCCTGGGCGTGATCTTCGCGCCGCTGGCCTGGCTCACCGGCGTGCCCTGGGCGGAGTCCGCCATCGCCGGCCAGCTGCTGGGCAAGAAGACCGTGCTCAACGAATTCCTCGCCTATGCCGACCTCGCCGCCCTCCCGGCCGATGCACTGTCGCCGCGCAGCCGGCTGCTGATGACCTACGCCCTTGCCGGTTTCGCCAACTTCGGCAGCCTGGGCATCATGGTGGGCGGTCTGAGCCCGATGCTGCCCCCGCAGCGCCGGACGGAATTCGGCCGTCTGGCCATGCTCAGCCTGCCCGCCGGCCTGCTCTCCACCTGCATCACCGCCGCGATCGTCGGTATCGTCTTCTGAAGGAAATCGCCTTGTCCAACGCCATGCCCTGGGTCGCCGCCATCATCTTCGCCCTGGCGATCGCCCATACCTTCTCGACCAAGTTCTTCGAGCGGCTCGCGCACGCGCAACCCGGGCATGCCGGAATCTGGCACCTGCTCGGCGAAGTCGAGGCGGTGTTCGGCTTCTGGGCCATGGTGCTGATCGTGTGCATGGCCTTCATGCTCGGCAGCCAGGAAGCCACCGACTACCTCGACTCGCGCAACTTCACGGAGCCGATGTTCGTGTTCGCGATCATGGTGATCGCCGCCAGCCGGGCGGTGCTGCAGGTGGCACGGCGCGCGGTGGAGATCATCGCGCGGGTCGTGCCACTGCCGGGCGCGATGGCCTCCTACTTCGTGCTGCTGGCGGTGGTGCCGCTGCTGGGCTCGCTGATCACCGAGCCGGCCGCGATGACCCTGGGCGCGCTGATGCTGCGCGAGCGGATCTTCTCGGCCGATGTCTCGAGCCGGCTCAAGTACGCCACCATCGGCGCGCTGTTCGTGAACGTGTCCATCGGAGGCACGCTCACCGCGTTCGCCGCCCCCCCGGTGCTGATGGTGGCGGCCACCTGGGAGTGGAACTCCCTGTTCATGCTCACCCAGTTCGGCTGGAAAGCCGCCATCGCGGTGGCGGTAAGCGCGCTTGCCTGCACCCTGCTCTTCGGACGCGAACTGGCCAGCCTCGCACCGCCGCCGAAGAGCACCCGCGAGGCGCTGCCGGCCTGGGTCGCGCTGC
This sequence comes from Burkholderiaceae bacterium, assembly GCA_044356115.1. Classification (GTDB taxonomy): domain Bacteria; phylum Pseudomonadota; class Gammaproteobacteria; order Burkholderiales; family Burkholderiaceae_E; genus Quisquiliibacterium. The sequence goes on from JBIKWU010000088.1 coordinate 5,328, forward strand.
TGCACATCGTCTTCCTGCTGGGGGTGGTGGTGTTCGCCCACCACCCTGCCGCCTTCATGGGCCTGCTGCTGTTCTTCATGGGCTTTGCCACCGCCTACCCGCAGTATCAAGACCGGCTCATCCTGCGCGAGGGCCTGATGGTGGCCTTCTTCCTGGCGGGACTGGTGGTGCTCGGTGGTCAGCAGCAATGGTGGCTCGAACCCCTGCTCACCAGCATGGATTCGACCACGGTGTACTACGGGGCGACGGCACTGACCGCGATCACCGACAATGCGGCCCTTACCTATCTGGGCTCGCTGGTGCCGGGGCTGAGCGACGAGTTCAAGTACTCGCTGGTGGCCGGCGCCGTGACTGGCGGCGGACTCACCGTGATCGCCAACGCGCCCAACCCGGCCGGCATGGCCATCCTGCGACCCCACTTCGAGGACGAGGCCGTCAGCCCGCTCTGGCTGCTGGTGGCCGCCACGCCGCCCACGCTGATGGCGATCATCGCGTTCCGGCTGTTCTAGGCAAGTCCTCAGCAACGCGCCCGGCACTGCGTCACCGGCGTCCTGAGCAATAGCTCACGGCGCCCCGTGGCGTCGCTCCCTATACTCGGCCGATCGGTCCCCAGCGGACCCGTGAGTGCGCCAGCCACTGGCAGGCGCCCATCCCGGCAAGGGAGCAAGGCTTGCACGACGCGGCCCTCAGTCTCGAGACACTCGGCCAGTGGATCGCCACGATCGATCCGCAGGCGCAACGCATCACCTGGTGCACGCAGGCGCTCGCGGCCACGCTGCCGCAGTGGCAGGCCGGGCGTTCGCTCGCCGATCTCGGTGCGTCATTCCGCGGTCTGAGCGAACTCCTCGACCAGGTACGCGAGAGCGGCCGGGCCGAGGCAACGCTCACCGGACCGGACGGTCACCCGTTCAGCGCCCAGGCCGCCACCGATGCCCGCGGCCTGCTGCATCTGCGGCTGGCCGATCCGCGACCGGACCAGCAGGCGGCGGCCCGTCACCTCAACGACCGCGAGCAGTTGCTGCTGCTGTCGCGCTCGCTGTCGGTGGGTGAGATGGCCTCGACGCTGGCCCATGAGCTCAACCAGCCGATCGGCGCGCTCACCAATCTGCTGCGCGGCCTGCTGATCCGCATCGACCGCGGCAACCTCGAGCCGGCCGGCGTGCGGCCGGCGGTACAGCGCGGCGTGGAGCACGCGCTCTACGCGGCCGGCATCATCACCCGGGTGCGCGATTACGTGCAGCACCGTCAGCCCAAGGCCGAGGCCATCGCGCTGCGCGGCCTGGTCGACGACGCGATCTCGCTGCTCGACTGGGAGATCCAGCGCGACGGCGTCTCGGTGACGGTGCGCGAGGCGCCCGGCGCGCAGGGCGCCGTGGTGCGCGGCGACCGCGTGCTGCAGCAGCAGGTGCTGGTCAATCTCGCCCGCAATGCGATCGAGGCGATGCGCAGCGTGGCGCGCCCCGACCGCCGACTGGAGATCCTGATCGGCGTGGACGAGGACAGCGCCACGCTCGGCATCGCCGATCGCGGCCCGGGCATCGACGAGAGCGCAGCGCCGCGGATGTTCACCCCCTTCTTCACCACCAAGCCGGGCGGCATGGGCGTGGGCCTGCATGTGTGTCGCTCGATCATCGAATTGCAGCAGGGACGCCTCTGGTTCACGCCGCGGGAAGACGGCCCGGGCTGCACCTTCTGGGTCTCGCTGCCCCGCGCCACCGAAGTCACGGAGCTTGCCGCATGACGCGAACCATCCTGCTGGTCGACGACAGCGAACACTTCCGGGAATCGGCGGCCTGGTTGCTGGAGAGCCTCGGCTACGACGTGCACGCGTTCGACAGCCCGGAGCGTTTCCTGGCGGCACTGGCGGACATCGAGCCCGCCGGCCCGGCATGCGTGCTGCTCGACATGCGCATGCCCGGGTTGTCCGGCCTGCAGGTGCACGATGCCCTGATCGCGCGGGGCGCGACCTGGCCGGTGGTCTACATGACCGGGCACGGTGATGTCCCGCTGGCGGTCGAGGCCATGCAGAAGGGCGCCTACAGCTTCCTCGAGAAGCCCTTCCAGGACTCGGTGCTGGAGCGCACCCTGGAACAGGCCTTCGCCCGCGCCACCGTGAACGCGACCGTGTCCGCCGCGCCAGTGGCGGTATCGCCAGCCGCGGCATCCGGCCGCGACGGCGGTCAGCCCGTGTTCGAGGTCGATGACGATCCCGCCGCCAGGGCCCACCGTGCCCGACTGGCCAGCCTTACCCCGCGCGAGCGGCAGGTGCTCGATCTGGTGATCGCCGGCCTGCTGAACAAGACCATCGGCGATCGACTGGGCATCAGCATCAAGACCGTCGAGTTGCACCGCTCGCGGGTGATGCAGAAGATGGGCGCGCGCTCGTTCGCCGACCTGATGCGCAGCGTGCTCACCCACGGCGGAGTCGCCGCCTGATGCTCGAGGCCTCGCTGCTGCAGCGGCTTCCGCAGGTGCCGCTGGCCGAGTCGGAGGCACTCAACCGCCTGCTCGGCGTGCTCGCCCACGCCGGCCTGAGCGCCGCGCCCTGGCGCGAGCCGGCGCAGCGCCGCGACTTCGATCCGGCCACCGTGTGGGTGTCCTTCGATTCCGATCTCGGCGAAGTGCGCATCTCGCCGCTGCGCGCGGCGGGCAAGCCGGTGGCGGTGCGACCCATCGACGGCCGCATCGACGCCAGCGCGGTGAGCCATGCCCTGGAGGCGAGCGAGCCGCTGATCGGCCACCTCGAGAGCGTGCTGGCCACGCCGCTGCTGCCGCGCGCGCTGCACTCCGGGCCCGGCAAGGGCAGTTGTTCGGTGAAGCTGCAAAGCCCGGACGGCCACGCCGCGCGCGTCGGGCTCAGCCACCAGGCCTGCGAGCAGTTGCCCCTGCCGTTGATGCGCTCTCTGCCGCCAGGGCTGCTGCCGGTGCGGCTGCCCTGCCGGGTAGCCCTGGGCAACTGCCTGCTCAGCCGCGCCGAATGGCTAGGGCTCGAGGCCGGCGACGTGCTGCTGCCCGCCCACGACCCCACCCAGCCCTGGCCCGTGCGGGCCACGGTCTTTCACCAGCGCCACGAGGCGACCGCGTGGTTCCACCCGCTGCGTGGCCAGCTCGAGTTCACCCACCAGGAGCACCACCCCATGAACGATCCCCTCAGCGGCCGCCAGTCGGCCGAAGCCGCGGTTCCGGCCGGCGCCGACTGGGAGTCGCTGCCGATCCGGGTGCGATTCGAGCTGCCCCGGGTGAGCGTGCCGCTCGGGGTGCTGGCCGGGCTGCAGCCCGGGGCCGTGATCAACGTGGCGCGAACCGCGCAGTCGCTCACGGTCGATCTGCTCACCGACGATCGCCTGATCGGCCGTGGCGAGGTGGTGGCCCTGGGCGACGGATTCGGGGTTCGCCTGCGCGAACTCGTGGCGGCGCCGCGCTGATCGAGCGCGCGGTCCGAAACCCTTTCCCGACCACCCGCCCCGATGGACCTGACTTCCTTCACCCCGGCGACCGCGCTCATCACGGTGGTGGTGCTGTCGCTGGCGCCCTTCGTGGCGGTGATGGTGACGTCCTTCACCAAGATCGTGGTCGTGCTCAGCCTGCTGCGTACCGCGCTGGGCCTGCAGCAGACGCCACCCAACGTGGTCATCAACGGCATGGCCCTGGTGCTCACGCTGTACGTGATGTACCCGGTGATGCTCGACGTGGCCGACCGCTGGAAGAGCTCGGGGCAGACCGCGACCACCGCGGCGCGCGACACCGACCGCATGCTCGGCGCGATCGACGCCGTGAAGGAGCCCCTGCGCACCTTCCTGATCAAGCACAGCGCGCCGCGGGAACGAGCCTTCTTCCAGAAGACCGCGCAGCGCATGGTGGGCGAGCAGCGGGCCGATCAGGTCGGCGAGAACGACTTCATCGTGGTGATTCCGGCGTTCACGGTGAGCGAGCTGGTGTCGGCCTTCCAGATCGGATTCCTCATTTTCCTGCCCTTCCTGGTGATCGACCTGGTGGTGAGCAACATTCTCCTCGCCATGGGCATGATGATGCTCTCGCCGGTGACAGTCTCCCTGCCCTTCAAGCTGCTGCTGTTCGTGCTGATCGACGGCTGGGTGAAGCTCTCCCATGGCCTGGTGCTTTCCTACCACTGACCCGCAAGGCGAACGCGCATGCAGCAGACCGAGGCGATCCGCCTGACCTACGACGCGCTGTGGCTGGTGCTGCAGCTCTCGGGCCCGCCGATCGTGGTGGCCTCGCTGGTGGGGGTGGTGGTGGCCCTGGTGCAGGCCGCCACCCAGCTGCAGGAGCAGACCCTGCAGTACACCCTGAAGTTCATCGCGATCGTGTTCACGCTGTTCGCCACAGGGTCGTTCCTGGCCGGCTCCTTGCAGGCCTACGGCGACCGGATCTTCAGCGACTTCAGCACGATCGTGCGGCGCTGAGGCGCACGGGCCACGCGCGGGCATGGAAGCGTTCAGCCGGCTGAGCGACCTCGCGCTGCTGCTGGGCCTGTCCACGGTCAGGCTGGCGGTGGCGTTCCTGCTGCTGCCGATGTTCACCCAGGAGTCCCTGCCGGCGCTGGTGCGCAACAGCCTGTTCGTGGGCATCGGCGTGATCACGCTCGCCATGCAGCCCACCGCCGTGCCGCCGGGCCTGGACGTGGGCAGCTGGGTGGCGCTGTTCGCGAAGGAAGCCTTCATCGGCGCGGTGATCGGCTTCTTCGCCAGCAGCCTGCTGTGGGCGGTCGAATCGGCCGGACAGCTGATCGACGCGAAGTCCGGTGCGTCGCTCGGCGCGATGGTCGATCCGTTCAGCGGCAACCAGAGCTCCAACACCGGCGTGCTGCTGGCCCGGATCGGCAGCTGGGTCTTCATGGCCTCGGGCGGTTTCATGTTCCTGGTGGGCGTGCTGCTCGAGAGCTACGTCGCCTGGCCGGTGACCAGCGCGCTGCCCACCCTGCGACCGGATGCGGTCAGCAGCTTCGAGGGCGCACTGGGTCGCATCATGCTGCTCATGCTCATGCTGGCCGGCCCGGTCCTGGTGGTGCTCTACGTGATCGACGCGGCGCTGGGTCTGGTCAACCGCTACGCGCCCAGCATCAACCTGCTCACCATCGCACCGCCGGTGAAGTCCCTGCTCGCCCTGGGCGTGGTCATGGTGCTGCTCGGATCGATCATCGACCTGATGGTGGTCGAGTTCACCCAGAAGCTGCCCGCCATCCTCGGGGTGGTGCGCAGCATGTTCGTGCCTTGAGGCGCGCGGAGCGGCCTGCGCGCGGTCTGGCCCCCCCTGTGCCGGTGCAGACCCACGCTAGGGTCGGCCCCAGTTACCGGGGCAGGGGACGAGGGCTAGACTGCGTCCATTCCCTGAACCGACCGCGACCATGAACCCGCTTTCCGGCCTTGCTGCCGGCCTGGCCATCCGGCCCGGCCCGATCGATCCGCTCCCGGCCCCCGGCGCCTCGTCGGCGACGGCTGCACCGGCGGGCGCTCAGGGCGGCCTGCGGTTCGAGGGCTGGTCGCAACGTCCCGGCCAGGCCACGGTGCTGGGCGAGGCGGTGTTCAGTGGCGACGCGCGCGATCACCGCGCCATCGCCCAGTCCATCCTGGACGCGCTGTTCCTCCCCGACGCGTGATCGGCCGTGCCGGCCCTCCCGGTGCATCGCGCACTGCGCGCCTCCCCCGACTGGCAGTCAGCCGCGCAGCAACTCGTTGCCGGACTGGGCGCGCAAGCCGATGACGATGCGCGGGTCAGACTGCTCGACAAGGTCTGGTCGCAGGCCGGCGACGAGCAGTATCCGGTCTTCATCCAGCTCCTGTGCGCGGTCGAGCAGTTCGGCAACGCCCGGGCGCGCGTGCTGCTGGCCAAGACCCTCGCCGCGGCCCTGAGCACCGCGCGTCTTCCTTCCGGCAGCCTGCCCGCCTGGGGCGCGGCCGGCTGGGTCAACCAGCCCCCGCCGCTCGAGGCAAGCCTGCTCTTCACCGATCTGCTGCCCGGCGCGGGCGACCTGCCCTTGCCGGCACCAGCCGCCGCACCACCGACGCGAGCCCGCCGCCGGGTCGGCCCGATGGAATACCTCTGCGCCTGGCTGCTGCATCCCGGGGCCCCCACCAGCCTGTCGCGCGATGACTTCGCCTTCGCCCTGCAGCGCCTGATGTCGCTGTTCAACGCGGCGCCGCAGGCCGCACGACTCTATGCCGAGATGCTCACGGCCCAGGCACTCGAATCGACCGAGGGCCAGTTCAATCGGCAGACCCGCAACGTGCTCGAGACCATCGGCAAGTTGTGGGCCGGGGGCGAGTCGCCACGCGAGATCGCCGCGCGCGCGCTGACGGTCGCGGCCACCCCGGACACCGACCGCTTCGGCGCGCCGGTCTGGAAGCCGCGCTGAGCGCGAAGCGCCAGGCGAGCCTCGGCCAACTCAGTCGGACGTCTCGCGGTCCGCGAGCCGCACGGCGCCCACCGGCAGACCCCGATCGCGCAGGCGACGCTCCAGGTCGAGCATGCCGCGCGAGACCGTCTCGCGGGCACCGGGCGTGGCGCTCACCATGAGGTTGAGCTGGCCCGCCTCGCGATTGAGCACGATCTGCTCGATCGGCCCGCTGCCAGCCGGAAACAGCATCCGGATCGCGTCATCGGGCGACCCGCTGAGCGGTACCTGACCGACCAGACGCGCCACCAGGGCTGCAGCGTCCACCGCCGCGCCCGCCGACCCGGCGGGTGGCGCCGGCAGGTTCGCGGGGACCGGCACCTCGGGGGAACGGATGGGCATGAACAGCGCCTCGGGGGGCGACGGCTCGCCAGCCTGCGTCTGCGCCAGGGTCGAGGCGCGCGCGCGCGCACCGTCGATCGCATGCCCGGACGCGGCGCCGTTCCGCGCCGATGACTCCGCGGCCGAGGGCTCGGCCGCCACGCCGGCATCGAGGATGGGCATGCCCGGCCGTGTCGTGCCGTCAGCGGGCAGCCCTTCGGGCCTCATCGCCGAAAGAGGCCCCGCGCCCAGGCTCGCGCCCGTCACCGAAGCGAGGCCCTCCGTGCCGGCAGGCGCGCCCGCCCCCGACAGCGCCGCGGCCAGCGCCATGCGCGCGGCAGCCGGCAGCGCGGCAAGCGGGTCTGACGCCGGACCGGCAGATCCGCCCTCCTGCGTGCCGCTGATGGCATCGCCACCCGGTCCCGGCAGTGCGAGCCCAAGCGCCTCCGACGAGACCTCTTCGCGGTCATCGGCCGGGCCGGGGCGCGCCGGTGCGCCCGCCTGGCGGCCGGCGGTCTCGGGCGGGCGCGGCGGGCTGCGCCGCGCCAGCGCCTGCTCGAAGGCCTCCCGGGCAGCGTCCGCGCGCGGGGCTGCCGAGCCGCGCGCGGGCAGGGATGCTGATCGGGATTCGGGCACGGCGTTCATCGGATCCTCCTGGCGTGATCGGCTGCCGCTCGGCTGTCGGCCGCTTCCTCGAAAACCGCTTCTTCCGCGAGCAGTTGCCAGCGTCGCGCGTCGGTGTCCTGGCGCTCCTGCAGGGCCTCGAGGCGGGCCCGCGCGCGCACGACCTCGGCCTGAGCCTGGGCCAGACGGGTCATCGCCGCGGCGAGCGCGGTCTCGCACCGGGCCACATGCCCGTCCGCGCCACGGCAACCGGCGTCGAACTGTTCGCGCCGGGCCTGGACCAGCGGCAGCATGCGGTGCAAGCGGTCGACCGAGCGGCGGGTCCAGGCGGTGAAGTCATCGCTGGCCGAGCGCCAGCGGGCCTGGATATCGCGGGCCTCGGCCAGTTCCCGGCGCGCGGCACGCTCGGCTTCACGGCACGTCGCCAGCGCCTGCTCCAGTGCCGTCAGGCGTACGCGGCGAACGCGCAGCACCTGACGCATGTCCGCGAGGCGTTCGGCGTTCATGCCACCACCTTGGACATGGCCATCAGGGTCTCGCCCATGGCGGCGGAGTGATCGGAGGCCTGGCCAAGCAAGGCCTGGATCGCCGGCTGGCGTTCGACGGCGGCATCGGCGACCGGATCGATACCGGCCTTGTACTCGCCCATCTGGATCATGAACTCCAGTTCGGCATGCCGGGCCATGAGCTGGCGGATCATCGTGGCGGCCATCTGGTGCGGCGGCTGGGTGACCCGGTTGAAGACGCGGCTCACGCTCGCGAGCACATCGATCGCCGGGTAGCGGGACTGCTGCGCGAGCTTGCGCGAGAGCACGATGTGGCCATCGAGGATCGAGCGCACCTCCTCGCCCACCGGGTCGGCCGTATCCTCGTCCTCGAGCAGCACCGAATAGAAGCCGGTGATCGAGCCACGCGCATCGGTGCCGGCACGCTCGAAGAGCCGGGGGAGTTCGGCGAACACCGACGGCGGAAAGCCGCGACGCACCGCCGGCTCGCCCGCAGCCAGCCCGATCTCGCGAAGCGCGCGGGCAAAGCGGGTGACCGAGTCCATCATGAGCAGCACGTCAGCGCCCTCGGCCCGGAAGCCCTCGGCGATGGCGGTGGCCACGTGCGCGGCCCGGGCCCGCTCCATCGAGGGTCGGTCGGAGGTTGCCACCACCAGCACCGTGCGGGCCCGCGCCTCGGGCCCGAGGCAATCGTCGATGAACTCGCGCACCTCGCGCCCGCGCTCGCCGATCAGCGCCACCACGTTGACCCGGGTGCGACGCTGGCGGGCGAGCATGCCCAGCAGCGTGCTCTTGCCCACGCCAGCCCCGGCGAAGATGCCCACGCGCTGACCGACCCCGACCGAGAGCAGGCTGTCGATCGCCCGCACACCGGTGGGGAAGAGTTCATGAATGGGGCGTCGGTGCAGCGGGTTGGGCGCGTCGGCGAACACCGGCCGGCGCGGCAGCGCCGCCGGCAGCGGCGCCCCGCCGTCGATGGGCACACCGCGCGCATCGAGCACCCGGCCAAGCAGCGCGTCACCGAAAGGCACGGTGAGCTCCTGCGAGGACACCACCACTTCAGCCGAGAGCGAGACCCCGTTCAGGGGCGACAGCGGCATCAGCAGCGCCTGACCGCCCGACAGACCGACCACCTCGGCGGCGATCCGCACGCCCGAGTCGGG
>JBIKWU010000317.1:0-4185 GCA_044356115.1 Burkholderiaceae bacterium
CATGATCTTCCAGGAGCCGATGAGCTCGCTCAACCCGGTGATGCGGGTGGGCGCGCAGATCGCCGAGGTGCTGCGGCTGCACCGGCGGCTGAGCGCCGAGGCCGCGCATCGGGCCGCGATCGGCCTGCTCGACGAGGTGGGCATCCCGCAACCCGCGCTGCTCGCACGCTCGCATCCGCACCAGCTCTCCGGCGGGCAGCAGCAGCGGGTGATGATCGCCATGGCGATCGCCTGCGAACCCGAGCTGCTGATCGCCGACGAGCCGACCACCGCGCTCGACGTGACCATCCAGGCCCAGATCCTCGCCCTGCTGCGTCGCCTGCAGCGCGAGCGGCGCATGGCGATGCTGTTCATCACCCACGACCTCGGCGTGGTGGCCGAGCTCGCCGATCAGGTGGTGGTCATGCGCGCCGGCGAGGTGCTCGAGCGGGGCGGCGTCCAGGCCGTGCTGGCGCGACCGGCGCACCCCTACACCCGCGCGCTGCTGGCCTGCCGTCCGCCGCTCGATGCCCGGCCCCATCGGCTGCCGGTGATCGACGTGTCGCCAGCCGGGCCCGAGGCAATGCCGGCACCCGGACCGACGCAGGTGCCGCGTGACCCCGCGCGCCCGGCGGTGGGGTCCGGGGGGGATGCCGGGGAGGCGCACCCGGTGCTGCTCGAGGTGCGCGGCCTGTGCAAGACCTACCGGCTGCGCGAGGGATGGTTCCGCCGGCAGAGCGTGCCGGCGGTGCGCGACGTGTCCTTTCGCCTGCGCCGCGGTCGCACCCTCGGCCTGGTGGGCGAGTCGGGCAGCGGCAAGACCACCGTGGGGCTGGCGCTGCTGCGGCTGCTGCCGGCCGATGCCGGCGCGGTGCTCAGCGGCGGGCAGGATCTGCTCGGCCTCGATGCGGCCGCATGGTTCGCCTGGCGTCGGCGCCTGCAGATCGTCTTCCAGAACCCCTACGCCTCGCTCAATCCCCGCTTCACCGTGGCCCAGACCCTGGCCGAACCGATGCGCCTGCACGGCATCGGTGCCGACGCGGCCGAACGCCTGCATCTGGCCGGCGAACTGCTGCAGCGGGTCGGACTGCCCGCTGCGGCGCTGTCACGCTGGCCCCACGAGTTCTCGGGTGGCCAGCGCCAGCGCATCGCGATCGCCCGCGCCCTGAGCACCCGGCCCGAGGTGGTGGTCTGCGACGAATCGGTCTCGGCCCTCGATGTCTCGGTGCAGGCCCAGGTGCTCAATCTGCTGCGCGACCTGCAGGACGAGTTCGGGCTGTCCTACCTGTTCATCTCCCACGATCTGGCGGTGGTGAAGTACCTCGCCGACGAGGTGCTGGTGATGCAGGCCGGTCAGGTGGTCGAGGCCGGTGACGCGCAGGCGATCTACGAGCAGCCGCAGCACGAGTACACCCGCCGCCTGCTCGCCGCCATCCCGGGCGGCCCCGGGGGCCGCCCGGGGGGCGCGCCTACTTGAGGATGCGCACCAGGTTGTGATGGGCGTCGGTGAACACCGGCAGCCCCGGCAGATCGGGGATCTCCACCGCGCCGGCGGCCAGCGGACCGCTGGTGAGCAATGCCCGGTTGCGGCTGACGACCACCTGATCGGTGGACGAGTACCAGTACCGGTAGTCATCGGTGGCCGGGGGTGAGTCGGACACCAGCACCGCGTGCATGCCCAACTCCGCGGCCAGGCGCTTGATGACGGGCGGCAGGTTCACGAAGCGGTTGGTGGCCTGGAACACGATCACGCCGTCGTCCTTGATGTGGCGCGCGTATTGCGCCATCGCTTCGCGGGTGATCAGGTGCATGGGGATCGAGTCGCCCGAGAACGCGTCGATGCCCATCACGTCGTAACGGCGCGGCGCCTCGCGCTCCAGCGACAGTCGGCCATCGCCCATCACCACCTCGATCTTCGCGCCGCTGTCGGCCAGCAGGGAGAATTCGCGCTTGGCGATGTCGACCACCCGCGGGCTGATCTCGTAGAAGACCATGGTGTCACCCGGGCGCCCGTAGGCGGCGAGCACACCCGCGCCCAGCCCGATCACCCCCACCGAGCGCGGCTGCGGCGGCGACTGTTCATTGAGCGTGGCGAAGACCCGGCCGTAGCCCGAGCCAGGGCTGAAGTAGTCGGCCGGCACGTTGCGGTACTTCTCGCCGAGCAGTTGCCCGCCGTGCATGATGCCGCCGTGGTACATCGTCCGGTAGGACACCGGGTTGGTCCAGTCACGGGTGCGCACCACCCCGTAGAAGTCGCGCTCCATCACGCGGATGCCCGAGGTGTAGTCCACGCCGCCGCGCACCACCAGCACCAGCGAGGCGGCGGTCACCATCAGCGCCGCCACGCGCAGCATCGACTGCAGCCGCAGCGCGAGGAGCAGGGCCAGCAGCACCAGCGAGATGCCCAGCTCGAAGTAGCCCGGCAGGGTGAGGGGAGCCACGATCGCGATCAGCACCGCGCCGATCGCCCCGCCCACCGAGATCATCAGGTAGAAGCGGGTGAGATGGGCCGGGTCGGGCTTGATCGCGGCCAGTTCGCCATGGCAGACCATGCACGCCACGAACAGCCCCGCGAAGTACAGAGGCGCGGCCACCCGCAGGTTCAGCGAGCCGATGAACCAGGCCATCGCCGGCACCAGGCCCGCCAGCAGCAGCAGGAACAGGCCGCGCCGGTACCAGCGTGGATGGTCGAAGCACAGGATGAAGGTGAGCAGGTACAGCGCCAGCGGGATCACCCACAGGAAGGGCACGCTGGCGATGTTCTGCGTGACATGGTTGGTCACCGCGAGCAGCATGGCCGAGCCCATGGCCGACAGCGCCAGCCACATCAGTTGCCGGCCGATGCCTGGCGCCGCGTCCGCGCCGCCGCCGGCGGCCTGCGCCGGTTCGGCCTGCGCCGAACCCGTGGCCCCACGGGCCGAGAGAAAGCCGGTGCCGGCACACACCACCGCGAACACCGCGTACAGCGCGGACCAGCCCCAGCCTAGCTCGGGCAGCGACAGCGCCGGCTCGAACAGCACCGGGAATCCGAGCAGGGCGAGCATCGACGCGAAATTGGAGAGCGCGAACAGCCGGTAGGGCACGGCGCTGCGAAAGCGCTGCCAGTACCAGGCCTGCAGCAGCGGGGTGGTGGACGAGAGCAGGAAGTAGGGCAGGCCGATGGTGGCGGTGAGCAGCAGCAGGATGCGGCCGATCGGCTCGGCGTCGCCCGCCGGCTTCCAGGACGCATCGGGCAGGATGGGCAGCAGCGCCAGCGACACCGCCAGCAGCACCGCATGCACCACCGCCTGTCGGCGCAGCCCCAGCCGGCTGGTGAAGTCGGCGTAGGCATAGCCGGCCAGCAGGATGGACTGGAAGAAGACCATGCAGGTGGTCCATACCGCGGCCGAGCCGCCGAACCAGGGCAGGATCTGCTTGGCCACCACCGGCTGCACCAGGAACAGCAGGAAGGCCGAGAGGAAGATCGTGCCGGCGTAGGGCACGATCGCGTTGCGGGGCAGTGCGGGAGCAGGCGTCATGGACGGGGCGCGGGGGCGCCGACGGGAGGCGCCGGCTGGATTGGCAAACCCGCGATTATGCCCAATCCCCCCGCGGCATTGACATTTCTGCCCGAAGGTGGGATGGTTGAGGGTGCACGCGTCTCAAGCGGTGTTTCTCGGCGGTTTTCCCGGTCAAACGGTCCCTCCCCGGGGCTGGTTCCAGTCTGGTTATCCCTGGTTGCGTTTCTTGTGCGTCGTCGCCGTTCGGGCCGAGTCCCGAATTTCTCAACGCTCGCATGGGAGAAACCAATGAGCACCAAAACCGGTACCGTCAAGTGGTTCAACGAAACCAAAGGCTTCGGCTTCATCGCCCCCGATGACGGCTCCGAAGATCTGTTCGCGCACTTCAGCGAAATCCAGGGCCAGGGCTTCAAGACCCTTGCCGAGAAGCAGCGCGTGCAGTTTGAAGTCACGCAGGGCCGCAAGGGCCTGCAGGCCAGCCGGATCCAGGTGATCTGAGCCCTCAGGTGAACCTTCCGGCGGCCCCGGCCGCCGGTGGTTTGCCGCCAACCCCCACCCCAATGGCCAAAGAAGATCTGATCGAAGTCGACGGCGTGGTCGCCGAGGTTCTGCCTGACACCCGCTATCGCGTCACCCTGGACAACGGCGCCACCGTGAACGCCTACGTGTCCGGCAAGATGAAGAAGCATCGGATCCGGATCCTCGC
>JBIKWU010000319.1:0-4167 GCA_044356115.1 Burkholderiaceae bacterium
TACCCGCGCGACGCCCGCGAGCCCGACAAGCCCGGCAAGCTGCGCCTGCTCTATGAAGCCAACCCGATGAGCTTCCTGGTGGAGCAGGCCGGCGGCGCCGCCACCAACGGCCACGAGCGCATCCTGGCGCTGCAGCCGGGCAAGCTGCACGAGCGGGTGGCGGTGTTCCTGGGCTCGCGCGAGGAGGTCGAGCGCGTCACCGGGTATCACCGGGGCTGAGCGCCGTCCAGGCCGTGCCGTCGACGTCTCGCCCGCACGGCTAGGGCAGCCCGAGCAACGCCCGGACGTGCTGCTCGGCGCTGCGCGCCAGCGCCGGCAGGTGGTAGCCACCCTCGAGCAGCGAGACCACCCGGCCCTGCGCGCACTGCTCGGCCACCTCGACCAGGCGCGCGGTGACCCAGCCATAGTCGGCGTCGCGCCAGCCGAGCTGGCTCATGTCGTCATCGCGATGCGCGTCGAAGCCGGCCGAGATGAACAGCATCTCGGGCTGGAACTCGCGCAGCGCCGGCAGCCAGACCGTCTCGACCGCCTCGCACATCGCCTCGCCACCGGAGTACGGCGCCAGCCCGACGTTGCGCATGTTCGCGCCGCGCGGCTCGTCGCCCATGAACGGGTACAGGCGGCGCTGGAAGGTGGACACCATCAGCACCCGCGGGTCATCGGCGAGGATGTCCTCGCTGCCGTTGCCGTGGTGCACGTCGAAATCGGCCAGCGCCACCCGCTGCAGGCCGAGCGCATCGAGCGCATGACGGATGCCCACCGCCGCGTTGTTGAAGAGGCAGAAGCCCATCGCGCGGCCGCGCTCGGCGTGATGGCCGGGCGGGCGCACGTTGCAGAAGGCGCGCTGGTAGCCCTCGCGGAGCACCAGCTCGGTGGCGCGGACCGCGGCCCCGGCGGCATGCAGGGCCGCGGTGAGGCTGTGCGGGTTGAGCGCGGTGTCGGGGTCGATGGCCACCAGCCCCTGGGCAGGCGCGCGCGCGCGCAGGTCAGCCAGGTGCAGCGCCTCGTGGGCGCGGGTGATCTGGGTGTCGGTGGCCGCCGGCGCCTCGAAGCGGTCCATGAGGTCGAGCAGGCCGCTGGCGAGCAGGCGGTCCGAGACCGCGGCCAGGCGCTCGGGGCATTCCGGATGGCCGGCCCCCATCTCGTGGCGCGCGAAGCTGGGATGGCTGAGGTAGGCGGCCTTCATGGGCGGGGCGGGGACAGCCCGCGACGGCGGCGTGGAGCGGGTGAAGGGAATCGAACCCTCGTATGCAGCTTGGGAAGCTGCCGTTCTGCCATTGAACTACACCCGCGATCAGGTCATTTTACGCGAAGCCGACCCCGGCCGCCCAGCGCGGCCTCAGGCTCAGCCCCCGGTGAAGCGCGGCGCGCGCTTGTCCTTGTAGCTCGCCAGCCCTTCGCGGAAGTCGGCGGTGGCGGTGCAGCGGTCCTGCTCGCGGTTGGCCGCCGCGAAGCCCTCGTCATAGCTGACGTCGGCTGCGGTCCAGAGCTGCGCCTTCATGGCGGCCAGGGCGCGCGGCGCGGCGTTGGCCGCGATCGCCTTCGCGTAGTCGGCCACGTGCGCCATGAGCCGATCGTCATCGAGCACGGCATTGACCAGGCCGATGCGCTCGGCCTCCACGCCATCGAAGCGGCGCGCGGTGTAGAGCAGGTCGGCCGCGCGGGCGATGCCGATCAGGCGCGGCAGCAGCCAGCCGATGCCCTTCTCGGCGGGCACGCCCAGCCGCGCGAAGGTGGCATTGAAGAGGGCCGATCGGGCCGCGAACCGGATGTCGCAGTGCAGGGCCAGGATGAAGCCCCAGCCGAAGGCCGGGCCGTTGACCGCGGCAATGGTGGGCTTGCGCGAGCGGATCAGCGCGTTCCAGCCGGCACTGAACCCGGCCGCCAGTGGCGGGCCGATGTCGTCGCCCCACTGCGGCTCGGGCCGCGGCGTGGCCTCGCCGGCCCCGCCGGCCTGACCGGTGCCGATCACGCCCAGGTCGAGCCCGGCCGAGAAGCCGCGGCCCGCGCCGGTGACCACGATCACCCGCGCGGCCGGATCGGCGGCGGCCTGGCCGACGGCATCGAAGAAGGCCTCGAGCATGGCCGGCGTGAGCGCGTTGAGCTTGTCGGGCCGGTTGAAGGTGATCGTGGCCACGCCGTCGCTGGTGTGGCTGAGGATCTGGGAGTCGTGGGTCATCGGCGCTTCCGGGAAAGTGGGAGCCGGTATCCTAACCAACCCGCGAGACCCTTCCGCCGCGCCAAGCCGCGCGCCCGTGCCCTGCCCGTCGCCGATGACCGCCAGCCCACGCCCCGACCACATCCGCAGCTTCGTCAACCGCCGCGTCCACTTCACCCACGGCCAGCGCGCCGCGCAGGAGCGCCTGCTGCCGCGCTTCGGCATCGCCCATCAGGCGGCGCTCCTGGACACCGCCGCCGCCTTCGGGCGGCAGGCGCCGGTGGTGCTGGAGATCGGCTGCGGCATGGGCGAAACCACCGCGGCCATCGCGCTGGCCCGGCCCGACACCGACTTCATCGGGGTGGAGGTCTATCCGGCCGGCGTGGGCGCGCTGCTGCGCCGGCTCGACGAGCAGGCCATCGGCAACGTGCGGGTCATCCGCCATGACGCGGTGGAGGTGCTGCGCGACATGATCGCCCCCGACACGCTGGCCGGCATCCATGTCTACTTCCCCGACCCCTGGCCCAAGGCGCGGCACCACAAGCGCCGGCTGATCCAGCCGCCGCTGGTGAGCCTGGCCGCCAGCCGCTTGCGGCCCGGGGGCTATCTGCACTGCGCCACCGACTGGGCGCATTACGCCGACCAGATGCTCGCGGTGCTGCAGGCCGAGCCGGCCTTGCGCAACACCGCGCAGGGCTTCGCGCCGCGCCCTGAGTGGCGCCCGCTCACCAAGTTCGAGAAGCGCGGGCTGGCGCTGGGCCACGCGGTGCGCGACCTGATCTTCGAGCGTCGCGAGGCCTGAGGGCCGAGCTCAGGCGGCCCAGTTCACCCAGCCGAAGTGGGCGGTGAGCAGCACCAGCCCCCCGAACACGATGCGGTACCAGGCAAAGCCGCGGAAGTCATGGCTGGCCACGAAGCGGATCAGCCAGTGCACGCAGGCCAGCGCCGACACGAAGGCCACCGCCAACCCCACGGCGAACATCGGCAGGTCATCGGCCGAGAGCAGCGCGCGGTACTTGACCAGGTCGTAGACCCCGGCGCCCACCAGCGTGGGAATGGCCAGGAAGAACGAGAACTCGGTGGCGGCGCGGCGTGACAGCCCGAACAGCATGCCGCCGATGATGGTGGCGCCCGACCGGCTGGTGCCCGGCACCAGCGCGAACGCCTGCGCCACGCCCAGCTTGAGCGCATCGAGCGCGCTCATGTCATCGACCTCCTGGATGCGTGGGCGCCGGCCGGCCTGGCCGCGTTCCACCCACAGGATGATCAGGCCACCCACGATGAAGGCCAGCGCCACCGGCACCGGCTTGAACAGGTGGGCCTTGATGAACTTGCCGAAGAGCACGCCCAGCACCGCTGCCGGCAGGAAGGCGATGAGCACGTTCAGCGCGAAGCGCTGGGCGCGGCGCTCGGAGCCCAGGCCGGCCAGCGTGGAGGCTATGCGCGCGCGGTAGTACCAGACCACCGCGAGCATGGCGCCGGTCTGGATGGCCACGTCGAAGAGCTTGGCCTTCTCGTCGGAGAACCCGAGCAGGCTGCCGGCGAGGATGAGGTGGCCGGTGCTCGAGATGGGCAGGAACTCGGTGAGACCCTCGACCAGCCCGAGCAGGGCGGCCTTGGCGAGCAGGGGCAGCCCGTGCAGGAAATCGATCATCGGAGTCTCCGCGGCAGGCCGCGATGATAACCGAGCCGTCCGGGCCCGATCCCGGCCATCCGCCGCTCAGGCCTGTGGCGGCGCGCCGGGGTCGTCGGGCGAGCAGGGCTGCGCCAGCCGGGCCTGCCAGCCCGACCATGACTGCTCGACCCAGGCGCTGAATCGTCGGGCAAAGGTCTGCGGGGAGTAGAGCGCGGCGCGGTCGATGCAGGCCTGCGGGTCGATCGGCCGGGCCAGCGCCTCGAAGCGGGCGACGGCATCGATGATCGCCTCGGGGGTGGAGTCCTGGAAGAACAGGCCGGTAGGGCGGGCGGCGTGCTCGCCGGCCACGGTCTCGGCGGTGCCGCCGCGGCCG
>JBIKWU010000089.1:0-14209 GCA_044356115.1 Burkholderiaceae bacterium
TCAATGGCGTCAAGCAGTTCATCACCAGCGGCAGCAATGCCGATGTCGCGATCGTCATGGCGGTCACCGACAAGGCCGCGGGCAAGCGCGGCATCTCGGCCTTCCTGGTGCCCACCGCCACCCCCGGCTACCAGGTGGCGCGGCTCGAGCGCAAGACCGGTCAGCACTGCTCGGACACCGCGCAGATCGTGTTCGAGAACTGCCGGGTGCCGGCGGCCAGCCTGCTGGCCGACGAGGGCCAGGGCTACAAGATCGCGCTCTCGGGCCTGGAGGGCGGGCGCATCGGCATCGCCGCGCAGTCACTCGGCATGGCGCGCGCGGCCTTCGAGGCGGCGCTGCGCTACGCCAACGAGCGCGAGGCCTTCGGCACCGCCATCTTCAACCACCAGGCGGTGCAGTTCCGGCTGGCCGACATGGCCACGCAGCTCGAGGCCGCGCGCCAGCTCATCCTGCACGCCGCCAGCCTGAAGGACGCCGGCCGGCCGTGCCTGAAGGAGGCGGCCATGGCCAAGCTCTTCGCCTCCGAGATGGCCGAGCGGGTGTGCTCCGACGCCATCCAGATCCACGGCGGCTATGGCTACCTCGCCGACTTCCCGGTCGAGCGCATCTGGCGCGACGTGCGCGTGGCGCAGATCTACGAGGGCACCTCGGACATCCAGCGCATCCTGATCGGGCGGGCCCTGGCCGCCGACGGGCAGGGCTGATGCGCGCCCGCTTCGACGCCGTCATCTTCGACTGCGACGGCGTGCTGGTCGACAGCGAGCCGGTCACCTGCGGCGTGCTCGCGCAGATGCTGCGCGAACTCGGCGCCGACATCAGCGACGCGCAGACCATCGAGCGCTTCGTGGGCAAGACCGTGCGCGAGGAGACTGCCACCATCGAGGCGATGATCGGCGGCCCCATCCCCGATCACTGGTACCCGCAGTTCCTGCAGCGCCGTGATGCCGCGCTGGCCGAGAGCGTCACCGCGGTGCCGGGCATCGCCGAGCTCATCGCGGCCGTGCAGGCGGCCGGCTTCGCCCATGCGGTGGCCTCGGGCGCCGATCGCGGCAAGATGCGCGTCACGCTGGGCCGCACCGGCCTGCTCGATCGGCTGATGCCCCATGTGTACGGGTCCGATCAGGTCCAGCGCAGCAAGCCGCACCCCGATGTCTACCTGCTGGCCGCGCGCTCGCTGGGCGTCGCGCCCGAGCGCTGCCTGGTCGTCGAGGACACGCCCACCGGCACGCGCGCCGGCGTGGCCGCGGGGGCCACGGTGCTGGGATTCTGCGCGCGGATGGAGCCCCGGCACCTGCTGGCCGCCGGCGCGAGCATGGTCTTCGACGACATGGCGCAGCTGCGCCGGCTGCTGTCGGTCTGAGCCCGCCCGCCATGCTCGCCGCCCTCGCCCGCCGTCTGCCCTTCTACTACGGCTGGCTGGTGGTGGCCGTGGTCTTCGTGAGCATGGCGCTGGGCGTGAATGCGCGCACCGCGTTCTCGCTCTTCTTCCCGCCCATGCTCGACGAGTTCGGCTGGGACCGCGGCCTCACCGCCGGCGCCTTCTCCTTCGGATTCCTGGTGTCGGCGGTGCTCAGCCCGGTGCTCGGCCGCGTGATGGACCGGCACGGACCGCGGGTGGTCAATGAATTCGGCGTGTGCTGCATCGCCGCAGGGCTCATGCTCGCCACCCTGGCCAGCGAGCCCTGGCATCTCTATGCCACCCTGGGCGTGCTGGTGGGCGCCGGCAGCGTGTGCCTGGGCTACAGCGGCCAGGCGCTGTTCCTGCCGGCCTGGTTCGAGCGGCGCCGCGGGCTCGCCCTGAGCGTGGCCTTCGCCGGGGTGGGCGCGGGCTCCATCCTGATGCTGCCGGCCCTGCAGACCGTGATCGCCGGCGCCGGCTGGCGCCAGGCCTGCTGGACGCTCGGGCTGACCGTGCTGGTGGTGCTGGTGCCGCTGAACCTGCTGCTGCGCCGCCGGCCCCAGGACCTCGGCCTGCAGCCCGATGGCGATGCCGCCCCCGAGCCTGTCGCCGCAGGCGCGGCACCGGCGCGGCGGGCCAACATCGTCGACGCGCAATGGGCCGCCACCGACTGGACCCTCGCCCGGGCGATGCGCACCACACGCTTCTGGTGGGTGGCGCTGGGCTACTTCGGCGGGCTGTTCGTGTGGTACGCGGCCCAGGTCCATCAGACCAAGTACCTGGTGGAGATCGGCTTCTCGGCCAGCCAGGCCGCCTGGGCCCTGGGCGTGGTCAGTCTGGCCGGCGTGCCGGGGCAGATCCTGCTCGGCTGGCTGTCCGACCGCATCGGCCGCGAGATCGTGTGGGTGATCGGCTGCGCCGGCTTCGCGCTCACCTTCGTGGCGCTGCTGCTGCTCGAGGGCCGGCCCGACCCTGCCCTGATGCTCTTCATGGTGCTGGTGCAGGGTGCGCTCGGCTACGGCATGACCTCGGTGTTCGGCGCCATCCCGGCCGAGATCTTCGAGGGCCGCCATTACGGCGCGGTGTTCGGCACCCTCATGCTCTCGGCGATCGGCGGCGGCGCGGCCGGCCCCTGGCTCACCGGCCTCATCCACGACCGCACCGGCAGCTATGCCCTGGCCTTCTGGATCTCCCTGGCGATGTGCTTCCTCTCGGCACTCGCCATCTGGCGCGCCGCGCCCGGCAAGGTGCGCGCGGTAGCAGGCAAGGTGCGGGCGGGCTGATCAGGCGATCCCTGGGCGCGGCCTCATCAGGCCAGCCCTCGGCGCGGGCCGATCAGGCGCCTGCCTTGAGCCCCGCGGCGTGGTGGTGACTGCCGTGGCGATTCCTGATCAGCGACTGCGGGCCCAGCGAGCCCACCACCATGCCCACCGCGGCCATGATCAGGCCGGCCAGTTGCGCCGGCACGAGCTCTCCCGCATCGGTGGCCATGAACAGCAGCCAGGCCAGCAGGCCGAGCACGATCGAGAACACCGCGCCCTGGGTTGACGCCCGCGGCCAGTAGAGCCCTGCCACCAGAGGCACGAAGGCGCCCACCAGCGTGATCTGGTAGGCGGCCGAGACCATCTCGTAGATCGGCGTGCCCTGCAGCGCGATGGCATAGGCGCACACGCAGGCGCTGAAGACCAGCACCGCGATGCGCATGGCCCAGAGTTGCTGCCGGTCGCTGCGGCGCGGGAAGAACTGTCGCCAGATGTTCTCGACGAAGGTCACCGAGGGCGCGAGCAGCGTGGCCGAGGCGGTGCTCTTCAGGGCCGAGAGCAGGGCGCCGAAGAACAGGACCTGCATCACGAAGGGCATGTGCTCCATGACCAGGGTGGGCAGCACCTTCTGCGGATCGTCCTGGATGAGGCTGGCGGCCTGCTCGGGCATGATGATCAGGGCGCTGGTGACCAGGAACATCGGCACCGCGGCGAACAGGATGTAGCACACCCCGCCGATCACCGGCCCGCGGGTGGCGGCCTTCAGGTCCTTGGCCGACATCACCCGCTGGAACACGTCCTGCTGCGGGATTGAGCCGAACATCATGGTGATCGCCGCGGCGATGAACGCGAGGATCTGCGCGGTCGTGGGCTCGGGCCAGAAGCGGAAGAGGTCGCGGCTGACCGCCAGGCTGATCACCTTGTCGGCCCCGCCAGCCTGGTCGGCGGCGAAGACCGCGATGATCGAGAGCCCGAGCACCAGGATGATCATCTGGATGAAGTCGGTGACCGCCACCGACCACATGCCCCCGAACAGCGTGTAGGCCAGGATCGAGACCGTGCCCAGGACCATGCCCATGGGGATGGTGATGGCGCCGCCCGACAGCAGGTTGAAGACCAGGCCCAGCGCGGTGACCTGCGCCGACACCCAGCCGAGGTAGCTCAGGATGATGATCAGCGAGCAGACCACCTCCACCCCGCGCCCGTAACGCTCCCGGTAGTAGTCGCTGATGGTGAGCAGCGTCATCCGGTAGAGCTTCGCGGCGAAGAACAGGCCCACCAGGATGAGGCAGGTGCCGGCGCCGAAGGGATCCTCCACCACGCTGCCCAGGCCGCCCTGCACGAACTTGGCCGGGATGCCGAGCACGGTCTCGGAGCCGAACCAGGTGGCGAAGGTGGTGGTGACGATCATCATCATCGGCAGGTGACGGCCGGCGATGGCGAAGTCGGCGGCGGTACGCACGCGCTTGGCGGCCCACAGGCCGATGGCGATGGTGCCCAGCAGGTAGGCAATGACCAGGGTGAGCAGCATGACGATGGCCGGGACGGGTCGGGAGAGTGGCGGCGCGGGAGCTTAACCCGGGCGCGGCATCGCCTTCCGGGAAGCCTAGCGTCCCGCTTGGCGCGGCCAGCTCTCCGGCGCATAGCGGGCGAACAGCAGCCCGACACCCCCCACCAGGATCGCCGCGGCCGCCAGCGCGGCCTCCGCACCCAGGCCGTCGACCACCAGCCCCAGCCCGATCGGGCCAATGACATAGCCGACATCGGAAAGCATGCGGTAGCCGCTCATCGCGGCCGCGTTCATGCCGGGCTGGGCGTTGTCGGCCGCATAGGCCGCGGGCGCCGCGCCGTTGACCGCCGAGGCCACGCCCCAGAGCAGGCAGGCCAGCCCGAACCAGAGCATGGACGGGGCGGCGAAGAACACCACGAAGGACAGCGCGGTGAGCAGCGCCGAGGGCACGATGATCGGCTTGCGGCCGAAGCGGTCGGCCAGCGCCCCGGCGGGATAGCTCGCCGCCAGGCCGATGAGGCTGCCGAAGGCGAGCAGCCCGCCCACCTGCCCGGGCCCCATGCCGAGCTTGCTGGCCGCGAGCAGGGGCACCACGTTGAACAGCGCGCCGGTGCGCACCACCGCGTTGACCAGCCCCACCAGGCAGACCAGCATGAAGCCGGTGCTCGAGGCGAGCAGTCGCATCTGCACCGAGAAGGGCACGGCCGGCGGCAGCGCGGCGGGCCGGCCATCGGCGGTGAAGCTGCGGGTCTCGGGCACCGTGAACCACGCGAACACCCCGGCCAGCGCGGTGGCCGCGGCATACACCGCGAAGGGCGCGGCCAGGCCGAAGTGCTCGGCCAGCAGACCGCCCGGAAACGGGCCCACCCCCACCGAGAACAGGAAGGTGCCCTGGTAGATCGACATCATGCGCCCGCGCTGCGCCGGGGTGCTGATGTCGGCGAGCACGATGTTGCCCACCACCTGCACCCAGCCCGCGCCCAGGCCCGCCAGGAAGCGGGCCAGCACGAACTCGGGGAAGCTGCTGGCGAGCGCGCACCAGAGGTTGCCCAGCGCGCAGATCACGCCCCCCAGCGCCATGGACTGGCGCCGGCCGCGCTGATCGCAGAGCCGGCCCGCGGGCAAGGCCGAGAGCATGCGCGAGAAGCCGTAGACCGCGATGGTCATGCCGATCGCCGAGGCCGGCACCCCGAAGGCCTGCGCGTAGAGCGGCAGCACCGGGATCATCGCCCCGAAGCCGAGCTGGTTCACGCCGATGAACACGCACATCCAGATCAGGATGCGACGCTGCTCGGCGGTGGGATTGAAGGCCATCGCCGTCGAGCATACACAGCGCGCTCGCGGGCCCGGCGCCCCCCGGAGCGGGCCCGCGGACGACGGCGCGGAAAACGGCCCCGCCGCTGATCCGGAACCCTCGCACCGGCGGCGCGATCCATCGCAA
This sequence comes from Burkholderiaceae bacterium, assembly GCA_044356115.1. Taxonomy (GTDB): domain Bacteria; phylum Pseudomonadota; class Gammaproteobacteria; order Burkholderiales; family Burkholderiaceae_E; genus Quisquiliibacterium. The sequence continues at coordinate 5,613 of JBIKWU010000089.1, forward strand.
GATGCGGCCATCGTGCCTGTGGTCGGCCATCGCCGGCCTGCCGATCCCACCGGACATCCGTCATGGCCACTTCCACCCCGGTCGCCCAGGACCCTCTGAGCGCTGCCCGCGCCCTGCAACCCATGCTGCGCAGCCGCGCCGGTGACATCGAACGCGCGCGCCGCCTGCCTGGCGACATCGCCGAGCAGTTCGCACGCGCCGGGCTGTACCGCATGGCCGTGCCGCGGCGCATCGGTGGCCTGGAGCTGCCCGCCGCCGACATGATGAACACCATCGAGGCAGTCGCCCAGGCCGATGCCTCGGCCGGCTGGTGCGTCATGATCGGCGCCGGCTCGGGCATGTCGGCGGCCTATCTCGAGCCCGAGGCTGCCGCGGCCATCTACGCCGATCCCATGGCGATCACCGGCGGCTCGAACACGCCCACCGGCCGTGCGGTACGCGAGGACGGGGGCTACCGCCTCAACGGGCGCTGGCCCTGGGTGAGCGGGGGCAACAACTGCGGCTGGCTCAAGGGCATCTCGGTGGTGCTGGAAGACGGCAAGCCGCGCCAGTTGCCCAACGGCATGCCCGACGCCCGCATGATGGTCTTCCCCGCGTCGCAGGCCACCCTGATCGACACCTGGCAGGTGGCGGGACTGAACGGCTCGGGCAGCGGCGACATGGAGGTCACCGACATCCACGTGCCGGCTGCCTACAGCTACTCGCTGGTCACCGACACGCCCCGCGAGCCCGGCCCGCTCTATCGCTTCCCGCCCTTCGGCCTGCTGGCGCTGGGCATCGCCGCGGTGGCGCTGGGCAATGCCCGCGCCGCGATCGACGACCTGGTGGAGCTGGCCGGCGCCAAGAAACCGCAAGGCTCGCGGCGCACCCTTGCCGAGCGGGCCGGCGCCCAGGCCGAACTGGCGCGCGCCGAGGCGCAGCTGCGCTCGGCGCGCGCGTTCTTCCACGAGGCGATCGGCGAGGCCTGGACGCGAGCCTCGGGCGGCGACCCCATCGACGTGGAAGGCCGCGCACTGCTGCGCCTGGCCGCCACCCACGCCACCCGCAGCAGCGCCGATGTGGTCCGCATGATGTACGAGCTTGGCGGCGGCAGCGTGCTCTATGCCTCGCACCCGCTGCAGCGGCGCTTCCGCGATGCCTTCGCGGCCACCCAGCACATGATGATCGCGCCGCCCACCTGGGAGCTGGCCGGCCGCGTGCTGATGGGCCTGCCCACCGACGCCAGCATGCTCTGAGCGTCGCCCTCACAACCGCGCCACCCGAGCCCCAGCCCATGGATCACGCTGACGCCCTGCGCACCGTCGCCGGATGGGTCGACGCCGCCCGTCGCGTGGTGGCGCTCACCGGCGCGGGCATCTCCACCGACTCGGGCATCCCGGATTTCCGCGGCCCGCAGGGGGTGTGGACGCGCAATCCGGCCGCCGAGAAGCAGTCCACCATCCAGAACTATCTCGCCGATCCCGAGGTGCGCCGGGCGGCCTGGCGCGGCCGGCTCGAGCACACCGCCTGGCACGCGCGCCCCAACCGCGGCCATCAGGCGCTGGTGCATCTGGAGCAACGCGGCAAGCTGCACGCGCTGATCACCCAGAACGTCGACGAACTGCACCAGATCGCGGGCAACTCGGCCGCGAAGGTGATCGAGGTGCACGGCACCCTCCGGCGGGCCATGTGCTGGGGTTGCGGCGAACGCACGCCGATGCCGCAGGTGCTCGAGCGGGTGCGCGGCGGCGAGGCCGACCCGGCCTGCCTGCGCTGCGGCGGCATCCTGAAGAGCGACACCATCTCGTTCGGTCAGGCGCTGGTGCCCGAGGTCATCGACCGGGCCATGACCGTGGCCGGCGAGGCAGACCTGCTGCTCGCGGTAGGCTCGACCCTGCAGGTCTATCCGGTGGCCGGCGCGGTGCCGCTGGCCAGCCGGGCTGGCGCGAAGGTGGTGATCATCAACGCCGAGGCCACCGCCATGGACGAGGTGGCCGACGCGGTGCTGCGCGGCCCCATCGGCGAACTGCTGCCGGCGATCTGCGGCCTGCCCGGCCCGGGCGCGGCCGGGGGCGCCACGCCCTGAGCCGCGGCGCAGCCCGCGCTCAGCCGCGCCGCTCGGCGGCCTCGCGGGCGCGGATGCCCTTGTCCCACTTCTCCAGCCACCAGGCGTACTGGCGCGGCCAGCGCGTGAAGTCGGGGTCGATGCCGAGCTGGTGCGCGGCGTGCAGGCCCCAGAAGGGCTCGTAGAGGAACTGCCGGCCCACCGCCACCAGATCGGCGCCGCCGTCCTGCAGCACCTGCTCGGCGAAGCGGGCGTCGCGGATCAGGCCCACGGCCTCGCTCATCACCCCGGCCTCCTGGCGGATGCGGCGGGCGAACGGCACCTGGTAGCCCGGTGTGCGCTGCAGGTTGGCATTGGTGGCGCCGCGCGGGGTGTTGCCCCCCGAGGAGCAGTCGACCACGTCGACCCCGTGCTCGCGCAGCGCGCGCGCGAACACCACGCTGTCATCCATGGTCCAGCCGCCCTCGAAGCCGTCCTCGCTGGAGATGCGCACGAACAGCGGCACCGACTGCGGCAGCGCCGCGCGCACCGCATCGACCACCTCGAGCGGGAAGCGGATGCGGTTCTCGAGGCTGCCACCGTAGGCATCGGTGCGGAAGTTGGACAGCGGCGAGACGAAGGACTGCAGCAGATAGCCGTGCGCCATGTGAATCTCGATCACCTCGAAGCCGGCGGCGATCGCCCGCAGCGCGGCATCGGCGAAGGCCTTGCGGGTGCGGGCCATGTCGTCGGCATCCATCTGCCGCGGCACCAGCCAGCCCTCGGCCAGCGGCACCGCCGACGGCCCCAGCGGCTGCCAGCTCTGCTCGCCGCGGGCGAGGTCGGCATCGTTGAGCGGGCCGTTGCCGAACCAGGGCCGTTGCATGCTCGCCTTGCGTCCGCCATGGCCGAGCTGGATGGCCGGGACCGCGCCCTGGGCCTTGATCGCCCGCACGATGGGCTCGAAGGCCCGCTGCTGCTGGTCGTTCCACAGGCCCAGGCAGCCATTGGTGATGCGGCCCTCGCGCGTCACACCGGTGGCCTCGATGAAGATCAGGCCCGCGCCGCCAACGGCAAAGCGCCCGTAGTGGGCAAGATGGAACTCGTTGGCCACGCCTTCGTCGGCGCTGTACTGCGCCATCGGCGGCACGACCAGTCGGTTGGGCAGGGTCACGCCGCGCAGGCGCATCGGGGTGAACAGCAGGGGCTGGGCGGGCTGGGTGTCCACGGCAGGGCCTCGGAGGGGAGATCAGGAGCGGCGAATGCTGCCAGCCGCCCCGATGGCCCACAAGGCAGGCGGGGGTGATTGCGAAAGTCAGGGCCGCCGCGTCTGGGCCTGATCGAACAGCGCCTCGAGCACCGGGTGGGTGCCGCGCAGACCGGCCACCACGCGCGCGGTCCAGTCGAAGTAGTCGCGCTTGCGCGCGAGCCCCCAGGCATGGGGCGGACGCTCGGCAACATCGCGCAGGTTGGCGATGTTGTCGGCGAGCTTGACCAGGCGCGCGCCCAGGCTGAGATGCGCTGCGCGATCGACCTGACGCTGCCGGCGCAGGTCATCGTCGATGTCGGGCTCGTCGGTCACTTCATCGACGATCGCGGCCACGCGCGTGCCGAAGGCCTCGCGCAGCTCGCTGGCGGTGGTCTCGGTGTCCTCGAGGGTGTCGTGTAGCAGGGCCGCGGCCAGCACCTCCGGGTCGGTGACACCGGCTTCCACCGACAGCACGCTGGCCAGCGCCAGCGGGTGGTTGATGTAGGGCGTGGCGTGCAGGTCCTTGCGACGCTGCCGGCGATGGCGCTCGGCCGCGAACGCGGCGGCCTTCAGCACCAGCGCCAGGCCATCGGCCGCGTCGGCCGCCGACGAACCGCGGGGAGCCGCCACGCGGCCGGGGGAGCGTTGGGCGGAGCGGCGGGATCGGGCGGACGGCTCGGGCACGGTGGCGGGGCGAACGGCAGGCGGGCAGGCGGGCAGGCGGGCAGGCGGGCAGGCGGGCAGGCGGGCAGGCAGGATTCTCGCACCCCCGCCGTGGCTGACGACAGACCGCGCACGATTCCGGAAGCGCCCGCCAGCGCTTGCGGTGCGCCTCGATACCGACTATCACAGGCCCAGGGTGGCCCGGCAATCCTGCGGGTGCCCGCCGCCCCTTCCCTGGAGAACCGCATGAACCCAGCCCTGCCGGCGCATCCGGCACCGATCGTCCCGCGCGCGCTCGCGCGCCGTCGTCTGGTGGCGGCCGGCCTGCCGATCCTCGCGGGCCATGCCGCCGGCCTCCTGCCTGGCGGGCCGGCCCTGGCGCAGGAACTCGCGCGCGCTTCCCGCCCCGAGGAGGTGGGCCTGTCGGGGGCACGGCTCGCGCGGCTCAGCGAGCGGCTGCGCCAGGGCGTCGACAAGGGCGAGATCCCGGGCGCGGTGGTCATGGTCGCGCGACGCGGACGCATCGCCTACCAGGAGAGCGTGGGCTGGCGCGATGTCGAGGCCCGCGTGCCGATGCGCCCTGATGCCATCTTCCGCATCGCGTCGATGACCAAGCCCTTCACCTCGCTCGCGATCATGATGCTGGCCGAGGAGGGGCGCCTGTCCATTGCCGATCCGGCCGCCAAATACCTGCCCTCCTTCCGGGACCTGAAGGTGGGGGTGGTGCGTCGCGACGGTGAGGGCCGCGCCGAGTTGCTGCTCGATGCCCCGCGCCGGGCGATGACCATCCACGACCTGCTGCGTCACACCGCCGGCCTGACCTATGGCCTGGCCGGCCCCAACCCGATCAAGCAGGCGTATGTCGATGCCAAGGTGGGCTCCACCGAGGACACCAACGAGCAGCTGGTGAGCAAGCTCGCCCGCCTGCCGCTGATCTACCACCCAGGCACCACCTGGGAGTACAGCGTGGCCACCGACGTGCTCGGGCGCATCGTCGAGGTGGTGAGCGGCCAGAGCCTGGAGCGGTTCATGGCCGAACGCATCATCGGGCCGCTGCGCCTGCCCGACACCGGCTTCTCGGTCCCGCAGGGCAAGGCCGACCGCGGCGCGAAGCCGCAGCGCGAGGGCCCGAAAAACGAGCTGCCGCGCGTGCCGCCGGTGAGCGCCGACCTGCCCTTCAAGTCGGGCGGCGGCGGCATGGTGTCCACCGCCGCCGACTACGCCCGCTTCTGCCAGTTCTGGCTGAACGGCGGCGAGCTCGACGGCGTCCGGCTGGTGTCGCGCAAGACCGTGGAGCTGATGACCAGCGACCATCTGCCGCCCGGCACCGCGATGGGCGCCGACATGGGCCGCTTCGAGGCCCTGCAGCCCTCGCCCGAGATGGGCCAGGGCTTCGGCCTGGGCTTCGCGGTGCGCACCGAGGCCGGCCGCAGCCCGCTGCACGGCAGCCCCGGCGACTACTTCTGGGGCGGCGCCTACGGCACCTACTTCTGGATCGACCCGAAGGAGAAGCTGTTCGCGATCCTGATGATGCAGTCGCCGCAGGCCCGTCTGCCCTACCGCTACCTGATGCGCGAGCTGGTGTATCAGGCAGTGGTGGACTGATCCGCTAGGCGGGCTGAAACCGCCCATGAAACCCCGGCGGCAGCCGCCGGGGCACCACCGCCTGACTGATCGGCCCGTCGGCCAGCGCCGCGGCGTCGAACACCGACAGCACGGTGCGCGCCGCGTGCCGGTCATGCGCGGTGCCGATCAGCCAGCCCTCGCCCTGCGCGCCGCCAGGGCGGGCCACGAACAGATGTTCGTCGGCCAGCATCCCGGCGCCAAGGTCGAATCGGCTGACCTGCCCGCTGCTGCGATCGAACCGGGCCAGCGCATTGAAGCCGAAGGCCTCGGCAGGCAGGCTGGCCGACCGGGTGACGCTCATGAGGTGTCGCGTGGGCTGGCTGGTGCGGCGCGCGTCCCAGACCGGGAACTCCGCGTCGCGCAGGGGCATGGGCACCACCGCCACCTGCGGCCCGTTCAGGCTGGCGCGCACCTCCAGCATCACCGAGTCCAATGAGGGCGCGGGCTGGCCGGCGAAGGCCGCGCGCACCGAGCTGGTGAACCCCGGCATGCTGCCGAAGGCCATCACCTCCAGCACCACCGAATCCGCCTCGCGCCAGGCATTGCCCAGGTGCAAGAAGGCCGCGCCCGGCAGTTCGCGGCGGTGGGTCACGGCGAGCGTGTCCTTGTCCACCAGCAGCAGCACCGACGGTTCGCCCTCGCGCCAGCGCAGCCGGTCGACGAAGGACGCCCGGGCCGGCGCCTCGGGATCGATCCGCAGCGGCATCAGCAGGAAGACCAGATGCCGGTCGGTGATCGCGAAGTCGTGGACCATGTCGGCATTGGGCGCGTCGATCAGCCGCAGCTGCGCCAGGCTGCCATCGGGCCGCAGACGCCACAGGGCGAGCTTGCCGCTGCCCGGCCGGTAGCCGAAGTTCCAGACGGTGCCATCGCCGTCGATGCGCGGGTGGGCCGAGAACGACAGGCCGTTGGAGGCCTGCGACCACACCTTGCGGCCCCGGGTCTCGAGCGTGTCGGGATCGATCCGCCACGGCGACCCGGCCTCCCACAGCGCCAGCAGTTCGCCCCCCAGGGGCAGCACCGAGATGTTGCCGGGGTTCAGGTCATCGGCGCTGGCCCCGGGCAGCGAGCCAGGCACGGCGGTGCCGAAGCCGTCGCGCAGGAAGCGGCCAGCCACTTCCTCTTCGCGGTACTTGTCCGTGCGCACCATGCGGGCCTGATGCTCCACGGCGTCGCCCTGCAGACGGAAGGCGTGGACCATGCCATCGCCATCGAACCAGTGGCCGTAGCGGGTATCGCCGCGGCGCATGCGCGCCGGGCCGTTGCGAAACAGCGTGCCGCGCAGCGCCGGCGGCAGGGGCCGGTCGAAGGCTACGCGCAGCGGCGGATAAGCCTCGGACACGCCCTCGAAGGCCTCGGTCCAGAACCGATTGGCCGGCGCGCCAGCCGGGGGGGTGGCGGCCGACGCGGGCGCGGGGGTGAGGGCCAGCGCGGCCGCGGCCGCGCCCAGATGATGGAAGTCTCGGCGGTTCATGTCGGCCTCACCGGGGCAGGCGCAAGACGATCCGCGCGCCGCCCGCGTCGAGCGGAAAGCTCGCCTGCGACCAGGACGAGGGCCCCAGCCGCGCCGGCTCGCCCGAGAAGGTCGCCGGCTCGGTGGGCACGCCCAGCAGGTTGGTGTCGAGCACGCCGTTGCCGTTGCGGTCATGGAACACCGCCAGCGCGTAGCGCCCGGCCGGCAGGTCGTCGAAGCGCAGCCGCTGGCTGCCCGGCCGGGCCTCGAGGCTGCGCGCCTCGAGCGGATTGCTCCGGAAGCGCTCCTCGCTCGGGAAGAGCGCGACCATGAGTCGTCCCTCGGCAGACACGATGCCCGTCACCTCCAGATCGAGGCTGGCCGCCTGCGCCGCTGGCAGGAGCGCGACGAGCGCGACGCCGGACAGCAGCCTGGAGATCGCGCGGCGTGCCGCGGTGGCCGGCGCGGTGCCCGCGCGAAGACCGGCGAATGCCGCCGGCGTGGCGCGGCGTGGGGTGCCGATCAGGTCGGCGCTGGCGTGAATCATCGGGTCCTCCGGAGGATGGTGGGTCTGCCCGATCGGGTCTGCGAGCGCGCCCCCTTTGGCGCGTCCGGGCGTCGGACAGGGGCAGTGTCCGGGTCACGCGCCACCTGCGAGTCGCAATGCGACGAAGCGCCACGGGCGAGGCGCCAGACGCCATGACACGGCGCGAGCGGCGGCCGGCCCAATTAAATGGTCAACCGTTCAATTCCCTGCTAGCATGCCGCCATGGCCCGCACCACCGGTTCCGAAGGCAGCCGCACCGAGGAAGCCATCCGCCAGGCGGCGGTGGGCCTGATCGCCGCCCGCGGCTTCGAGGCCACCACCATGCGGCAGATCGCCACCGAGGTGGGCATCCAGCCCGGGGCGCTCTACCGCTACTTCCCGAGCAAGGCCGCGCTGCTGGTCGACCTGCAGCTCGGCCATCTGGACTTCCTGCTCGGCCACTGGCAGGCCGAGCGCCCGGCCACCGATGACCCGGTGACCCTGCTGCGCGCCTTCATCGCCTTCCACATCCGCTTCCACACCCTGCGCCGCAAGGAAGTGTTCGTGGCCAACATGGAGCTGCGCAGCCTCGCCCCGGCCGACTACCGGCGGGTGGTGGCGCTGCGCCGTCGCTACGAGGACATCCTCAGCGGCATCCTCGGCGCGGGCATCCGCGCCGGGCGTTTCCGGCTGCCCGATGCGCGGGTGGCCGCCTTCGCCATCCTGGCCATGCTCACCGGCGTGGGCAGCTGGTACCGCGAGGGCGGCCGGCTCGCGCAGCGCGAGCTCATCGAGATGCACACCCTGATGGTCATGCAGTGCGTGGGCCTCGAGCCCCGCGCGCTCCCCGAGGAGACCCTGACTTGAAACCGATGGAATCCCGACTCAATCCGCGCGACCCGCAGTTCCGCGCCAACGAGCAGGCCATGCGCCTGATGATCGGCGATCTGCACGCGCAGACGGCGCTGCACGCCGCCGGCGGCGGCGAGACCGCGCGGGCCCGCCACACCGCGCGCGGCAAGCTGCTGCCGCGCGACCGGGTGCAGACCCTGCTCGA
>JBIKWU010000090.1:0-14185 GCA_044356115.1 Burkholderiaceae bacterium
CGGCCGCGGCCAGCGACTCGAACTGCGCCACCGTGCGCTCGATCTCGGCGAGCGCCGACCACATCAGCGCATCGGGCGGCCGCTGCTCGGCAAGCATGGCCTCTCGGTAGGCACCGATCAGCGCCCGGTAGTACCAGAGCATGCCCTCGCGACCGCCATTGAAGCGCGCCCAGAGCTGCTCGCCGATGCGGCGATAGTCGGCCAGGATGGCGCGGGCGTTGTGCAGCTTGTCGCACATGGACACCAGGCGCACCGGGGCGGGCGCCGCGCGCAGGTGGGCCACGTAGGCATCCTTGCGCGACTGCCACAGCGCGCGGTTGCCGTTCTCGCGGTCTTTCTCGGTCTGCGACTCGGCATCGGAGCAGCCGACCACGATCGCCAGCACCGCCTCGCCGAAGCGCCCGGCGATCTCGCGCTTCATGCCCTCGGGATCGTCGCCTGAGCGGTCCTCGATGGCATCGTGCAGCAGCGCGCCGATCGCCTCGTCTTCGGTGCCGCCGTGCTCCATGACCAGCGCGGCCACCGAGATCAGGTGCGAGACATACGGCAGGTCGGTGCCCTTGCGCAGATGCCCGAGGTGCACGGCATGGGCCCAGGCCATGGCCTGGCCGAAGCGCTCGGTGTAGACCCGCGGCGCGCTCACCGGGCGCTCCCCTGGTAGGCCAGGCCCATGGCCTGACGCACATCGCGCATGGTCTCGGCCGCCACGGTGCGGGCGCGCTCGCAGCCATCGGCCATGATGTCGCGCACCAGCGCCGGGTTGTCGAGGTAGGGCTGGGCACGCTCGTGGAAGGCCTGCTGCTCGCGCAGCACCGCGTCGATCACCGGCTGCTTGCACTCCAGGCAGCCGATGCCGGCGCTGCGGCAACCGGCCGCCGCCCAGGCACGGGTCTGCTCGGGCGAGTAGACCTGGTGCAGCTGCCACACCGGGCAGCGCTCGGGCTCGCCGGCATCGGTGCGGCGCACCCGCGCCGGGTCGGTGGGCATGGTGCGGATCTTGCGCGTGACCGAGGCCGGATCCTCGCGCATGGCGATCGCGTTGCCGTAGCTCTTGCTCATCTTCTGGCCGTCCACGCCGGGCATGCGCGAGGCCTCGGTGAGCAGGGCCTGCGGTTCGGACAGGATCATGCGCCGGCTGCCCTCGAGCCAGCCGGAGAGCCGCTCGCGGTCATCCTGGCCGAGGCTGGCCGCGGCCTGCAGCAGCGCCCGTCCCTCGTCGAGCGCGGCGCCATCGCCCTGCTCCTGGTAGCGGGTGCGCAGCGTCTGGTACTGCTTGCCGGCCTTGCCGCCGAGCTTGCGGATGGCGGCCTCGACCTTCTCCTGCAGCCCGGGCTCGCGCCCGAAGAGGTGATTGAAGCGGCGCGCCACCTCGCGGGTGAGCTCCACGTGCGGCACCTGATCCTCGCCCACCGGCACCCAGGCCGCGCGATAGACCAGGATGTCGGCCGACTGCAGCAGCGGGTAGCCCAGGAAGCCGTAGGTGGTGAGGTCGCGGTCGGCGAGCTTTTCCTGCTGGTCCTTGTAGGTGGGCACCCGTTCCAGCCAGCCCAGCGGCGTGCACATCGACAGCAGCAGGTGCAGCTCGGCATGCTCGGGCACGCGGCTCTGGATGAACAGCGTGGAGCGCGCCGGATCGACCCCGGCGGCCAGCCAGTCGATGACCATGTCCCAGACGCTGGCCTCGATGACCTCGGGCGAGTCGTAGTGGGTGGTGAGCGCGTGCCAGTCGGCCACGAAGAAGTAGCAGGGATGCTCGGCCTGCAGGCGCACCCAGTTCTTCAGGGCGCCGTGGTAATGGCCCAGGTGCAGCGCGCCGGTGGGGCGCATGCCGGAGACGACCAGTTCGGGAAACATGGCGGGATGGTCGCGACGGTGTGGCCGGCGCGTCGGGTGGGAAGACCCGGCGATGATAGCAAGGCGGGTTGCGGCCGAGACCGCCCGTGCGCCGGCCGGTCGGATCGCCCGCCGCGACTACCGGGCGTGACTGCCCGGCCTCACCGCTCAGCCGGCAGCCGCCATCTCGATGCGCCCGTCGACCGCGCCGCAGCCGATCCGGGTGACCATCGGCTGCTCGCCGGTCATGTCGACCACGGTGGTGGGCACCAGGCCCTGGCCGCCGGCATCGATCACCGCCTCGATGCGCCGCCCCAGCCGCGCGAGGATCTCGTCGGCCTCGTGCAGCGGATCGTCATCGCCGGGCAGGATCAGGCTGGTGGCCAGCACCGGACCGCCGAGGGCCTCGAGCAGGCCGGCGATCACCGGGCTGTCGGGCACCCGCAGGCCGATGGTTCGGCGCGACGGATGCCACAGCCGCCGCGGCAGTTCGCGGGTGGCCGGCAGCACGAAGGTGTAGGGGCCCGGCGTCCATTCCCGCAGGAATCGGTAGCGGCGGTTGTCCACTTGCGCGTAGAGGCCCACCTCCGACAGATCGCGGCAGATCAGGGTGAGCAGGTGACGGTCATCGAGCTCGCGCAGGGCGCGCAGCCGGTCGACCGCCGCCTTGTGCTCGAGCCCGCAGGCAAGCACGTAGCAGGCGTCGGTGGGCACCGCGATCACCCCGCCCGCGCCCAGCAGCAGCGCGGCCTGGCGCAGCAGCCGCGGCTGCGGCGACTGCGCGTGCATGACGAAGCGCTGGGTCATGAGGCGGGCACTGCCTCAGCGCGCCGCCGGCCAGTCGTACCAGACCGGCACCACCGCATCGGGCAAGGGCGGCAGCGAGCCGAGTTCCACCCGGCTCTCGACCGGGTCATGGAAATCGGAGCCTCGCGAGGCGCGCAGTCCGAACTCGCGCGCGAGCGTGGCAAAGCGCCCGTACTGGTCGCGGGTGTGGCTGCCGCAGACCACCTCCATGGCGGTGCCACCCGACTCGCGGAACTCCTCGATCAGCGCCCACAGCGCGGTCTCGGACAGGCGATAGCGCCCGGGGTGGGCCAGCACCGCCGTGCCACCGGCCGCGGTGATCCAGCCCACCGCCTGCGGCAGCTTCGCCCAGCGGTGCGGCACGAAGCCGGGCTTGCCTTCGGTGAGGTAGCGCTGGAACACCTCGCCGACATCGCCGCACTGACCCGACTCGACCAGATGACGCGCGAAGTGGGTGCGCGAGATGAGCTCGGGGTTGCCGACATAGCGCAGCGCCCCCTCGAAGGCGCCGGGGATGCCGGCCGCGGCGAGGCTCTCGGCCATCTCGCGGGCGCGCGACTCGCGACCATCGCGGGTGCGGGCGATGCCATCGAGCAGCGAACGGTCGGTGGGATCGACGCCCAGACCCACCACATGGATGGTCTCGCCGGCCCAGGTCACGGAGATCTCCACGCCCGGGACATAGGCCATGCCCAGCGCCTGGGCCGCGCGTGCGGCGCGCGCCTGCCCGCCGAGTTCGTCATGGTCGGTGAGCGAGAAGATCTCCACGCCCTGGGCGTGAGCCCGCGCCGCCAGGGCCTCGGGCTCGAGCGTGCCGTCGGACACCGAGGAGTGGCAATGCAGGTCGGCGTTGATCCGCCAGGGATCGCGACGGTTCATGCCGTGACTCCGTTGGGGGCGTCCGCAGGCGCAAGCGGACGGGCGAGGAAGGCCTCGATCAGGGGCGCGAGCGCCTCGGGCCGGTCGTGGTGCACCATGTGACCGGCGCCCTCCAGGGTGTGCAGGCTGAGCGAGCGCACCGCGCGCAGGCGGCGCTGGAAGGGCTCGGTGTGCAGGAAGGCGCGCCGCGGCTCGACCAGGCCGGCCAGGATCAGCAGCACCGGCGCCTCGATGCGCTGCCAGCAGGCAGTGATCTCGTCCACCCGGTAGATCACCGGGTTCACGTGCTTGTGGGCGGGGTCACCCAGGATCTCGAAGCGCCCCTGCGGCGTGGCGCGGGCCCAGTGCCCGGCGAGAAAGCCCGCCTTGTCAGCCGCCAGGCCGGGATTGGTCTGCATCAGGCGGGCCGCCACCGCGGCCAGGCTGTCGTAGTCGCGCATGCGGGCGCCCGCGCGCAGTTCGTCGAGCCATTGCGCGTAGCGATCGGGCGCCTGCTCGGCGGACACGCCCTGCAGGCCGATGCCCTCGAGATTGATCAGGCGGCGCACCCGCTGCGGCCGCACCCCGGCGTAGATCATGGCGACGTTGCCGCCCATGCTGTGCGCGATCAGGTCTACCGGTGCATCGCCGGCCACCTGATCGAGCAGCGCCTCGAGATCGGCGAAGTAGTCGGGAAACCAGTAGCAGTCGGCCGCCGGTCGGTCGCTCAGGCCGAAGCCACGCCAATCGGGTGCGAAGACCCGCCAGTTGCCGGCCAGGGCATCGACCAGGAACTGGAACGAGGCCGAGACATCCATCCAGCCGTGCAGCATCCAGAGATCGCCCGCGCACGGTCGCGACGGATCAGGCTCCCAGACCCGCAGGTGATGGCGCAGCCCGCGGGCGCTGACCCAGCGTGACTCGCTGGGGCGACGGGCCAGGTAGGGTTCGACGGCGGGCGGGCGGGGCGCGCGGGCGGGCGCGCTGTTCAGCAACGGGGTTTCGGGCATCCCCCGATTATAGGAACTGCCGCGACCGCCACCCGTCGCAGGGTCATCGGCCGGGCGCGGCGCCCGCGCTGCGCCCTCGCGGGCATCCCGTACACTGGAGGGCCCTGCCCACCCGATGCGGCGTCTGCCGCCCCCGCGCGACATGGCCATCTTCCAGCTCGACGATCTCGTTCCCGACATCCATCCCGACGCCTGGGTCGCCGAGAATGCCACCGTGATCGGTCGCGTCCGGCTCGCCGCGCGCAGCAGCGTCTGGTTCGGCGCGGTGCTGCGCGGTGACAACGACCTGATCTCCCTCGGCGAAGGCAGCAACGTGCAGGACGGTGCCGTGCTGCACACCGACCCGGGTCGCCCGCTCAGCATCGGGCCCTCGGTGATCGTCGGGCACCTGGCCATGCTGCATGGCTGCACCATCGGCGAACGTTCCCTGGTCGGCCTGCACGCGGTGGTGCTCAATGGCGCCACGATCGGCCGTGAATCGGTGGTCGGCGCCGGCGCGCTGGTGCCCGAAGGCAAGACCTTCCCCGACCGCAGCCTGCTCATGGGCGCGCCGGCGAAGGTCGTGCGCCAGCTCTCCGACGCCGATGTCGAGGCCTTCCAGCGCGGCGTGAACTCCTACATCGAGCGCGCGCGGCTCTTCCGTGAGCGCCTCAAGCGCATCGGCTGACCCGCGACGCCATGGATGCCGGGCCTGACAGCCTGAGCCGCTTCCTGCTGCGCGGCGCACCGGTGCGCGGCGAGATCGTCTCGCTCGACACCGCGTGGCGCGCGGTGATCGAGCGCCACGCGTTGCCGGCCTGCGTGCGCGACTGCCTCGGCGAACTCTCGGCTGCGGCGCTGCTGCTGGCGGCCAGCCTGAAGTTCGACGGCATGCTGGTGCTGCAGATCCACGGCGACGGACCGGTGGCCTTGCTGGTGGTCGAGTGCGATGCCACCGGCGGCTTCCGGGCCACCGTCAAGATCCGCGAGGGCGCCGTGGTGCCCGAGGGCGCACGCTTGACCGACCTGGTCAACGCCCAGGGGCGGGGCCGCTTCGTGGTCACGCTTGACCCGCGTACCCGCAGCCCCTCGCGTCAGCCTTACCAGGGCATCGTGCCCTTCGAGGGCGACTCGGTGGCGCAGGTGCTCGAGCACTACATGGGCCGCTCCGAACAGGTCCCCACCCGGCTGTGGCTGGCGGCCGACGCCTCGCGCGCCACCGGCCTGCTGCTGCAACGGCTGCCCGAGGAAGGCGGCCGGGCCGCGCCCGCCGATGCCGACGGCTGGAACCGCCTGTGTCGCCTGGCCGATACCCTGCGCGCGCCCGAGATGCTCGCGCTGCCCGCGGCCCAGGTGCTGCACCGGCTTTTCTGGCAGGAACCGCTGCACGGCTTCGACCAGCGTGCCTGCCGCTTCGCATGCACCTGCAGCCGCGACAAGGTGGCCTCGATGCTGCGCCTGCTGGGCGAGGCCGAGGTGGCGTCGATCATCACCGAGCGCGGCACGGTGGAAGTGCGCTGCGAGTTCTGCAACCTGGGCTATGGCTTCGACGCGGTGGACTGCGCGGCGCTGTTCACCGGCGCGGAGCCCCATACGGCGCCCGGGCAGTCGCAGTAGGGTTGGCCTGGCCTGGCGGCCCGATGCCCGGCCTCAGCGGGCCGCGGCGGCGGTCTTCACGCGATCGGGCTCGGCGCGACGCCCGGGCGCGGCCGGCGCCGCGGAAGACCCGCCCACCTCGTTGAACTGCACGAAGACCTCATCCGGGCGAACCATGCCCAGCTCATAGCGAGCACGCTCCTCGACCGCCTGCATGCCCAGACGCAGGTCGCGGACCTCGCTCTCGAGGGCGCTGTTGCGATCGACCAGACGCTGATTGCCCTGCAATTGCGCCTGGTGCTGGCGGTCAAGCTCCCAGACCCGCAACCAGCCGCCCTTGCCGAGCCACAGCGGATACTGGATGAGCAGCAGCAGCACCGCGAGCACGAGCGCCAGGGCACGCCGGGGATGCGGAGAGGCGAGCGCAGCGGTGAATGACGCCATGCCGGGATTGTAGCCGCCCTGCCGGGGCCACGGCCAGCCACGCGTGCGTGCACGAGGGCCGACGGGCGCCGGCGCGCCGTGCGTCAGCGCAGGTTGTAGAACGCGGTGCGGCCGGGATAGCTCGCGACGTCACCGAGGTCTTCCTCGATGCGCAGCAGCTGGTTGTACTTCGCGATGCGATCGGTGCGCGAGAGCGAACCGGTCTTGATCTGCAGCGCGTTGGTGGCCACCGCGATGTCGGCGATGGTCACGTCCTCGGTCTCGCCGGAGCGGTGCGAGACCACGGCGGTGTAGTTGTAGCGCTTGGCCAGTTCGATGGCGGCGAAGGTCTCGGTGAGGGTGCCGATCTGGTTGATCTTGATCAGGATGGAGTTGGCGATGCCCTCGTCGATGCCCTGCTGCAGGATGCGGGTGTTGGTGACGAAGAGATCGTCGCCCACCAGTTGCACCTTCTCGCCCAGGGTGTCGGTGAGATGCTTCCAGCCATCCCAGTCGTTCTCGGCCATGCCGTCTTCGATGGAGATGATGGGGTACTTGTCGCACCAGGACGCGAGCAGGTTGGTGAAGTCGGCCGGCGCCAGCACCAGACCCTCGCCCTCGAGGTGATAGCGGCCCTCGCGGAAGAACTCCGAGGCGGCGCAGTCCAGGCCCAGCGCGATCTGGCGCCCCGGCTCGTAGCCGGCCGCCTCGATCGCCTGCAGGATCATCTGGATGGCCGCCTCGTGGTTCGCGACGCTGGGCGCGAAGCCGCCCTCGTCGCCCACCGCCGTGGACATGCCGCGGTCATGGAGCAGCTTCTTGAGCGCATGGAACACCTCGGCGCCCTGGCGCACCGCCTCGCGAAAGCTCGGCGCCCCGACCGGGATGATCATGAACTCCTGCAGGTCGAGGGAGTTGTTGGCGTGGGCGCCGCCGTTGATGACGTTCATCATGGGCACCGGCAGCGCCATGGCGCCCGAGCCGCCGAAGTAGCGGTAGAGCTGCAGGCCCGACTCCTCGGCCGCGGCCTTGGCCACCGCCATCGACACCGCCAGCGTGGCGTTGGCGCCCAGGCGCGACTTGTTCTCGGTGCCGTCGAGCTCGATGAGGGTGCGGTCGATGTAGGCCTGCTCGGTGGCGTCCAGGCCCATCAGGGCCTCGGAGATCTCGGTGTTGATGTTCTCGACCGCCTGCAGCACGCCCTTGCCGAGGTAGCGGGAGCGGTCACCGTCGCGCAGCTCGATCGCCTCGCGCGAGCCGGTGGACGCGCCCGAGGGCACGGCGGCGCGGCCCATCACGCCCGACTCGAGCAGCACGTCGCACTCGACGGTGGGATTGCCGCGGGAATCGAGCACCTCGCGCCCGATGATGTCGACGATGGAACTCATGGCTGGAGACTTTCAGGAGACGGAGGGGGTTGGGGGCGCTCAGACGCCCTCGACGATGACCATGTTGAAGAATTCGGTGGCGCCGGCCCGGCGGGCCCGCGCCTCGAGGTAGAGCGCCGAGTCATAGAAGGCACGGGCCTGCTCGAGGGTGGGGAAGCGGGCGACCACCATGCGGTGCGGGTTCCAGGTGCCCTCGAGGACCTCGTGACGGCCGCCGCGCACCAGGAACTCGCCGCCGGCGGCCGCGATGGCCCCGGGCGACAGCGCCTGGTACTGCTTGTACTGCTCGGGGTCGGTGACCTTGACGTCGGCGATCAGGTAGGCGGCCATCGGCGATGCTCCGGGAAGCCCGCCCGCTTGACCGCGGCGTCGAGCTCGACAAGGGTGGACAGCAGTTCGGCCAGCCAGGGCAGCGGCCAGGCATTGGGCCCGTCGGAGAGCGCCCGGGCCGGATCGGGATGGGTTTCCATGAACAGGCCGGCCACGCCGGCGGCCACGGCCGCGCGGGCCAGCACCGGCACGAACTCGCGCTGACCGCCCGAGGACGCGCCCTGCCCGCCCGGCAGCTGCACCGAGTGCGTGGCGTCGAACACCACCGGGCAGCCGGTCTCGCGCAGGATGGCGAGCGAGCGCATGTCGGACACGAGGTTGTTGTAGCCGAAGGAGGCGCCGCGCTCGCAGACCATGATGGTGTCGGCGTTGCCCTGCGGGCCGACCGCCTCGCGGGCCGCCTCGCGCGCCTTGGTCACCACATGGGCCATGTCGCCGGGCGCGAGGAACTGGCCCTTCTTGATGTTGACCGGCCGGCCGCTGGCCGCCACCGCGCGGATGAAATCGGTCTGGCGGCACAGGAAGGCCGGGGTCTGCAGCACGTCAACCGCGGCGGCCACCTCGGGGATCTGCGCCTCGTCGTGGACATCGGTGAGCACCGGCACGCCGATGGCCGCGCGCACGTCGGACAGGATCTTGAGGCCCTGCGCCATGCCCGGCCCCCGGAACGAGGCACCCGAGCTGCGGTTGGCCTTGTCGAAGGACGACTTGTAGATGAAGCCGATGCCGAGCGCGGCGGTGATCTCCCGCAGCCGACCGGCGGTTTCCATGGCGAGCTCGCGCGACTCGATCACGCAGGGGCCCGCGATGAGGAACAGCGGCCGATCGAGCCCGACCTCGAGGCCGGCCAGCTTCAAGAGGCCTCCGGGGGACGGCTTGCCGCCCGCTGCAGCGCCGCGCGCACGAAGGCGCTGAACAGCGGATGCCCGGCCCGGGGCGTGGAGGTGAACTCGGGGTGGAACTGCACGCCCACGAACCAGGGATGACCGAGCTCGCCCTGCAGCGGCAGCTCGATCATCTCGGTGAGCCCCTCGGTGGGGGTGCGGGCCGACACCCGCAGGCCGGCGCGCAGCAGCTGCGGGACGTAGATGTTGTTGACCTCGTAGCGGTGCCGATGACGCTCGTTGACCGCATCGCCATAGACCGCATGCGCGATGGTGCCGGCATCGACCGGGCAGCGCTGGGCCCCCAGCCGCATGGTGCCGCCCATGTCGGAGGCATTGTCGCGGCGCTCGATGCGGCCCTCGCGATCGAGCCACTCGGTGATGAGCGCCACCACCGGGTGCGGGCTGTCGGGGTCGAACTCGGTGCTGTTGGCGCCTTCCAGGCCGCAGACATGGCGGGCGAACTCGATCACCGCCAGCTGCATGCCCAGGCAGATGCCCAGGTAGGGCAGGCGATTCTCGCGCGCGAAGCGGATGGCGCGGATCTTGCCCTCGACGCCGCGGCGCCCGAAGCCGCCCGGCACCAGGATGGCATCGAACGCGGCCAGCGCCTGCGGGCCGTCGCGCTCGATCTGCTCGCTGTCGATGTAGTCGATGAGCACCCGGCTGTCGGTGTGGATGCCGGCGTGGATGAGCGCCTCGGTGAGCGACTTGTACGACTCGGTGAGGTCGACGTACTTGCCCACCATGGCGATGCGCACCTGGCCGTGCGGATGCTCGAGCGCATGCACCAGCCGATCCCACAAGGCCAGGTCAGCGGCAGGCCGGTCAAGGCGCAGGATCTCGCAGAGCAGGTCATCGACCCGCTGGTCGTGCAGCATGCGCGGGATCTTGTATATGCTGTCGGCATCCCAGACCGAGATCACGCTGTCGAGCTGCACGTTGGAGAAGAGCGAGATCTTGGCGCGCTCGTCGTCCGGGATGCGGCGATCGGCGCGGCACAGGAGGAGGTCGGCCTGGATGCCGATCTCGCGCAGCTTCTGCACCGAGTGCTGGGTGGGCTTGGTCTTGAGCTCGCCCGCCGATGCGATGAACGGCACCAGCGTGAGATGGGCGAAGCAGTAGTTGCCGCGACCGAGCTTCAGGCTCATCTGGCGCACCGCCTCGAGGAAGGGCAGCGACTCGATGTCACCCACGGTGCCACCGATCTCGACGATGGCCACCTCGGCGGCATCAGCGGTGCCCACGCCCGCGCCGCGCTCGATGAAGGCCTGGATCTCGTTGGTGATGTGCGGGATGACCTGCACCGTGCGGCCGAGGTACTCGCCGCGGCGCTCCTTGCGGATCACGGAGTCGTAGATCTGACCGGTGGTGAAGTTGTTCGAGCGACGCATGGTGGCGTTGACGAAGCGCTCGTAGTGGCCGAGATCGAGATCGGTCTCGGCGCCGTCGGCGGTGACGAACACCTCGCCATGCTGGAACGGGCTCATGGTGCCCGGGTCGACGTTGATGTAGGGGTCGAGCTTGAGCAGCGTGACCCGCACGCCGCGGGACTCGAGCAGCGCGGCCATCGACGCGGCGGCGATCCCCTTGCCGAGCGAAGAGACGACACCACCGGTGACGAAGACGAATTTGGTCATGAGGGGCAGCCGGTAAACGCGAAGTATAGCGTCCCGAGGGAGGGCGGCGCGGCGGCGGCGGTTTCGCGGCAGCGCAGCATCGGCGGCTATAATTCCCGCGTCAGTCCCACCCGAGAACCCGCCGGCGCGAGCCGCCCGGCCCGCAAGGATTTCCCGATGAGCAAGCTTCATTCAGGCGCCGCCGCCGCCCTGGCCGATGTGGTGCGCGATGGCCAGACCATCGCGGTGGGTGGTTTCGGCCTGTGCGGCATTCCCGAGGCCCTGATCGCCGCGCTGCGTGACAGCGGCGTGCGCAACCTCACCTGCATCTCCAACAACGCGGGGGTCGACGGCTTCGGGCTGGGCATCCTGCTGGCCACCCGTCAGGTGCGCAAGATGATCGCGTCCTACGTGGGCGAGAACAAGGAGTTCGAGCGCCAGTTCCTCGCCGGCGAGCTCGAGCTGGAGTTCACCCCGCAGGGCACGCTGGCCGAGAAGCTGCGCGCCGGCGGCGCGGGCATCCCGGCCTTCTTCACCCGCACCGGCGTGGGCACGGTGGTGGCGCAGGGCAAGGAGTTGCGCGAGTTCGACGGCCAGACCTACGTGATGGAGCGCGCGCTGGTGCCCGATGTCTCGCTGGTCAAGGCCTGGAAGGCGGATCACGCCGGCAACCTGGTGTTCCGCCGCACCGCCCGCAACTTCAATCCCAACGTGGCGATGGCCGGGCGCATCACGATCGCCGAGGCCGAGGTGATCGTGCCCACCGGCGAGCTCGACCCAGACCAGATCCACCTGCCGGGCATCTACGTGCACCGGCTGGTCCACAATCCCGCGCCCGAAAAGCGCATCGAGCAGCGCACCGTGCGCGCCGGCTGACCCGCAGGAGACCCTCATGCCCTGGACCCGAGACCAGATGGCCGCGCGTGCGGCCCAGGAACTGCGCAACGGCTACTACGTGAACCTTGGCATCGGCCTGCCCACGCTGGTGGCCAACCACGTGCCGCCCGGCATGGAGGTCTGGCTGCAGTCCGAGAACGGCCTGCTCGGCATCGGGCCCTTCCCCACCGAGGCCGAGGTCGACCCCGACCTGATCAACGCCGGCAAGCAGACCGTGACCACCCTGCCCGGCTCGTCGATCTTCTCCAGCGCCGACTCCTTCGCCATGATCCGCGGCGGCAAGATCAACCTCGCGGTGCTCGGCGCCATGCAGGTCAGCCAGAAGGGTGACCTCGCCAACTGGATGATCCCCGGCAAGATGGTCAAGGGCATGGGTGGCGCCATGGATCTGGTGGCCGGCGTGGGCCGGGTGATCGTGCTGATGGAGCACACCGCACGGCGCAAGGACGGCGGCGAAGACCTCAAGATCCTGCCCGAGTGCAATCTGCCGCTCACCGGGCTGGGCGTGGTCAACCTGATCATCACCGATCTCGGCGTGATCGAGGTCACCCCCGCCGGGCTCAAGCTCCTTGAGCTCGCACCCGACGTGAGCGTCGCCGAGGTCGTGTCGCGCACCGGCTGTCCGCTCGATACCTCGGCCGCCCGGGCCGCGGCCTGAGCGCCGGCAGCGGCACGGCCCGTGCCATGAACACCCACCCTCAGCGGCTGCTGCTGCACAACGAGCTGCACGCGCGGCCACGGCCGCCGCTGCACGGTCCGCACCGGGTGTCGATGTTCGCGCTGCTGCGATCCGACGGTCCCGACCCGATCGAGCGGCTGCGCGCCCTGTGCCGCGACTACCGGCTCGCCGAGCCCTCGGCGGGCCAGGGCCATTTCTTCGGCGACTTCGGCGCCTTCCGGCTGAAATGGGAGCGGCACGGCGAGTTCGACGACTACACCGTCTATCGCACCGGCGCCGACCCGGCCAACCCCTTCGCGCAACCGGCGCTCGATGCCCTGCCCGAGGGCTGGGTGGCGTCGCTGCCCGGGGAATGCATCGCAGCCGCGCATGTCACCGTGCTCGGGCCGGCCTCCGACGATTCGCAGCGGATGCCGCCGCCGCTCGCCTTCGACGGCGACAGCCTGATCGCCGCCATGGTGGCCGATGCCAGCGCGCTGGTCTACACCGATCTCCAGCTCGACGCGCAGGGCTACACCCGCTTCCTGATGCTCGACGTGAACACCAGCCCGGCGCACACCGGCCGCGAGGTGCAGCGCCTGCTCGACATCGAGATGTACCGGATGATGGCCATGCTCGCGTTCCCGATCGCCCGCGCGGTGGCCGGCGAGCTCGACACCATCGAGCGCCAGCTCACCGACCTGGGCGAGCGACTCGAGACCGCCAGCCCCTCCGACGAACCGCAGCTGCTCGGCGAAGTCACCCACCTGGCGGCCATGATCGAGCGACTCTCCGGCGAGTCGAGCTTCCGCTTCTCGGCCGGTCGTGCCTACCACGCGCTGGTGCGCCAGCGCGGCGGCGAGCTGCGCGAACGGCACCTCAGTGGCGTGCAGACCCTCACCGGCTTCCTCGATCGGCGCTTCGGGCCGGCCATGGCGCTGTGCGAGAGCGTGGGCAACCGGATCGAGGTGGCGGCGCAGCGGGTGTCACGCGCCAGCAGCCTGCTGCGCACCCGGGTCGAGATCGAGCGCGAGGCCCAGAACCAGGCCATGCTCGCGGCCATGAACCGACGGGCGCTGCTGCAACTGCGGCTCCAGGAGACGGTCGAAGGCCTGTCGGTGGCCGCGATCACCTACTACGCGGTCGGGCTGTTCGGCTACATCGCCAAGGGCGCCGCGAGCGCCGGCATGGCCATCGACCCCGAGACCGCCAGCGGACTCGCGGTGGTGCCGATCGGGGTGGCGGTGGCGCTCGCGCTGCGCCGCATGCGCAAGGCGATCATGCGCCGCCAGGACAAGGACGACGAACTCGAACCCTGAGCCGACGCTCAGAGCGAGAACCCGTCGTCGGCGGCGATGATCGCCCCGTTCACGAAACCCGAGCGTTCCGAGGCCAGCAGCAGCACCAGGCCGTCGAGGTCTTCGGGCTGACCCAGCCGCTTGCGCGGCAGCATCTGCACCAGCTTGCGCCCCCCTTCGGTTTCCCAGTGCGACTCGTTGAGCTCGGTGACGATGTAGCCGGGGCAGATCGCGTTCACGTTGATGCCGAAGCGGCCCCACTCGAGGGCCATGGCCTTGGTCATCTGCACCACCGCCGCCTTGCTCATGCAGTAGACGCCGATCTGGGAGAGCACCTTCAGGCCGGCCATGGAGGCGATGTTGATGATCCGCGCCGCCGGCGGATCGCGATCGGGCGGGGTGGCGCGGGCACGCTCGACCATGCCGCGGGCGACGGTCTGGGCCACGAAGAACGCGCCGCGGGTGTTGGTGTCGAAGATGAAGTCGTAGTCTTCCTCGGACACGTCGAGCAGCTTGCGGGTGTTGCTGACCCCGGAGTTGTTGACCAGCACGTCGATCGGGCCGACCTCGGCCTGCGCCTGCGCGACCGCGGCCTGCACGCTGGC
>JBIKWU010000320.1:0-4142 GCA_044356115.1 Burkholderiaceae bacterium
CGGGGCGTTGCTGGCGCAGGAAACCGCTGCCGATATCCTGGATGCTCCGCCGCTCACGGGCGGCGGCCGGAGCGGCCCCGAGCACTGACGCGGCGCGCCGGCGCCGGCCCACGCGGCCCTGGCCGCGTGCTCAGCGGCCCAGCCAGCGGCCGATGCGCTGCACCGCCTCGGCGAGTTCTTCCATGGGGCGGGTGAAGGCGAGCCGCAGATAGCGTTCGGGATGGTGGCTGCCGAAGTCCTGGCCGGGCACCACCGATACCCAGGCCTCCTCCAGCAAGCGGTCTGCGAACGCCCCGCTGTCGGCGCTGTGCGCGCTGCAGTCGGCATAGACGTAGAACGCGCCGTCCGGTGTCACCGGCACGGAAAGGCCGGCCTCGCGCAGTGCCGGCACGATGAAGTCCCGGCGCCGCCGGAACTCGGCGCGGCGCGCCTCGAAGATCGTGCTCGCCTCGGGTGTGAAGCAGGCCAGCGCGGCATGCTGCGCCAGCGTGGAGGCGCAGATGTAGAGGTTCTGCGACAGCTTCTCGAAGGCGCCCACCAGCGCCGGCGGCACCACCAGCCAGCCCAGCCGCCAGCCGGTCATGTGGAAGTACTTCGAGAAGCTGTTGGTCACGATGAGATCGTCGCCCAGGGCCAGCGCACTGCGTGCCGGGCCGTCGTGGCTCAGGCCGAGGTAGATCTCGTCGATCAGCGAGAAGCCGCCGCGCTCGCGCACCTGCGCCACGATCGCGGCCAGATCGTCGGGCGGGATCGACGTGCCGGTGGGGTTGGCCGGGGTGGCCAGCAGGGTGCCGCGGGTGCGCGGCCCCCAGTGCTGCGCGAGCAGGGCCGGCGTCATCTGGAAACGGGTCTCGGGACCCACCGGCACGCCCACCGGCTCGCCGTCGAAGGCGCTCACGACGTGCCGGTTGCAGGGATAGCTCGGGTCGGTGAGCAGCACCTGCGCGCCGGGATCGACCAGCGCGCAGCAGGCCAGCGAGAGTGCCGCGCTCGCGCCGGCGGTGACCACGATACGCGCCGGGTCGATGTCCAGATCGTGCCTTGCGCCGTAGTCGGCGGCGATCGCCCGGCGCAGCGGCTCGATGCCGGTGGCGGCGGTGTACTCGGTGTGACCGGCGCGCGCGGCGCGCTCGAGCGCGTCGATCACCGGGGCGGGCGCCTTGAAGTCGGGCTCGCCGATGCTCATGTGGATCACCGGATGGCCGGCCTGCTGCAGCGCGACGGCCCGCTTCATCAGTTCCATGGTCTGGAAGGGCTGGATGCGGGCGGTGCGCGCCGAGAGGGTGGGGGGCGTCATGGGCAGGGTGATCGGGGTAGGGGGGGCGGCAGGGCCGGCGGCCGCCGGCCGCGTGTCGGTTCAGCGGCCGATGAATTCGGGTGGCTGCTTGGCGAGGAAGGCATGGTACCCGCGCCGGAAGTCCTCGGTGTCGAAGCAGTCGAAGCCCTCGAGGTACTCGGCATGGGTCAGCGGCGCGGGTTCGCGCAGGCGCCGCGCGAAGCGCTTGTGCCAGCGTGCCACCAGCGGCGCGCCCGCCGCGATCCGCTCGGCGCTGGCCCGCGCCTGCGCGGCCACCTGGTCATCGGGCACCACCCGGGTGACCAGGCGTTTCTCGCGCGCCTCCCGGGCGTCGAAGATGCGGCCCTCGAGCAGGATCTCCAGCGCCACGTCGGCGCCCACCAGGCGCACCAGCGGCGCCATCTCGGGATGGGCCATCACCAGGCCGAGGTTCTTGATCGGCGCGCCGAACCTGCTGCTCTCGCCGCAGATGCGCAGATCGCACAGGGCCGCGAGTTCCAGGCCGCCGCCCACGCAGATGCCGTGGATCTGGGCGACGATGGGGTGGCGGCAGGCCTCGAGCGCGGCGGCGGTCTGATGCATGTCGCGGCCATAGGCGATCGCCTGCTCCCGGTTGGCGCGTTCGGTGGCGAACTCGGCGATGTCGTTGCCCGGCGAGAAGCTCTTCTCGCCCGCGCCGCGCAGGATCAGGCAGCGCAGCGAGTCGTCTTCCGACAGCGCGCGAAAGGCTTCACCAAGGTCGCGCCACATGGCGCGGGTGAGGGCGTTGAGCTTGGCCGGGCGATTGATCACCACCGTGGCGATGAAGCCCTCGCGCTCGATCAGGATGTCGGACATCGGTGCGCCCCTACTCGGCGCGCACGCCGAGGTCCTTGACCATGGTGGCGTATTTCGCGAGCTCGGCGCGGATGAAGGCCGCGAACTCCTCAGGGTTGCGCGGCCCGGTGTAGATGAGGCCCTGGGGATCGAGCTTGCCGCGGACCGCGGGGTCATCGAGCGCGCGCCGGGTCGCCTCGGCGATGCGCAGCACCAGCTCGCGCGGCATGCCCTTGGGCCCCATCACCGAGTACCAGTTGGTGACATCGAAGCCGCGGATGCCCGCTTCCTGGAAGGTGGGTACCTCGGGCAGCTGCGCGAGCCGCGTGGCGGTGGAGATGGCCAGCGCCCGCAGCCGCCCGCCCACGATGTGCGGCAGCACGGGGGGCAGGGTGTCGAAGTTCATGCTGACCTGGCCGGCGAGCAGATCGCCCACCGCCTGACCGCTGCCCTTGTAGGGGATGTGCGTGATCTGCGTGCCGGTGAGCCGCGTGAACAGTGCGCCGGCGAGGTGCTGCGAGCTGCCCACCCCCGAGGAGGCATAGGTGAGCACGCCGGGCTTGCTGCGGGCGAGCGCCACCAGTTCCTCGACGCTGCGCGCACCCACCGAGGGATGGATGGCGAGCACGTTCGGCACGTAGCCGATGTAGTGGATGGGGCTGAAGTCGGTGGCCGGGTCGTAGGGCACCCGGCTCATCACGTTGGGCGCGATCACATTGGAGTTGGCATGGCCCATCAGCAGGGTGTAGCCGTCGGGGGCCGACTTGGCCACCGTGTCGGCGCCGATCATGCCCGAGGCGCCGGCGCGGTTCTCCACCACCACCTGGGTGCCGAGCAGTTCGCCCAGGCGCGGCGCCATGGTCCGCGCCACGATGTCGGTGCCGCCACCCGGCGCGAAGCCCACGATCAGGCGGATGGGGCGGCTCGGCCATGCCTGCGCATGACCGGCTCGGGGCAGGGCGGCGAGGCTGCCCGCGCCGATCAGGGTGATCAGGCCGCGGCGGCGGATGCTGGTGGGGGTCATGGGCTGTCTCCTGTGGGTTGGGGCACGGGGGGCCGCGCCCGGGGTGCCGCCGCTCAGCCGGCGGCGAGTTCCTGCATGGCGGCCTGCACGCCGCCCGGCGCGGAGCGGATGCCGGCCAGTCCGAGCGACATCTCCACCCCGGCCAGCGTGCCGAGCAGGGTGAGGTCGTTGAAGTCGCCCAGGTGACCGATGCGGAACACCTTGCCGGCGACCTTGCCCAGGCCCTGGCCGAGCGAGAGATTGAAGCGCTGCAGCGCCACCCGGCGCAGCGCGTCGGCATCCTGACCATCGGGCACGAGCACCGCCGTGAGCGCGGGGCTGTACTCCTCGGGGTTGGCGCACAGGATCTCCAGGCCCCAGGCGCGCACCGCCGCGCGGGTGGCGCGGGCGTGACGCTCATGGCGCGCGAACACCGCCGGCAGGCCTTCCTCGAGCAGCATGCAGACCGCCTCGTGCAGGCCGTAGAGCAGGTTGGTGGCCGGGGTGTATGGGAAGAAGCCGTTCGCGTTGGGGCCGAGCATGTCCTGCCAGTCCCAGTAGGAGCGGGGCAGCCGCGCCTGTTCGCCGGCGCTCAGGGCCCGCTCGCTCACCGCGTTGAAGGACAGGCCGGGCGGCAGCATCAGGCCCTTCTGCGAGCCGGCCACCGTCACATCCACGCCCCATTCGTCATGGCGGTAGTCCACCGATCCCAGCGAGGAGATGGTGTCGACCATCAGCAGCGCCGGGTGGCCGGTG
The DNA here is from genome assembly GCA_044356115.1 of Burkholderiaceae bacterium. Taxonomy (GTDB): domain Bacteria; phylum Pseudomonadota; class Gammaproteobacteria; order Burkholderiales; family Burkholderiaceae_E; genus Quisquiliibacterium. The sequence goes on from JBIKWU010000320.1 coordinate 3,873, forward strand.
CGGTCGATCGCCGCGCGCACCCGCGGGATGCGGGTGGTGACGCCGGTGGAAGTCTCGTTGTGCACCACGCACACCGCCTTGATGCGGTGCCCGGCATCGGTCGCGAGCGCGCGGGCGATCGCCTCGTCATCGGCGCCGTGGCGCCAGTCGCCCTCGATGAAGATCACGTTCAGGCCGAGCCGCCCTGCCAGCCGCTTCCAGAGCGTGGCGAACTGCCCGGTCTCGGCCATCAGCACCGTGTCGCCCGGCGACAGGGTGTTGACCAGCGCC
>JBIKWU010000322.1:0-4121 GCA_044356115.1 Burkholderiaceae bacterium
CGCGCCGGGGTCTGGCGCATCCTGCGCGAGTTCGAGCGGCGCGGCCTGCCGCTCACGGTCTTCGGCGTGTCGATGGCGCTGCAGCGCCACCCGGATGTCACCCGCGCCTTCGTCGAGCTCGGCCACGAGATCGCGTGTCATGGCTGGCGCTGGATCCACTACCAGAACATCGACGAGGCCACCGAGCGCGAGCACATGCGCATCGGCACGGACATCATCCGCCAGCTCACCGGCAATGCGCCGCTGGGCTGGTACACCGGGCGTGACAGCCCGAACACCCGCCGCCTGGTGGTCGAGCATGGCGGCTTTCGCTACGACGCCGACTACTACGGCGACGATCTGCCGTTCTGGACCGAGGTGGCGGTGAGCGAGGGCCGGCGGGTGCCGCATCTGGTGGTGCCCTACACGCTCGACGCCAACGACATGCGCTTTGCCTCGCCGCAGGGATTCAACACCGCGCAGCACTTCTTCGAGTACCTGCGCGACAGCTTCGACGTGCTCTACGCCGAGGGCGCCGAGTCACCGAAGATGATGTCCATCGGCATGCACTGCCGGCTGCTCGGACGGCCCGGCCGCTTCCTGGCGCTGCAACGCTTCCTCGACCACATCGAGCGCCATGACCGGGTCTGGGTGGCCCGCCGCATCGATATCGCCGACCACTGGATCGCCCATCATCCCTGGCAGCCTGCCGCTTGAGCCGGCGTCCGGGCAAACCGCGCCCGGCCTGATCGAGCTGCCCTGGCAGCCGCCTTTCGACTGGGCGTTCGTCACCGGCTTTCTCGCGCGGCGCCTCATCCCGGGCGTCGAGGCGCTCGGGCCCCAGGGCTACCAGCGGGCGGTGCGGCTGTGCGCCGAGGGGCGCGAGCACGCCGGCTGCGTGCGCGTGCAGCCCGACCCGACGCGCGCCGTGCTGCGGGTGAGCCTGGATGCCGCGCTCGCGCCGGTGGCCGAGCCGCTGCGGGTTCGGCTGCGGCGCCTGTTCGACCTCGACTGCCAGCCGGCAGCGGTGGCCGCCGGTCTTGGCCCGCTCGCCGGGCAGGCACCGGGCATCCGTGTGCCGGGTGCCTTCGACGGGTTCGAGCTTGCCGTGCGGGCGGTGCTGGGGCAGCAGGTGAGCGTGGCGGCGGCCCATACCCTGGCTGGCCGGCTGGCGCAGCGCTTCGGCACCCCGCTCGCCGGCCCGTCGGGGCAGGAGACCCCCTGGCTGGTGTTCCCGGGCGCGGCGCGTCTGGCGGATTGCCAGCCCGAGCAGTTGGCGCAGTGCGGGCTGATCCGCCAGCGCGCCGCTGCCATCGTCGCGCTGGCGCGGGCGATCCGTGATGACGGCCTGTGCCTGAGCCCCGAGGCTCCGCTCGCGTCCACCCTGGACGCGTTGCGGGCCATGCCCGGCATCGGCGACTGGACGGCGCAATACATCGCGATGCGCGCGCTCGCCTGGGCCGACGCGTTTCCGGCCGGTGATCTGGTGCTGATGCGCGCCCTCGGCGTGACGACCCCGGCTCGGGCCCGCGCCGCGGCCGAGCGCTGGCGACCCTGGCGCGCCTACGCCGTGATGCATATCTGGCGCGGTTCCGCGATCAATCGGATGGATTAAGTCCGATGGCTGTCCGGATTAATCGGGATTAATTCCGGATTGATTTTCGGGATTTTCTGTCCGATTATTCGCGCGGCAGTTTTTTTAATCTTTTCGTTATTCGATGCCGCTGTCCGGATTTTATCCGTCCCCCATTCCGTCTGTTTTCAAGGCTGATCGATGCCCACCTACAAGGAACTCCAGGACCAGATCGAGGATCTCCAGCGCCAGGCGGCCGCCGCGCGCAAGGAGGAGCTCGCCACCACCATCCGCGACATCCGCCGCAAGATCGCCGAATTCGGACTTACCGCGGCCGACATCGGTCTTGCGCCGCCCGCCGCCGGAGCTGCTCGGGGCCGGGGCCGCAAGGCGGGCGGCAAGGCCGCGGGTCGTGCCGCGGCGCGGGCCGAGGGTGATCAGGCCCAGGCGCCGGCCAAGCCCGGGCGCCGCAAGGCCCGCAAGCCGGCCGATGGTCCGGTGAAGAAGGTGGCGCCCAAGTACCGCGGGCCGCAGGGCGAGGAATGGACCGGCCGCGGGCGCAAGCCCAAGTGGGTCGAGGCCGAGATGGCGGCCGGCCGCTCGCTCAACGATCTGCTGATCCCGCCGACCGCCTGAGACCGGGGCCGGCCCGGGCAGCTCAGGGCCGCTTTGGCCGCGGCTGCGGGCCGCGCGATCCGGAGTCGCTCAGCCGGTGCCCGTCGCCGCGGTGGCGGGCGCCGCGGAGGCGGGCGCTGCGGAGGCGGGCGCCGGCGGCGCGGGTTCGGCCACCAGCAGCGTGCCGTTTCGCAGGCCGCGCAGCGTGGCCAGGCTCAGGCCGCTGATCACGCCGGTGGTCACTGCCAGCATCAGCACCCCGGGTGTGCGCAGGCCCGGGGAGCTTTCGCTCAACCGAAGCGTCAGGGCACTGATGGCCGCCAGCGGGAACGAGGCGGCCCAGGCCGGCATGCCGAAGCCCGCCCGCCACATCGCCGGCACGCGGCTGACGACCGCCGCCAGCGCGAGCGCGGCAACGCCCAGCAATGCCATGCCCACCCAGGACGGGGCACCCATGGCCAGCGCTGACAGCCCGATCACCGATGGCGGGGCGAGCAGGATGAACCATGAGGGCGCCAGCCGGTCGGGCAGGGGCAGTTGCGCCTGCCGCAGCACCACCATCGCGGTGACCACCGGCCAGAAAAACACCCCCACGCCCAGGCAGGCCCACCCGATGTCGGGCTGCCCGAGGGGCAGCGCGCCCAGCGGCACCAGCACGTTGCCCACGATCGGGATGTACATCACCGGTGTGAGCCCCGGCCAGGGCAGGCGGGCTGCCAGCCAGCGGCTGATCACCCATGCGGTCACCAGCAGTTGCAGCACGAGGCCGCACCACCACAAGGGCGCCAGTTGCGCCGCCGGCAGGCCCAGGCCCATGCCCAGGGTGGCCAGCAGCAGCATGGAGATGGGCAGGGCAGCGGCAAAGCCGTGTCGCACCGGGTGGGCGAGATCGCCCTGCAGCGCGCCGCGGTGCCGGAACACGCGCAGCACCGACGCGGCCAGCACCGCCAGGAACACCGCCGCGGCCATGGCGGCGCAGGCCAGTGCGGTGTTGCGTGCCATGTCGCCGGCAGCCGGTTGCGCGCGCAACCAGGCCAGGCCCAGACCGCTCCAGCCCATCACCGGGGCGAACCAGGCCGGGCCGAGGTGTTGCAGCGGAGCGTGGGAATTGGACATGGGCGGGCTTGCGTGAGCGTGGGGCCATCCCCATGTGCGCGGGAAGGGCGTCCGGACCGGGTCGCCCCGCGGCAGCCGGCAAAGGGCCGGCAGGGAGATCGGGATGGAACTGGTGTGTCCGGATTGTGCCACGGTGAATCGTGTGCCCGAGGCGCGTCTCGATGAACAGCCGGCCTGCGGCAAGTGTGGCGCAGGCCTGCTCGCCCGCGCGCCGCGCGAGGTCGACGAGAACGGTTTCGAGCGGCTGCTGGCGCGTCACGGTCAGCCGGTGGTGGTCGATTTCTGGGCCCCGTGGTGCGGCCCCTGCCGCGCGATGGCGCCGCAGTTCGAGGCGGCCGCCCGCCAGATGGGCGGGCAGGTCGCCTTCGCCAAGCTCAACACCGATCTGGAGCCGGACGTGGCGCAGCGCCTGGGCATTCGCGGCATTCCCACGCTGGCGGTGTTCGCCGGTGGTCGCGAGATCGCGCGGCGCAGCGGCGCGATGAGCGCAGCCGATCTGGTGCGCTGGGTGCAGGGCGCCGTGGCCGGCGCCTGAGACCGCGAAGGGCGATCTGGCCGGCGGCTGAGACCGGCCAGCCGGACAGGCCCCGGGGCCGGGAACGGAGGGGCCGCGCCGATTTGCTAGATTGGGCGCCATGTCCGATTCCGCCGATACCCTGGCCCGGCTGCTCGGCCTGCTCGACGGCTCGCTGCCGGGGCTGTGGCCGGTGGTGCGCCTGAGCATCGAAGTCAGCGGCGCGGCCACCCTGCTGGCTGCGGCGGTGGCGCTGCCGTTGGCCGCCTGGGTGGCGCTCACCCCGTTCCGGGGCCGGGGCGGCGTCATCGCCGGGCTCAATGC
>JBIKWU010000323.1:0-4117 GCA_044356115.1 Burkholderiaceae bacterium
TCCCAGTGCTCGAGGAAGCGCAGGCTGCCCGACATGCCCAGGTGCAGGATCAGCACGCCATGGCCGAAGTGCAGCAGCAGGTACTTGCCGCGCCGGTCGATGCGCTCGACCTGCCGCCCGGCCAGCTGGCCGGACAGGTCCGGCGGCATTGGCCAGCGCAGCGCGCTGGCGCGCAGCTCGGCACCGCGCACGGTGTGCCCGAGCACGCGGGCGCGCAGGCCGCGGGCGACGACTTCGACTTCGGGGAGTTCAGGCATGGGCTTGGTTGCCGGCGAGTGTAATTGAACCTAAGATCGATTCATGAAGCCGCTCCCACTGACACGCGGCGCCCAGGGCCGTGGTCTGCGCTGCCGCGTGCCGCGGCCGATCGCCCGACTGGCCGCCACCCCCCTCCTGCTGCTGCTCACCGCGCTGCCGGTCTCGGCCGCGGAGCCCGCCCTGCCGGGCGTCGAACTCACCGCCGACATCGTCTTCCAGCTGCTCGCCTCCGAGATCGCCGCCCAGCGCGGCCAGATCGGCAGCGCCACCGCCACCTATCTCTCGCTCGCCCGCAAGACCCGCGATCCGCGGCTGGCCCAGCGGGCCACCGAGTTCGCGCTCACCGAGCGCTCCATCGACCGCGCCCTGCAGTCGGCCCGGCTGTGGCGTGAGCTCGCGCCGGCCTCGCCGGTGGCCAGCCAGGCCCTCGAGACCCTGCTGACCTCCACCGGCCGGCTCACCGAGGCCCGGCCGCTGATCAGCGCCCGGCTCGCCCGCGCGCGCGGCAGCGGCGATCTGCCCGAGGCCTACGCCCAGCTGCAGCGCGCGCTGGCGCGCAGTCCCGACAAGACCGCCGCGCTCGCCCTGCTCGACGAACTCGCCGCGGCCGATGCGCAGCTGCCCGAGGCCCGGCTGGCCCTTGCCGGCCTCGCGCAGGCGGCCGGCCTGGCCGATCGCGCCGCCCGGGAGGCTGGCAGAGCCCACGCCCTGCGCCCCGACGATGAACGCCTGGCCCTGACCGCGGCGCGCCTGCTGCAGGAGACCACCGGCAACAGCGCGGCCTCGCTGCGCCTGCTGGCCGGCTTCCTCGAGCGGCAGCCCGCCTCGCTCGAGGGGCGTTTCCAGTACGCGCGCCTGCTGGCCGCTGCCGGTCGCGCCGACGAGGCCCGGCGCGAGATGGAGACCGCCCTTCGCCAGAGCCCCGACAACCCGGCCATCCTCTTCTCGCTCGCGCAGTTCGCGCAGCAGGCCCGCCAGCCCGAGGTCGCCGCCGGCCATCTGCGCCGGCTGGTGGCCCAGCCCGGCGTGCCCGAGTCGGACAAGGCGGGGGCCTACGCCTTCCTGGCGGAGGTGGCCGAGGAGCGCAAGCAGCTCGACGAGGCCATCGACTGGCTGGGCCGCATCACCGAGGGAGAAGCCGCGTGGCAGGCGCTGCTGCGGCGCGCCCTGCTCACCGCGCGCGTCGGCCGGGTCGATGCCGCCCTGGCGCTGCTCGCCGCCGCCAACCCGGTCTCGCCACGCGCCCGGGCGCAGCAGGTGGCCACCCAGGCTCAGGTGCTGCGCGAGGCCGGCCGCGGCGCCGAGGCCTTCGCGGCGCTCGACCAGGCCCTCGGCGCGCAACCCGACAACCCCGACCTGCTCTATGACCACGCCATGGCGGCCGAGCGGCTCGACCGCATCGACGTCATGGAGGCCAGCCTGCGCAAGCTGATCAGCGCGCGGCCTGATCACGCCCACGCCCACAATGCGCTGGGCTACAGCCTGGCCGATCGCGGCCTGCGGCTCGAGGAGGCGCAGGCCCTGATCGAACGCGCGCTGCAACTGCTGCCCGATGACCCGCACATCCTGGACAGCATGGGCTGGGTGCTGTTTCGCCGCGGCCAGACCGAGCGCGCGGCCGAGTATCTGCGCCGTGCCTACGCCCTGAGCCCCGAGGCCGAGATCGCCGCACACCTTGGCGAGGTCCTCTGGAAACTCGGCCGCGCCGACGAGGCCCGCGCGCTGTGGGGCGAGGCCCGCCGGCGCGAACCCGACAACGCCACCCTGAAAGACACGCTGGCCCGGCTGAATGTCGCGCTCTAGCCTCGCCAGGCTGGCGGCCGCCGCCGGCATCGCGGCCCTGCTGGGCGCCTGCGCCACGCCCGCCCCGCCGGTGGCCGAGCCCCCTGCCCCCGAAACCCGCCATGCCGGCCGGTTCTCGGCCAGCTGGCGCGGCCCGGCCGATGCCGACACCCCGCAACGCGCGAGCGGCGGATTCAGCCTGCGCGTGGCGGCCGCGGGCAGCGAACTCACCATCGCCACCCCGCTGGGCCAGACGGTGGCGGTGGCCACCCTCGACGCACGGGGCGCACGCCTGGTCACCGCCGACGGCCGGCAGCTGTCCGCGCCGGACGCCGGCCAGCTCACCCAGCGGGTCTTCGGCTGGCCGGCGCCGATCGGCGAGCTGTCGCGCTGGATGGCTGGCCCGCAAGGCGCGCCCGCCGCGCCGGCCACCGCCCGCGCGGGACCAGGCTCCGATCCGGTCAGCTTCACCGATGCCGGCTGGCGGGTCAGCATCGAGGCCTGGCGCGACGGCTGGCCGCAGCGGCTGGTCCTGCGCTGGCCCGAGGACAGCGCCGCGGCGACCGCGACCGGACGGGTCAGCCAGGTCGAACTGCGCCTGCTGGTCGACTCGGTCGAGCGGCGCGGCGGGGGCCCGCCGTGATCCGCGTCCTGCGCCACCTGCCGGCCCCGGCCAAGCTCAACCTGTTCCTGCACGTCACCGGCCGACGCGCCGACGGCTACCACCTGCTGGAGACGGTCTTCCAGCTGATCGACCTGGCCGACACCGTCCACCTGGAATGCCTGCCCGACGGACGCATCGCGCGCGAGCGCGAGATCCCCGGCGTGCCCGCCGACGACGACCTGACCGTGCGCGCCGCGCGCCGGCTCGCGCAGGCCAGCGGCAGCCGGTTCGGCGTGCGCATCGGCCTGGACAAGCGCATTCCCATGGGCGGCGGCCTGGGCGGCGGCAGCTCCGATGCGGCCACGGTGCTGCTCGGCCTGAACCGGCTCTGGGGCCTGCACTGGCCGGTCGACGCGCTGGCCGAACTCGCGCTGGGCCTGGGCGCCGATGTGCCGGTGTTCGTGCGCGGCCACAACGCCTATGCCACCGGGATCGGTGAAGCGCTGCAGCCCATCGCCCTGCCGGCGCGCCACTTCGTGGTGGTCGCTCCGCCCCAGGCGGTGCCCACCGCGGGCGTGTTCTCGGCCCCCGAATTGACTCGGAATACCCTACCCCTTAAACTCGACAGTCTTTCGTGCGAGTGGTCGGGCCTTGAGGGCCGCAATGACCTGCAGCCGGTGGTCGAGGCGCGCTACCCCCGGGTGGCGCAGGCCCTCGGGCAGTTGCGGCAGGCCGCGGCGCAGGCGGGCGCCAATCCGGCGGCGGTGCGCATGAGCGGTTCGGGTGCCTGTGTGTTCGTGCCCGTACCCAGCGCAGCGTCGGGCCGGAAGGTGGTGCAGGCCCTGAGTGAATCGGCGCCGGGCAGTCTGGCCTGGCTTGCCGGCTCGCTCGGCCGGCATCCGCTGTGCGAATGGGCCTTCCGTCAGCAGTGAGCAGTCGATCGCGCGGTGGTTCCCGCGCGGGTGGTTGAAACCGGCGTCAGCCGGCGGCAGCCGCCCCAAAGAACCGTTGGGGAGTCGCCAAGTTGGTTAAGGCACCGGATTTTGATTCCGGCATGCGAGGGTTCGAGTCCTTCCTCCCCAGCCAAACCCCTCCGCCCCGCCGTTCCGCCACAGACCACCGGATCCGCCATGCAGCAGGCCACGCGCCGCAACGCTGAAGCCTTGTCGCCCGAAGGGCTGATGATCTTCACCGGCAACGCCAACCCCAAGCTGGCTGCCGATGTCGCCTCGCACCTGCACCTGCCGCTGGGCAAGGCCACCGTCGGCCGCTTCTCCGACGGCGAGGTCATGGTCGAGATCCTCGAGAACGTCCGCGGCAAGGACGTCTTCGTGCTGCAGTCCACCTGCGCGCCCACCAATGACCACCTCATGGAGGTCATGATCATCGTCGACGCGCTCAAGCGCGCCTCGGCCGGCCGCATCACCGCCGCCCTGCCCTACTTCGGCTACGCCCGCCAGGACCGCCGGCCGC
>JBIKWU010000325.1:0-4060 GCA_044356115.1 Burkholderiaceae bacterium
CGGGGTGCGGTACCCCAGGCTGGAATGCGGTCTGATCTGGTTGTAGTGGAGGCGCCATTGCTCGATGATCACCCGCGCCTCGGTCCTGTTACGGAACCACTCGAGGTCCAGGCATTCGTCGCGCAGTCGCCCGTTGAAGCTCTCGTCGGTACCGTTCTGCCACGGCTTGCCAGGGTCGATGTGGGCCACCTGTATCCCGGATTCGACGATCCACTCGAGGATCTTCCTGCTGACGAACTCCGGTCCGTTGTCGCAGCGAAGGATGCGCGGTGCGCCGCGCACGCTGATCAGCTTGGCAAGCACATCGATCACCCGCTTGGAGCGGATACTGGCTGCGACATCGATCGCCAGGCACTCCCGGGTGAACTCGTCGATCACCGTAAGGCACTTCAGTTGCTGGCCCTCGGCGCAGGTGTCAAACACGAAGTCGTAGGCCCAGACGCTGTTGGGGCCAGTCGCAGGCACGTGATGTCGCCAGGCGACGTCGTGGCCGCTTCAGGGGTAGTTGCAGTCCCGCAAGCTTCCAGAGCCTGTGAACGCGCTTGGTACTCATCGACAGCCCTTCGCGTCGAAGGAAGATTCGGATTCGGCGATACCCGTAGCGCGGGTACTGCCGAGCGATCCGGTGCATGGCCTGCAGCGCGGGAGCGTCGCGCAGGGGAAGCTACCTCTGGTAGCGCAGAGTCGAACGTGCGTAGCCGATAAGCTCGCAGGCACGGCGCTTGGAATGCCCTCGGGAAATCGCGAAGTAGACCTGGTCGCGCAACGCCTGCGAGCTCACCACTTTCGGCGGCCGATCTCCTTGAGCGTGTCGATGGCCAACTCGCGCTCGGCCAGCATGCGCTTGAGTCGGGCGTTCTCGGTCTCGAATTCGCGCAGCCGCTTGACGTCGGCCGGCTCCAGGGTGCCGAACTTCTGGCGCCAGCTGTAGATCGTCTGCTCGGTGACCTTGTTCTTGCGCGCGACCTCGACCACCGATGTGCGGTCGGCCTCGCGAAGCATCGCAACCATCTGTTCTTCGGTGAAGCGGCCCTTTCTCATGGGCTCCTCGCCGGTGAGTCGGAGCCATTCTCTCAAGCAAGCAGTGGAGCAAGAAAGCGGGGCAGGTCAAGCCCTGGTTCGAGCCCAGGTCGGGGAGCCAAAAAAATGAATGACTTAGCCCGCCTCCGCGATGGGCTTTGTTGTTTCAGGGCCCTGCAATTGCCACATGGTTGCCGCAGCGGGCTACCCAAGCCCAAGATCGCGCCAAATCGCCGGGCGACAGATGTTCAGAGACCAACCCAGGCGAGACGAAACCTTCAGGCGTGCTGAGGCGTCACGGTCAAGCGCAGGCCAACGGCGTGGAGCACGCGCGTCAGCGTCGCGAGTGTCGGGTTGCCTTCCTCAGCCAATGACTTGAACAGGGTCTTCTCGCCGAGCTCGGCTCGGCGCGCGATCTCGGCAATGCCGTGTGCGCTGGCCACCTGGCGCAGCGCCAGGAGCAGCGCGGCCTGATCACCAGTCTCGAGTACGGCATCGATGTACGCGGCGGCCTCGGCGGGCTCCCGCAAGCACGCCAGCAGTGACTCCTCGTAGCTCTTGTCTACGGCAGTCAGCCATGTCTCCAAGGCAAACAGTTTCCCGGCCGGATTGGCATGGCGCTGAGCCAGCTAGTTGCCATAGCTAGCGGGCATTCAGGCGGTTTGGCCTGAATCGTCGCAAACAGGATATTTGGCAAGTCATTGTCCGAGAACAGACTTCTCGGACTACAACGACCGGTCAGGGCCAAGGTCGGGCAGGAACGGCAACGCCCCTCAGCGCGGAAGGCTGGCCCGCACCCGCAAGGCCACCGAATCCCAGCGAAAGCCCTCGGCCCGCGGCGGGCCCGCGCGGCGCAGGCGATCGCGCAGCGCGGCATCCTCGGCCACCTGCTGCATCGCCGCCGCGAGCGCATCGGTATCGGCGGGGTCGATCAGCAGCCCGTTGCCCTGCCCCACCACCTCGGGCAATGAACTGGTGCTGGCGGTGATCACCGCGGCGCCGCAGGCCATGGCCTCGAGCACCGGCAGGCCGAAGCCTTCCCGCCAGGACGGAAAGACCAGCGCGGTGCAACCGCGATACCAGGCGGCCAGCGCCGCATCGTCCACCGGCCCGATGAAGCGCAGTCGAGCGGCCAGGCCAAGCGATTCGGCCACGGCCAGGGTGGGCGCATCGGGCGAGCCGGTCATGACCAGCAGGAAGTCGCGATGCAGGCCGCTGCGGGCGAAGGCGCGCAGCAGGCCGTCGACATTCTTGTGGCTGGCGCGGCTGCCCACATGCAGGAAGTAGCCGGCGCCATCCACCGACGCAGCCGCGCCGCTGGGGGTGAACACGTCGGACACCCCGTGCCCCACCACCACCACCTTCTCGGGCGGCGCGCCCGACCAGTCGAGGATGTCGGCGCGGGCATGCTCCGAGCCAGTGAGCACCCGCCACGCCCGCGCGATGCCGGGGCGCACCACGCTGGCGTAGTAGGCGCGCCGCACCGCGGTGGACTCGCTGGCCACGCGCAGATGGGTGAGGTCGTGCACGCAGAACACGAAGGGCAGTCGGGACCACAGCGGGGCGTTGAAGCCGGGGCTGAAGAAGCAGCCTTCACGCTGCCACGCCAGCGCCCAGCTGCCGGCCAGGGGGTCGATGGGCGAGAGCTTGGGGCCGGCAATGGGCAGCGCGCGCGCGCCCGGAATCCGCCGGAACACCTCGGTGGCGAAGCGGCCGATGCCATGCAGCCCGGCCCAGCGCATGTCGACATGGACCGGAGCGCGATGCAACACTTCAGGCTGTGTCGGCGCACCCATGCGCGAATCCCTCTGCATCAAGGCTCACGTGATCCTGGTCGTCGTGGTGAATTGGAATGGAGCAGCGCACACCGCTGCCTGTCTGGACAGTCTGGCACAACAGCGGGATGCGAGCTTCGACCTGGTGGTGTGCGACAACGCCTCGGGCGACGGGTCGCCGCAGGCCATCCAGGACCACATCACTCGGCAGTGGGGCTGGCGCGAGTGCGATCTCCCCGGCACATCCCCGCGCGCCCAGACCGATGCCGTCGCGGTCACCGGCTTCGGGCCAGCCGCGGAATCCGACCCTCGGACGAGCACGGACGCAAGCGGCCACCCGCCCGCCTGGCGCCACCTCTGGCTGTGGACTCTCCCGCGCAATCGCGGCTATGCCGGTGGCGCCAATGCCGTGGTGCGCTGGGGTCTGCCGGCGGGCTACGAGGGCTTCTGGATCCTCAACAATGACCTCAGCCTCGCCCCTGACGCCCTCGCCCAGGTGCTGGTCGCGGCGGCACAGAACCCGCGTCGCGGGCCGATCGGATCGGTGCTCATGCAATGGGACCAGCCCGAGCAGCTGCAGGCCCTGGCCGGGCGCTACCGACGCGCGCTCGCGGTGGGCGTGCACCGCATGACCTGGCCCGATCAGGACAGCCCGGTGCTCGAGCCGGTGGACTACCCCGTGGGCGCCTGCCTCTATGCCGGGCGCGCGCTGCTCGAGCAGGTGGGGCTCATGGACGAGGACTACTTCCTCTACTACGAGGAGATCGACTGGGCCGAACGCGCGCGGCGGGCGGGTTTCCTGCCTGCGGTGGCCCTGCGCTCGCGGGCGCGGCACCGCGAAGGCGCCAGCACCGGCTCGCCCCGCGGGGTGCGCAACAAGTCGCTGCTGTCAGAGCATTTCGGCGCCGTGAACCGGCTGCGCGTCACGAGGCGCTTCTGGCCCTGGCTGTGGCCGGTGGTCTGGGCAAGCCTGGGCGCGGTGGTGGTCGAGCGCCTGCTGCATGGCGAATGGGCGCGCGCCGGCACGGTGCTGCAGGTGATGCTGGGCCGGCGCAGCCTGCCGGGCGAGCTGGCCCGGCAGCTAGGTCGACCGGGATAGCGCCCCGGCCTCGTACCAGCCGCGGCTGCGATTCACGATGCGCACCACCAGCAGCATCACCGGCACCTCGATCAGCACGCCCACCACCGTGGCCAGCGCGGCGCCGGACTCGAACCCGAACAGGCTGATGGCCGCGGCCACCGCGAGCTCGAAGAAGTTGCTCGCG
>JBIKWU010000091.1:0-13933 GCA_044356115.1 Burkholderiaceae bacterium
CCGCCGCAACGCCGCCGCCATGCGCGCGCTGGTCGACGACCTGCGCCGGCAGCACGAGCGCGTGGCCCGCGGCGGCGGCGACGCCGCCCGGGCGCGGCACGTGGCGCGCGGCAAGCGCCTGCCGCGCGAGCGCATCGAGCTGCTGCTCGACCCCGGCACGCCCTTCCTCGAGCTCTCGCCGATGGCCGCCCACGGCATGTACAACGGCGACGCGCCCTGCGCCGGCATCATCACCGGCATCGGCCGGGTGAGCGGCGTGGAGTGCCTGATCGTCTGCAACGACGCCACGGTCAAGGGCGGCACCTACTATCCGGTCACGGTGAAGAAGCACCTGAGGGCCCAGGAGGTCGCGCGCGAGAACCGCCTGCCCTGCCTCTACCTGGTGGATTCGGGCGGCGCCAACCTGCCCAACCAGGACGAGGTCTTCCCCGACCGCGAGCACTTCGGCCGCATCTTCTACAACCAGGCCAACCTCAGCGCCATGGGCATCCCGCAGGTGGCGGTGGTGATGGGCTCGTGCACGGCAGGCGGCGCCTATGTGCCCGCCATGAGCGACGAGACCGTCATCGTGCGCAATCAGGGCACCATCTTCCTGGGCGGCCCGCCGCTGGTGAAGGCGGCCACCGGCGAGGTGGTGAGCGCCGAAGACCTGGGCGGGGGCGACGTCCACACGCGGCTCTCGGGCGTGGCCGACCACCTGGCCGCCGACGACACGCACGCGCTGGCGATCGCCCGGCGCATCATCGGCCATCTCAACCACCGCAAGCCGGCACCGCTCGCCCTGCGCGAGCCGCGCCCGCCGGCCTACGACCCCGCCGAGCTGCACGGCCTCATTCCCACCGACACGCGCAAGCCCTGGGATGTGCGCGAGGTGATCGCACGGGTGGTCGATGGCTCGGTGTTCGACGAATTCAAGGCGCGCTTCGGCGCCACGCTGGTCACCGGCTTCGCGCACATCCACGGCATGCCGGTGGGCATCATCGCCAACAACGGCATCCTGTTCTCGGAGTCGGCGGCCAAGGGCGCGCACTTCATCGAGCTGTGCTGCCAGCGCCGCATCCCGCTGGTGTTCCTGCAGAACATCACCGGCTTCATGGTGGGCCGCAAGTACGAGAACGAGGGCATCGCGCGGCACGGCGCCAAGCTGGTCACCGCGGTGGCCTGCGCGCAGGTGCCCAAGTTCACCGTGATCATCGGCGGCAGCTTCGGGGCCGGCAACTACGGCATGTGCGGCCGGGCCTACTCGCCGCGCTTCCTCTGGATGTGGCCCAACGCGCGCATCAGCGTGATGGGCGGCGAGCAGGCCGCCTCGGTGCTGGCCACGGTGCGCCGCGACGGCATCGAGGGCCGCGGCGGCCAGTGGAGCGCCGACGAGGAAGAGGCCTTCAAGGCGCCGATCCGCGATCAGTACGAGGCGCAGGGCCACCCCTACTACGCCACCGCACGGCTGTGGGACGACGGCATCATCGACCCGGCCGACACCCGCACGGTGCTCGGCCTGGGCCTGTCGGCCGCGCTGAACGCACCCATCCCCGAGACCCGCTTCGGCGTGTTCCGCATCTGAGGCCCCCGGCCCAGGAGACCCCATGAGCTACCAGATGATCCAGACCGAGTTCACCCAGGGCATCGCCCTGATCTGGCTGAACCGGCCCGACACCCGCAACGCGATGAACGACGTGTTCATCGCCGAACTCACCGACGCCTTCTCGGCCGCCATCGAAGACGACGCGGTGCGCGCCATCGTGCTGGCCGGCCGCGGCAAGGCCTTCTGCGCCGGCGCCGACCTGAACTGGCTGAAGAAGGCGCGCGCCATGACGCCCGAGCAGGCGCGCGAGGACTCGATCGGCCTGGCGCGGCTGCTGCGCCTCATCCACGACAGCCCCAAGCCCACGGTGGCACGGGTGCACGGCCCGGCCTTCGCCGGCGGCATGGGCCTGGTGGCCGCCTGCGACATCGCGGTGGCCTCGCACAACGCGAAGTTCTGCCTCTCCGAGGCCAAGCTCGGGCTGCTGCCGGCCATGATCAGCCCCTTCGTGATGAAGGCGATGGGCGTCTCGCACGCGCGGCGCTACTTCCTCACCGCCGAGGTCTTCGATGCCGCCGAGGCCTACCGCATCGGCTTCGTGCACGAACTGGCCCCGCCCGAGGAACTCGACGCCACGGTCAACGCCATCCTCGGCCATCTGGTGCTGGGCAGCCCCCATGCGCTCACCGAGTGCAAGAAGCTCATCCTCGATCTCGCCGGCAAGCCGATCGACGACGCGATCGCCGAAGACACCGCGGCCCGCCTGGCGCGGGTGCGCGCCAGCGACGACGCGCAGGAGGGCATCGACGCCTTCTTCGCCAAGCGGCCACCGCGCTGGGTGCCTCCGCCGCCGCCGGCCGCCACCCCTGAAGACGACGACTGAACGGAGCCGCGATGTTCACCCGAATCCTCATCGCCAACCGCGGCGAGATCGCCTGCCGGGTCGCGGCCACCGCGCGCCGGCTGGGCATCGCCACCGTGGCCGTCTATTCCGATGCCGACGCGCGCTCGCGCCACGTGGCCGCCTGCGACCAGGCCTTCCGCCTGGGCCCGGCGCCGGCCCGCGAGTCCTACCTGCGCGGCGACGAGATCATCCGCATCGCGCTGGCCACCGGCGCGCAGGCCATCCACCCGGGCTACGGCTTCCTGTCCGAGAACGAGGACTTCGCCCAGGCGGTGGCCGACGCCGGACTGGTGTTCATCGGTCCGCCGGCCTCGGCGATCGCGGCCATGGGCAGCAAGTCCGCCGCCAAGGCCCTGATGGAGAAGGCCGGCGTGCCGCTGGTGCCCGGCTACCACGGCAGCAACCAGGACCCGGCCTTCCTGCGCGCGCAGGCCGATGCCATCGGCTACCCGGTGCTGATCAAGGCGAGCGCCGGCGGCGGCGGCAAGGGCATGCGCATCGTGCGCGCCGCCACCGAGTTCGAGGCCAACCTCGCCTCCTGCCAGCGCGAGGCGAAGAACGCCTTCGGCGATGACGCGGTGCTGATCGAACGCTACGTCACGCGGCCGCGCCACATCGAGATCCAGGTCTTCGGCGACAGCCATGGCAACTGCGTGTCGCTGTTCGAGCGCGACTGCTCGGTGCAGCGTCGCCACCAGAAGGTGATCGAGGAAGCCCCCGCGCCGGGCATGAGCCCCGAGCGCCGTCGCGCCATGGGCGAGGCGGCGGTGGCCGCGGCTCGCGCGGTGGGCTACGTGGGCGCGGGCACGGTCGAGTTCATTGCCGACCCCGACGGCCGCTTCTTCTTCATGGAGATGAACACCCGGCTGCAGGTGGAGCATCCCGTCACCGAGATGATCACCGGCCTGGACCTGGTGGAGTGGCAGCTGCGCGTGGCCGCCGGCCAGCCGCTGCCGGCCCCGGCCGAGGCGCTGCGCATCGATGGCCATGCCATCGAGGTGCGGGTCTATGCCGAGAACCCCGACAAGGGCTTCCTGCCCTCCACCGGCACGCTGCGCCACCTGCGCACGCCGGCGGCCACCGCGTTCAGCCGCGAGGCCGAGGGCGCGACCGCGCCGGTGCGCATCGACAGCGGCGTGCGCGAGGGCGACGCCATCTCGCCCTTCTATGACCCGATGATCGCCAAGCTGATCACCTGGGCGCCCGATCGCGAGGGCGCGATCGCGCGCATGGACGCGGCCCTGGCCCGCTTCGAAGTGGTGGGCCTGCACACCAACATCGCCTTCCTGCGCCGGCTGATGCGCTGTGACTCATTCGCCGGCGCCGATCTCGACACCGGCCTCATCGAGCGCGAACGCGCCGCACTGATGCCCGGCGCGCGCACGCCCTCGGCACGCGACCTGGCCCTGGGCGCGGCCCTGATCCTGGCCCGCGAGCGGGCCGATGCCGCCGCCGCCCCCGATGCCGCCGACCCCTGGCAGCAGCGCGAGGGCTGGCGACTGGGCGGGCGCGAGGAACGCGCCATGCACTTCGCGGCCGGCGCCGAGCTCCACACCGTGCGGGTGGCCTATGCCCGAGGCGGCCACACCGTGTTCGCCGGCGACGAGGCGGTCTGCCTGGCCGATCTGCGCTGGGACCCGACCGCACGCCGCCTGAGCGGCCTGGCCGGCAGCGAGGCCTTCGACTGCGGCGCGGTGGCCGATGGCGAGACGCTGCACCTCTTCACCCCGCAGGGCCAGATCAGCCTGGGCTGGCGCCCGGTGCTGGCGCGATCGGGCGACGATGTCGATGCGGTCGGCGGGCTGGTCGCGCCCATGCCCGGCAAGGTGGTGGCGGTGCTGGTGGCCGCCGGTACGAAGGTCTCGCGCGGCCAGCCGCTCATGGTCATGGAGGCCATGAAGATGGAGCACACCATCGCCGCCCCGGCCGATGGCGAAGTGGCCGAACTCCTGCACCAGGTGGGCGATCAGGTGGCCGAAGGCGCCGCGCTCATCGCCATGAAGGCCGGCTGAACCGGCCCCCCAACCGGCCCTCTCACGGAGACCCGCATGAACATCGAATGGAGCAGTCCGCAGGCCGCCGGCCTGAACCCCGACCGCCTGCAGCGCCTGGCCGGCGCCCTCCAGGCCGAGATCGATCGCGGCCGCCTGCCCGGCGCGGTGGCGGCGATCGGCCGGCGCGGGCGCGTGGCCTGGACGCATCGTGCCGGCGTGCAGGCGCCGGGCAGCGACGCGCCCATGGCCGACGACACGCTGTTTCGCATCTTCTCGATGACCAAGCCGATCGTGTCGCTGGCCATCATGATGCTGCTCGAGGACTTCCGCCTGAAGCTGGTCGATCCGGTGGAGCGATTCGTGCCCGAGTTCGCCCAGGCCCGGGTGCTCATCGAGGGCCCCGACGGCAACCGGCTCGCGCCCTTGCAGCGCCCGATCACCGTGCAGGACCTGCTGCGCCACACCTCGGGCCTCACCTACGACTTCGTCGGCACCGGCGAGGTCCACCGGCGCTATGCCGCGGCCAAGCTGCACGAGCCCACCCAGGACAACGCCGAGCAGGCGCGACGACTGGCGGCGCTGCCGCTCGCCCACCAGCCCGGGACGCAGTGGGAGTACAGCCGCTCCACCGACCTGCTCGGCCGCCTGGTGGAGATCGCCAGCGGCCAATCGCTCGGCGAGTTCCTGCGCGAGCGCATCCTGCAGCCGCTGGGCATGACCGACACGGCCTTCCACGTCGCGCCGGCACAGCAGCACCGGATCGCCGAGCCCTTCGCGCAAGACCCGGATTCCGGCGCGGCGGTGAAGCTCTTCGACCCGCGCCGCGAGCCCCGCTTCGAGAGCGGCGGCGGCGGCCTGATCTCCACCGTGCCCGACTACCTGCGCTTCCTGAAGATGCTGGCCGGTGGCGGCCGCCTCGACGACGCGCGTCTGGTCTCGCGTGACACCCTGGCCTTCATGACCGCCGATCACCTCGGCGGCATCCGCCGCGACAGCCCGCTGCTGCCGCCGGGCCATGGCTTCGGCCTGGGCTTCGCGGTGCGCACCGAGCCCGGCGTGGCACCGCTGCCCGGCTCGGTGGGCTCGTACTTCTGGGGCGGCATCGCCGGCACCACCTTCTGGGTGGACCCGGCCCGTGAACTGTTCGCGGTCATGATGGTGCAGGCCCCGGTGCAGCGCGACGAGTACCGGGCGCTGTTCCGCACCATGGTCTATGCCGCCCTCGACGACTGACATCGGCCAGGGGCTGCGCCTGAGCGTGGTCCACCCCGATCCGCAGGCCCGCGCCGAATGGCAGCAGGCCCTGCGGGCCTGCCTGCCGGGCGCGCGGATCGCGGCCTGGACATCCGACAGCGCCGCACCCGCCATCGCGGCCGGCGCGCCAGCCCATGCCCAGCCAGCCCATGCCCACTACGGCGTGGGTTGGCGCCCGCCGGCAGCCTTCTTTGCCGCCCACCCCGATCTCGCCGCCTTCCTGGCCGCGGGCGCCGGCGTGGACCACCTGCTCGCCCTGCCCGGCCTGCCGCCGGCGCTGCCGATCGTGCGGCTCGAGGACGCCGGCATGGCCGACCAGATGCTGCGCTACTGCCTGCACGAGGCGCTGCGCCGACTCCACCACGAGGACGCGTACCGGGCGCAGCAGCGCGCCGGCGGCTGGCAGGAACTCCCGGCCCGCGCGCCCGCCGACCTGCGGGTGGGCATCGTGGGGCTGGGCGCGCTCGGCGGCGCGGTGGCCACGCAACTCGCGGCGCTGGGCTTCCCGGTGAGCGGGTTCGCGCGCGGGCCGCGGCAGTTGCCCGGCGTGCGCTGCCTGCACGGCGCGGCGCAATGGCCGGCCTTCCTGGCAGGCGCCGATCTGCTGGTGCTGATGGCCCCGCTCACCCCGGAAACCCGCGGCCTGATCGACGCGGCGGCGCTCGCCGCGCTGCCGCGCGATGCCTGGCTGGTCAACGTCGCGCGCGGCGAACTGATCGACGACGACGCCCTGCTGCAGGCGCTCGATGCCGGCCGACTGGCGGGCGCCACGCTGGACGTGTTCCGCATCGAGCCCCTGCCGTCAGGGCATGCTTTCCGGCAACACCCTAGAATCCGTCTGACACCGCATGTGGCGGCGCAGACCCTCATCGCCCCCGGCGCACGCCAGGTGGCCGACAAGATCCTGCGCCTGCAGCAAGGCCTTCCCATCGGTGGCATCGTGCAGCGCGCGCGTGGCTACTGACCCCATACCGCCCCCACCCAGGAGCCCGACATGAGCCTTCCGAAACGCGTCTTTCTCACCGAAGTCGGCCCGCGCGACGGTCTGCAGAACGAACAGCAGCCGGTGCCGGTCGACATCAAGGTGGGGCTGTGCGAGCGGCTGCTGGCCGCCGGCGTGGGCAACCTCGAGGCCACCTCCTTCGTCTCGCCCAAGTGGGTCCCGCAGATGGCCGACGCCGCTCAGGTCATGGCCCGCATCCCGCGTCCGGCCGGCGTCACCATCTCGGTGCTCACCCCCAACATCAAGGGTTTCGAGGGCGCGCTCGCCGCGAAGGCCGACGAGGTGGTGATCTTCGGCGCCGCGAGCGAGGCCTTCTCCCACCGCAACATCAACTGCTCCATCGAGGAAAGCATCAACCGCTTCACCCCGGTAGCCAACGCCGCCAAGGCGAACGGCCTTCGCCTGCGCGCCGCGGTCTCGGTGGCCTTCGGCTGCCCCTACCAGGGCGATGTGCCGGTGAGCTCGGTGGTCGACGTGGTCAAGCGCTTCCGCGACATGGGCTGCGACGAGATCGGCATCGCCGACACCATCGGGGTGGCCAATGCCGAGCAGGTCAAGCGCGTGCTCGAGGCCGCCGCGCGCGAGTACCCGCTAAACCAGATCTCCGGGCACTTCCACGATACCTACGGCCAGGCGATCGCCAACGTGTACGCCAGCCTGCAGGTGGGCGTGTCGCGCTTCGACGCCTCCATCGCCGGTCTGGGCGGCTGCCCCTACGCCAAGGGCGCCACCGGCAACGTGGCCACCGAAGACGTGCTCTACCTGCTCGACGCGCTGGGCATCGAGACCGGCATCAGCCTCGAGCAGATGGTCGACGCCGGCCAGTGGATCAGCGCTTTCCTGGGCCGCAAGTCGATGTCGCGCGCCGGCAATGCCCTGCACGCCAAGAAGCTCTCGCGCGAGGAGAAGGCGCAGGCCGCCTGAGCGCCCGGGCCTGCCCCAGCCGCCGCCGGCTCACCCGTCCCATGGCCTCGGTCATCCCCCCGCCCTCGCGCCCGCCGCGGCGCGCCATTGCCAGCCCCTGCGTGTCGGTGTGCCGCATGGACCCGCGCACCGGCTGGTGCGTGGGCTGCCTGCGCACCATCGAGGAGATCGCCACCTGGGGGTCGATGGGCGAGGCCCGGCGCGCCGAGGTCATGGCCGCGCTGCCCGGCCGCCGGATCGGCGGCCCGGCATGAGCGACGCCCCCGGCGTGAGCAACGCCCCCATCCAGCTGCCCGAGCAGCGCTTTGCCACGCCGGTGACCGGCCCGGCCTACACCCTGTGGGCGCGCTGGACCACCGCCAGCACGGTGCTCGGCCTCCTCGTGTACGGTGGGCAGGTGATGGCCACCCGCCCCGATGTCGCCTGGCCGGTGCTCATGCTCATGGCCGCCGCCGCGGTGGTGCTGCTCGCGAGCACCTGGTACATCCTCACCGGCAAGACCACCATCGACTCGCGCGGCATCCGCCAGGACTGGATCTTCCCCAAGGACTACGCCTGGCACGAGATCACCCGCGCCCGGCTGGTTCGCATGCCGCTGATGCCGCGCCTTGTGCTCATGACGCCACGCGGCCCGTTCAAGGCGGTGCACGGCGGCAGCCGGGCGCTGCTGGCCGCCTTCGCCGACATCGATGCCAGCTTCCGGCGCTGATCCCGTGCTGCCGCCGGGCATGCGCTTCGTGCAGCGCGACTGGCTGTCCAGCAACCTGTTCGTGTTCTTCGACGGCGAGGGTGCCGAGCGGGTGGCCACGGTGGTCGACACCGGCTATCACAAGCACGAGGCCCAGACCCTCGCGCTGGTCGCCCACCTGCTGGCCGCCGAAGGGCTGGGCATGAACCGCCTGACGCGGATCATCAACACCCACCTGCATTCCGACCACTGCGGCGGCAATGCCGCGCTCGCCCTCGCCAGCGGCGCGCGCATCACGGTGCCGCAGCCCCAGGTCGACGCGGTGCGTCGCTGGGATGCCGATCGCCTCACCTTCCGCGACTTCGGCCAGCACTGCGCCCGCTTTCACGCCCACGAGGGCCTGGCGCCCGGCCAGACCCTGGTGATGGGCGGCCTGCGCTGGCAGGCCCTGGCCGCGCCCGGTCACGATCCCGACTCGCTCATCCTGCACTGCGCCGAGGCGCGGCTGCTGATCTCGGCCGATGCGCTGTGGGAGAACGGCTTCGGCATCCTGTTCCCCGAGCTCGCAGGCGAATCGGGGTATGCCGAGCAGGGCGCGGTGCTCGACCTCGTCGCCAGCCTGCCGGTCGATCTGGCCCTGCCGGGCCACGGCCGCGCCTTCACAGACGTGCCGCAGGCGATCGCCAGGGCGCGCGGCCGCCTGCAGGCCTTCTGCAGCGACAACCAGCGCAATCCGCGCAATTCCCTCAAGGCGCTGATCAAGTTCACCCTGCTCGCCCGCGAGCGGCTGCCCCTGGCACAGGCGGTGGCCGAGATCGCCGCGGTGCGGGTGATCGGCCAGGCCGCCGCGCAACTTGGCGCCGAGCCGGCGCGCGCCGTGGACACCGCCATCCGCGAGCTGGTCGATCAGGGCCAGCTCGCCCTCGAACCGGACGGCATGCTCGCCAACGCCGAGCCTGCCCCCTGAGTCCGCATCCGCATTCCCAAGGAGACCCGCATGACCGACACCCTGCCCCGCACCATGCTGCAGCTGCGCTCGCTGATCCGACCCGGCGAGCTCGAGCTCTCGCTCGCCGAGGTGCCCACCCCCGAGCCCGCCGATGACGAGGTGCTGGTGCGCGTGCAGGCCACGCCCATGAACCCCTCCGACCTGGGCCTGCTGTTCGGCACCGCCGACATCGGCACGGTGCGCGCCGCCGGCAGCGCGGCCCGTCCGGTGATCACCGCCACCGTGCCCGAGAAGCTCATGAAGGCCATGGCCGGACGCCTGAACCAGTCGATGCCGGTGGGCAACGAGGGCGCGGGCGTGGTGGTCGGGGCAGGCGCCTCGCCGGCCGCGCAGGCGCTGCTGGGCAAGACCGTCGCCATCCTGGGCGGCGCCATGTACGCGCAGTTCCGCGCGATCAAGGCCGCGCAGTGCCTGGTGCTGCCGGCCGGCACCCGCGCCGCCGAGGGCGCCTCGTGCTTCGTCAACCCGCTCACCTCGCTGGGCATGGTCGAGACGATGCGGCGCGAGGGCCATACCGCGCTGGTCCACACCGCCGCCGCCTCCAACCTCGGCCAGATGCTCAACCGCATCTGCCTGAAGGACGGCGTGCCGCTGGTGAACATCGTGCGCAAGCCGGAGCAGGCGGCGCTGCTGCGGGCCCAGGGCGCGGTGCACGTGGTCAATGCCGGCGATGCCGACTTCGCCGACCGGCTCACCGACGCGCTCGCGGCCACCGGCGCCACCATCGCCTTCGACGCGATCGGCGGCGGGCGCCTGGCCAGCCAGATCCTCACCTCCATGGAGGCGGCCATCGGCCGCAATGCCAAGGAGTACAACCGCTACGGCTCGAGCGTGCTCAAGCAGGTCTACATCTACGGCGGCCTCGACCGCGGCCCCACCGAGATCAACCGCAACGTCGGCATGGCCTGGGCAGTCGGCGGCTGGCTGCTCACGCCCTTCCTGCAGAAGATCGGCTTCGAGGGTGCGCAGCGGCTGCGCCAGCGCGTGCTCGACGAGCTGCGCACCACCTTCGCCAGCCACTACACCCGCGAGGTCTCGCTGGCGGGCGCCCTCAGCCCGGAGGCGATCGCCGTCTACGGCAGGCAGGCCACCGGCGAGAAGTTCCTGATCAACCCCAGCCTCGACGCGACGCTCTGATCGCACGCCCGCACCGTGACCGGCTTTCTGTACGACGACGAGATCCGCACCGCGCCGACGGGCGAAGACACCTGGGCCGGCCGGGTGCATGCCGCCTGGAACATCGGCACCAACCCCAACGGCGGCTACCTGCTGTCGCTGGCGACCGACGCCCTGCGCCAGGCCTGCCCGGGCCATCCCGATCCGCTGAGCATCACCGTGCACTACCTGCGGCCGGGCGTGCCCGATGCCGAGTGCCGCATCCATACCCGGCGACTGCGCGCCGGGCGTACCCTGAGCACCGCGCGGGCCACGCTCGAGCAGCAGGGCGAGGCCCGCATCGAGGTGCTGGCCGCGATGGGCGATCTCGCCGGCGCCGACCAGCCGGTGCTGGTGCCGCCACCGCCTTCACTGCCGCCGCCCGAGGACTGCGAACCACGAACCGGCGAAGCGCAGAGCCTGATGCTGCCCATCCTGCAGCGGCTCGACATCCGGCTGGCACCCGACGAAGCGGTGCCGGGCCGGGCCGGCCGCGCGCAGGTCACCGGCTGGATCCGCTTTCGCGACGGCCGGGAGCCCGACCCGATGGCCTGCCTGCTGTTTGCCGACACCTTCCCGCCCTCGGTGATGGGGCTGATCGGCAATGTCGGCTGGGTGCCCACGGTGGAGCTCACCGTGCAGGTGCGCCACCGACCCGCGCCAGGCTGGATGCTCGGGCAGTTCCGCACGCTCGACTTCAGCGACGGCCGCATCATCGAGGACGGCGCCCTGTGGGACAGCACGGGGCGTCTGGTGGCGCAAGCCCGACAACTGGCCCTGGTGCGCCAGGCCGAAAGGAAATCCTGACCATGTCCACCGAATCGCTGTTCAAGCCCCTCACCGTCGGCGCCCTGCAACTCGCCCACCGGGTGGTGATGGCGCCCCTCACCCGCATGCGCGCCGACCCGCAGAGCAACGCCCCGGTGCCCATGAACGCCGTCTACTACGGCCAGCGCGCCACCCCGGGCGGGCTGATCATCGCCGAGGCCTCGCAGGTGTCGCAGCAGGGCAAGGGCGCGCCCACCACGCCGGGCATCCACACCGACGCGCAGATCGCCGGCTGGGCGGGCATCACCCGGGCCATCCACGACAAGGGCGGCAAGGTCTTCCTGCAGCTGTGGCACATGGGCCGGCTCTCGCACCCCTCGCACCAGCCCGGTGGCGGGCTGCCGGTGGCCCCCTCGGCCATCGCCGCCAAGGGCCAGTGCACCACCGCGCAGTTCACCCGCGAGCCCTTCCCCGTGCCGCGCGCGCTCGAGCTCGCCGAGATCCCGGCGCTGATCGAGAGCTATGCGCAGGCCGCGCGCAACGCGAAGCAGGCCGGCTTCGACGGCGTGGAGATCCACTCGGCCAACGGCTACCTGCTCGAGCAGTTCCTGCAGTCGCGCACCAACCAGCGCACCGATGCCTACGGCGGCTCGGTGGCGGCGCGCTGCCGGCTCAGCCTGGAGGTCACCGAGGCGGTGGCGCGGGTGTGGGGCGCGGACCGCGTGGGCATCCGGCTGTCGCCCTTCGGCGTGGCCAACGACAGCGGCGAGGACGATCCCATGCCGCTCTACAGCCACCTCATCGGCGAGCTCGACCGCATGGGCCTGGCGTATCTCCACCTGATCGAGCCGCGGGCCAGCGGCGCGGGTCAGGCCGAGGTCGACCATCAGAACGTGCCCTCGGCGGCCCGGCTGTTCCGCCCCGCCTGGCGGGGCACCCTGATCGCCGCCGGCAACTTCCGCGGCGACAGCGCGGCCGCCATGGTCGAGGCCGGCGAGGCCGACGCGATCGCGTTCGGGCGCCTGTACATCTCCAACCCCGACCTGCCGACCCGCCTGCGCGAGGGCGCCGCGCTCACCCCCTATGACCGGGCCACCTTCTACAGCCGCGGCCCGGCCGGCTACATCGACTACCCGCTGCGCGACGGCAGCCCGGCCTGAAGGCCCTGAGGCCGGCGCGGGCGATTGACTCGCCGCGTCGGCCCGCACACACTCCGCGGCACGCCCGGCGCAGACCGGGTCCGCCACCCCAGGAGGAGACATGCTCAGGAAAGCACTCGCCGGCGCGCTCGCCGCCTCGGCCCTCGCGCTCGTCGCCGGCACCGCCGTCGCCCAGGAAAAGCTCGTGGTCTGGTTCACCAAGGGCTTCTATCCGGCTGAAGACCGGGCGCTCGACACCATGATCTACCGCTTCGAGCAGAAGACCGGCGTGAAGGTCGAACTCTCGCTCTACCCGGTACAGGACGTCATTCCCAAGACCGTCGCGGCGCTCGACTCGCGCTCGCCCCCGGACGTGGCCTTCGGCCTCACCTTCGACTTCCAGGTCGCCGGCAAGTGGGCCAGCGAGGGCAAGCTGCTCGATCTCTCGGCAGTGCTCGCCCCCATGAAGGACAAGTTCCTGCCCAACACGCTGTCCACGGCGCTGCTGCCCGGCCCGGGAGGCAAGAAGGCCTACTACGCGGTGCCGGTCTACCAGCAGACCATGCACATCCAGTACTGGATCGACATGCTGGCCGAGGCCGGCTTCAAGCCCGAGGACATCCCGAAGGGCTGGAAGGAGTACTGGAGCTTCTGGTGCGACAAGGTCCAGCCCGCGCATCGCCAGAAGACCGGCAAGCGCAGCTTCGCGATCGGCCACCCCATGGGCGTGGACGGCACGGACTCCTTCTTCAGCTTCCACCAGTTCATGCTGGCCTACAACGTCCAGGTCGTCGACGACAACGGCAAGGTCACGCTGGGCGAAGCGAAGAATCGCGCCGGCCTGATCGCCGCGCTCAAGGACTACACCGACATCATGGCCAAGGGCTGCACGCCGCCCTCGTCGATCAGCTGGAAGGATCCCGACAACAACGTCGCCTTCCACAACAAGACCACGCTGATGACCCACAACGCCACGATCTCGATCGCGGCCAAGTGGCTCGACGACATGAACAACGCCACCCTCAACGCCGAGCAGCGCGCGCAGGCCAAGCGCAACTACGAGGAGCTGATCGCCACCGCGCAGTGGCCCAACAAGCCCGACGGCAAGCCGGCCACCTACCTGGCCGCTGTCAAGCTGGCAGTGGCCTTCGCCGGCGCCAAGAACGAGAAGCGGGCACGCGAGTTCCTCGCCTTCATGATGGAGGAGGCCAACCTCACGCCGTACACCGAGGGCGCGCTCGGTCGCTGGTATCCGGTCACGAAGGCGGCGGCAGACCGCGAGTTCTGGACCAAGGAAGACAAGCACCGCAAGGCGGTCAGCGACCAGTTCCGCGCCGGCACCGGCACCTTCCCGTTCACCCGCAACTGGAAGTTCACCATCCTCAACAACGAGAACGTCTGGGCCAAGGCGATGAGCCGCGTGGTCAACGACAAGTGGACGCCCGAGCGCGCCGCCGATGAACTGATCGCACGCGCCAATCAGGTCGCCGGCGGCTGAGCGTGGCGGCGGCAGGCACCGTGCTGCCGGGCCGACTCTCGGGGGTCGGCCCGCTGCGCCCGGCATCGTGGA
>JBIKWU010000395.1:0-4041 GCA_044356115.1 Burkholderiaceae bacterium
TGCGCGACCAGGTCTACTTCGCGATTTCGCGAGGGCATTCCAAGCGCCGTGCCTGCGAGCTTATCGGCTACGCACGTTCGACTCTGCGCTACCAGAGGCAGCTTCCCCTGCGCGACGCTCCCGCGCTGCAGGCCATGCACCGGATCGCTCGGCAGTACCCGCGCTACGGGTATCGCCGGATCCGAATCTTCCTTCGACGCGAAGGGCTGTCGATGAGTGCCAAGCGCGTTCAGAGGCTCTGGAAGCTTGCGGGACTGCAAGTACCCCTGAAGCGGCCACGACGGCGCCTGGCGACATCACGGCCGCGCCCCTTGCCTGCGACTGGCCCCAACAGCGTCTGGGCCTACGACTTCGTGTTTGACATCTGCGCCGAGGGCCAGCAACTGAAGTGCCTTACGGTGATCGACGAGTTCACCCGGGAGTGCTTGGCGATCGATGTCGCGGCCAGTATCCGCTCCAAGCGGGTGATCGATGTGCTTGCCAAGCTGATCAGCGTGCGCGGCGCACCGCGTATCCTTCGCTGCGACAACGGACCGGAGTTCGTCAGCAGGAAGATCCTCGAGTGGATCGTCGAATCCGGGTTGCAAGTGGCCCACATCGACCCTGGCAAGCCGTGGCAAAACGGTACCGACGAGAGCTTCAACGGGCGACTGCGCGACGAATGCCTGGACCTGGAGTGGTTCCGTAACAGGACCGAGGCGCGGGTGATCATCGAGCAATGGCGCCTCCACTACAACCAGATCAGACCGCATTTCAGCCTGGGGTACCGCACCCCGAATGAATTCCGGCAACATCACGATTCCCTGCAATCCGGAGCCGTTCCCTCAAGTAACTGATGGCGCAAAGAAGCGGGAGCAGGTCAGACCGAGCGCGTGGCCCGCAAAGTGTACCGGAGCCGGGAAGAAGTCCGGGCAGATGTGTTCGACCACATCGAACGCTTCTACAACCCGGTGCGCAGACACTCGATGCTGGGGTACGTCAGTCCGATCGAGTTCGAGATGGCTCAACGAGCCTAAGTCAGTGTCAATAGAACCGGCGGCAGCCCAGATTGCCAAGCCACTGCCTGATCTTCTGAGCAAACAATTCGGGTTGTTCAAGCTCGGGGAAGTGCCCCGCGTGTGCCACAAATACCTCCTCGGCATCGGGGCAGTACATTCTGCTCGAAGCCTTGTCCGTGCGACGATGCGATTTGTCAGCCTCACCCCAAAAAATGAGGGATGGCTGTTCGATTGCTGCGAGCCGCGGTGGCGTATCTGTCAGATAGCGCTGAAATGCAGACGCCAGACAGAAACATGCGCCTGCACGCAGCGCCCGATCCGTCGTTTCGACGAAGTCGGCGAGCATGTCGCGATTCCCGACGGCAGCATCAAACCAGCGTGGGGCGCTCTTGCGTTTGAGCGCTTGCAGCACGACCTGCCCTGCCAAGGGTCTTGAAAGTACCCCGCTCCTGTCTCGTCCATGTTTCCATTTGATTTGCTCAGCCCAAGATGGCGCCTGAATCAGCACAAGGTGACTGACGAGATTCGGAAAGCGCTCGGCGATATCGATAGCACCGTAGGCGGCCACACAAGGGAACGCCAGGATATATGGGCCGAAGTCGAGCCGCTGCAGGAATCTCGCCACCACATCGTTGAGCTTGATGAAATCGAAGCAAAAGCCCGACCGGGGCAAGGAAAAGCCGAATCCTGGGATTTCAAAGACAACCACGCGGAAGTCGTTTTCCAGCAGTCCGATCAATCGGTCGTACTGCTCGACGGTAACCGGAGGATCTGTCGCAAGTACCAGCGTCCGTGGGCCATTGCCGGACACGCGATATCGGACTATGCACTCGGGAAAACTTGCGTAGCGAACATCAGGGCGAGAGTTGAAGCGGTCTGATGTGAGGGCGGAGCGCAAGCGCAGGCGCGGCCCGATGGTGTCGATCCACGTTGCCAGCGACTCGATGATGCTCATCAGTCTCCTCCCAAGAGCAGATTACCCCTAACCTGCGTGGATGGCGCAACTAGTGGTGGGGCTATCCCTGTCGCCGCCGCCCACTGATGCGTTCGCCTCATCAAATTTGCAGGCGTGCAGGATCCAGACGATTTTTGGGATAGCAGGCAATCGGCATCATTGATGGCATTGCAATCATCGATTACAATGCATCCTGTTCCCAGAACCGGATGCTCCGTCATGGCCAGCATTACCATCCGCAACCTCGATGACGACATCAAGCAGCGCCTGCGTGTGCGCGCCGCCGAACACGGCCGTTCGATGGAGGAGGAGGCGCGTGACATCCTGCGTCGGGTCGTGAGCGACACCGCCTCGCCACGTGACCTGGCCGCCGCGATCCGCGCCCGGGTTGCGCCGAGTGCACGAGCCGACCTCGAGCTACCCACGCGCGAACCGATGCGCGAGCCACTCCAACTCGGCCGCCAGTCGCGATGATCATCCTCGACACCAATGTTCTTTCCGAGCTCTTGCGGCCACAGCCGGCAAAACAGGTCGAGCGATGGTTGGCGGCGCAGGACGGCACGAAGGTCTATTTCACCACGGTCGGCGAAGCAGAGCTTCGGCACGGTGTTGCGACACTGCCCACGGGCAAGCGTCGCGACACGCTCGCCGCGGCGATCGACGGCTTGCTGGACGAAGACTTTGGCGATCGCATCCTGACGTTTGACCGGGCCGCGGCGCGTGCCTACGCTACCATCGCCGCCGCGCGTCGCGCCGCGGGCCGTCCGATAAGCCAGTTTGACTGCCAGATCGCCTCGATTGCCCGCGCGCACAAGGCCACCGTGGCAACCCGAAACACGAGCGACTATGAGGGCTGCGGCATCGAGTTGATCGATCCCTGGACCTTCATCGCTCGCCAATAGGCCGCCGCAACCCTCCGGCGATTCTGACCGGAGGTAGGAGCGCCTGGTCGTGGACCGAATGGATGGCGTAGTTGGAGGTGGGGCGATGTTTGATGCGTGACCGAGAGACGAGCCCTTGATGACCAGGTTCAAGTAGCCGCGCGGTACGGCTTACCTGGCGAGTTCGCGGTAGAGCTCGTCGAACTCATGCTGGCTGGGCGCGAACGATGCCATCACGTGGCGGCGGGGGCCGTCTTTTTGTTGGCGGTCGATGTAGTCGCGCAGGGCGTTATCGAGCACGCTCTGGAGCTCGCGCCCCTGACTTTCTGCGATCGCTTGCAGTGCCGCCAGCACGTCGGGCGAGGCTTGGGAATAAAAATTCTCTCGGACAGCACTCGTGTCCTGCCCGTCGCCCGGCGTGGCCGCCAGATGCTCCCGGGTCTGCTGGGCAGCGTGGCGCAGATCGTTCAGCGTGATCAACTCCATCGCACTCGCCCCGCCTCCGCGCTGTTGTGCCGCCGGCGGCGCGGCGATCACTTCATCGAGCTTTCTCGTCATGGAGTGCATCCTTCGCCCGCTTCTGCGACGTTGCGATGTCGTCCTCGTATCGATTATCTGCCATGTGGATCGTTTGTAGAACGTTCGGGTCGCCTCCCGAACTTATGACCAGTCACGTGCGTTGTTGCGGGTCAAGCGCCCAGCAGGCGGCGAGCAAGCACGGTCTGAATGTCACGGCGGCCATCAGCGATCAGATAGATGATGACTTTGCTTCCTGTGACACGGTAGATCACGCGATACGGCTTGAAGAAGGTCTGTCGGTATTCCTTGATCCCAAGGCCGACAAGCTCCTTCGGATAGCTACCGCGTTCCGAGAATTTCGACAGACTCTCCACAACGCCCATCAACTCATCCAACACATGGTTTGCGTTGGCCACACAGTCGAATTCGGCAATGTAGTCGTGGATAGCCTCCAGATCCTGCTCCGCACCCTCGGTGAGCAGGACGTCGAACCTGCCCGACATGCCTGCCATCAGACTGGGGCTCGCTTGGTGCGGAGGCGGGCAACGACGTCGCCCACCGGTTTGACCTTCCCGGCGGCCGTATCCTGATTGCCCAGGGCAAGAATTTTCAGCAAGGCCAGTGTTTCCTGTGTCTCCTCGAAGGAGGCGACGTCCTGCAGGACAGCCTTGGCTTCGCCATTTTGGGT
>JBIKWU010000092.1:0-13895 GCA_044356115.1 Burkholderiaceae bacterium
CCCGGCGATCGGCTCCCGGCCATGCTGGCATGGCGCTATCGCAGCCGGCTTGCGCAGGCTCGCCGTGGCGCTTCGGGCAGAATCGGGCGATCGCCGACCCCTGCCTGCCGCCGTGGCGCTAGACCTGCGCAAGATCCAGTACTTCGTCGCGCTCTTCGAGGAGGGCAGCATCAGTCGCGCCTCGGAGCGGCTGAGCATCGTCCAGCCCGCGCTCTCGGCGCAGCTGCGCCAGCTCGAGACCGAGCTCGCGCTGCAGCTCTTCGATCGGTCCGCGCAGGGCGTGCGGCCCACACCGGCCGCCCGTCACTTCTACAAGCTGGCCACCGGCCTGCTGCGTCAGCTTGATGCCGCCCGCCAGGAGATGCGCGACTTCACCGAGCGGGTGGTCGGGGAGGTGCGCGTGGGGCTGATGCCCTCGATCTGCCGCGGACCGTTGTCGCGCATCCTGGCCGACTACGAGTCGCACTACCCCGACGTCGAGCTCAAGCTGTTCGAGTCCACCAGCGGTTCGCTGGCCGATCTGGTGCTCGAGGGCAGCCTCGATCTGGCGGTGTGCAACCCGCCCACCGCGCAGTCCCGGCTGCTGATCCAGCCCATCTTCCCCGACCCGGTGTGGCTGGTCTCGGGCCCGCGGCGCGGGCTCGAGCCCGGGCGCGGCTACCGCCTCACCGAGATCCCCGATCTCAAGCTGATCCTGCCCTCTCGGCGAAACTCCATCCGCCGCCTGCTCGACCGGCACATCAAGTCGGGCGAGATCCGGGTGAGCCGCGTGATGGAGATCGACGGGCTGAGCGCCACCATGAAGGCGCTCGAGCTGTCCGACTGGTCCACCCTGGTGCCGCGCATGGCGGTCATCGACGAGCTTGGCGGCGAGCGCTATCTGGTCAACCCGGTGCTGCGGCCCGAGCTGGTTTCGGAAATCGTCGAAATCCACGCCCCCGAGCGGCCACTGACCCTGCCTGCCGTGCTCATGGTGGAGACCGTGCGCAAGGCGCTGCTCGCTCTCGGGCCGGCCCCGCGCCGAGGCTCGCCAAGGCATCGGAAAAAATGATGCCACCTATCAGTTTTCATCACTAGGACTGAGGGGAGGGCGCTCCCTATACTCGGCCGATGCGTCGAGTCCTGCCATTCCGAGTGCCGCCGTTGCGGCTGCCCCCATGAAGGCCGTGATCATCGGCGGCTCGGTCGGCGGCCTGTTCGCCGGCAACATGCTGCGTGCGCGGGGCTGGGAGGTCGACATCTACGAGAAGGTCGCCGCCACCCTCGAGTCGCGCGGCGCCGGCATCGCCGGCCACGAGGAACTCGGCCGCCTGATGCAGCGCGCCGGGGTGGCCGCGCCCACGCGCGGCATCGATGTCGATGGCCGCGTGGCCTATGACCGCAGCGGCGCGGTGGTCGCCCGCTACGCGCACCCGCAGTACCTCACCGCGTGGAGCTTCGTCTACCGGCGGCTGCACGAGGCCTTTCCGGCCGGGCGCTATCACCTCGGCCGCGAGCTCGTGGGCATCGACCGGTCGGCGCCGCGTCCGGTGGCGGTGTTCGCCGACGGCGAGCGGGTAGCCGCTGACCTGATCGTCGGCGCCGACGGCTTCCGCTCCCGCGTGCGCCAGGAGATCGCCCCCGAGATCCAGCCCCGCTATGCCGGCTATGTTGCCTGCCGCGGCGTCATGAACGAGGCGCTGCTCTCCAGCGAGTTCCGCGACCGCATCGTGGGCCTGTACTCCTTCGTGTTCCCGGGGGATGGCCAGCTGATCGGTTATCCCATGCTCGGGCCCGACGAGTCGGCCGACCCCGGGCGCCGCCGCTACAGCTACCTCTGGTACCGCCACACCAGCGAGGCGGGGCTGCGCGACCTGCTGACCGATGCCAGTGGCACCGAGCATGCGTATTCCATCCCGCCGCCGCTGGTGCGGCCCGAGCACATCGAGCGTCTGCGGCGCGACGCGCAGGCGCGCCTGCCGGCGCAGTTTGCCGAAATCGTGCTGCGCGCCGAGCAGCATCTCTTCCAGCCGATCTACGATGTCTGCTCCACCCGGATCGCGGTCGGCGCGGTGGCCCTGCTCGGTGATGCGGCCTTCGTGGCGCGCCCGCATGTCGGCATCGGCGTGCTCAAGGCCGCCCAGGATGCCGGCGCGCTGGTCGACAGCCTCGAGGCCTGCGCCGGCCAGGGCCAGAGCCCGGCGCAGGCCTTGCGCGCCTACGAGCAGGCCCGCCTGCCCGCGGGACGCAGCGCGGTGGCCTTCGCGCAGCACCTGGGCTGGTTCATCGAGCACGGCCTCGAGACGCCCTGGAGCGAGGGTGCGCTGGGCCAGACCCCCGAGTACCTGATCCGGGTCAGCGCCCGGCCCATGGAACACATCCCGGAGGACCTCGCCCGGGTGATGATGAACTGAGCCGGGCGCGGCCCGGGTTCGGGTGCCGCGCAGGCACCCTGCGGATCGAAGACCACAACCACAGGAGACGGCAATGGAACAGGACAAGGACATCACGCTGCGCGATGGCGGTCGCCGTCGCGTGATCCAGGGCGCCGGCACCGCCGGGCTGGGCGCGCTGGCGGCGGGCGCCGCGCCCGGCCGGGTGTTCGCGCAGGGCAAGGCGCCGGTGCAGATCAGCTTCTGGACCTTCGAGAACCCGCAGCAGCGGCCCTGGATCCAGAAGCGGGTGAAGCTCTACCAGGAGAAGAACCCGAACGTGAAGGTGGACTTCCAGTGGTTCACCTTCGGCGACCTCGGCAAGAAGATCAGCGTGGGCTTTGCCACCGGCACCGCGCCGGACGGCTTCGTCAGCCAGGACTGGTTCATGCCCACCTGGATGTCCAAGAATCTGCTCGCGCCGCTCGACGTGAACAAGCTGGGCTACAGCGACTACAAGGCCTTCGTCGACGACTTCGCGCCGGCCTTCGTGCAGGGCGCGGTCAGCAACGGCAAGGTCTACGGCTACCCGCTGTGGTTCTACGGCTTCTGCAACTACATCAACACCCGCCACTTCCGGGAGGTGGGCCTCGATCCCGACAAGGACGCGCCGCGTACCTGGGACCAGTTCGGCGAGGTCGCGCGGCGACTGACCATCAAGGATGGCAGCAAGTTCCGGCGCCAGGGCTTCAAGTTCGCGATGCACGCGGCGCAGTGGACCATGATCCAGTTCAATCCCATCCTGGTCATGTCCGGTGGCCGGTGGTTCGACGACAAGGGCAAGTGCGTGGTCAACAACGCCGCGGGCGTGCGCGCCATGACCTTGCGCGCCTCGCTCGCCCGCCAGTACGGCGCCGAGGATCCGGCCGAGTCCATCGCCACCAACCCCCTGCCGGCCATGGACTGGCTCAAGGAACGCTGCTCGATGTTCTGGAGCCACCCGCTGCCGCTGGTGGCGATCCGGTCGCAGAACGAGCCGATGGCCACCGAGGGCTACTTCCGGCCGGTGCGCTACCCGGGCATCGGCAACGACAAGGGCATCTCCACCACCTACGGCTTCAACCTGGTGGTCAATGCCAAGACCTCGCCGGCCAAGCAGGAGGTCCTGCACGACATGTACAAGTTCATCATGTCCGACCTCGCCGACTGCTGGAACGACACCCAGCCCTTCCCGCTGGCCCGCAAGAGCGGCTGGATCGACAACCCCAACGTGAAGTACTTCCCTGGCATCGGGTCCATCCTCGAGGCCAAGGACGTGGGGGTCTACCTGCCGCGCACGCCGGTCTACAACGAACTGGCCGACGCCATGCACCGGGCGGTGCAGCGGGTGGTGCTGAGCGGCGCCGATCCGCAGGCCGCGCTCAATGACGCGGCCGCCGAGGTCGACCGCGCCTCGGCGGCGCTGAAGAAGGCGTGAGCAGCCTCGCCGCCATGGCGGCGCCGCGCGGGCGTCGGCGCTGGACGCCGTCGTTCCAGCGGCGCATCCAGCTCTGGGGCCTCGGCTTCGTGCTGCCCACGCTGCTGTTCATGGCGGTGTTCAAGTACGGCCCCATCCTGTGGGCCTTCGAACTCAGCTTCGAGTCCTACGACATGGTCTCCGAGCCCCGCTGGGTGGGGCTCGACAACTACCGCACCCTGCTGGTCGACCCGATCTTCCGGCAGGCGATGGTCAACACCCTGCTCTACATCGTGGGTTCCACCGCGCTGATCACCGTGGTGGGGCTGGCGCTCGCGCTGGCGATCCACACCGGCATCCCCGGCGCGCGGGCCTGCATGACCACGATGTTCCTCACCAACCTGATGCCGATCATCGCGGTCTGCCTGGTCTGGCGCTTCCTGCTGCATCCCTACGGGCTGGTCAACCAGATGCTCTCGGTGCTGGGGGCCGGCCGCATCGACTGGCTCACCAACGAGTACACCGCGCTGCCGGCCATCACGGTGGTCACGGTCTGGCGCTTCGCGCCTTACTTCATGGTGGTGTTCCTCGCGGCGCTGCTCGCCCTGCCGTCGGACTACTACGAGGCGGCCGAACTCGACGGCGCGGGCCCGGTCCGCCGCTTCATCCACGTGACCCTGCCGCTGCTCGCACCCACGATCTTCTTCGTGGTGGTGGTCTCGGCCCTGCTGTCGGCGCGCATCTTCCTCATGCCCTACATCATCACCGGAGGCGGACCGGGCAATGCCACGCGGGTGCTGTCCATGCTCATCTACGAGACCGCGTTCTCGTACATGAAGATGGGCCAGGCGGCCGCCATCTCGGTGGTGCTGTTCGCGGTGATGCTGGTGTTCACGCTGTTCCAGATGAAGATGTTCATGCACCGCGAGAGGATCTACTGATGGCCACCCCCGCGGCAGCGGCCCGCGGCGCGCCCCGCCGACGGCGCGGCCCCCCGGTCTGGTGGCGCAAGGCGCGGCCGGTGATCGGGCTGGTGCTGCTCGCCAGTCTCACCTTCCTCTTCGTGCTGCCCATCCTCTGGATG
Source organism: Burkholderiaceae bacterium (assembly GCA_044356115.1). Lineage (GTDB taxonomy): Bacteria > Pseudomonadota > Gammaproteobacteria > Burkholderiales > Burkholderiaceae_E > Quisquiliibacterium. Next base: position 4,892 of record JBIKWU010000092.1, read on the forward strand.
CTCACTACCTCGTTCCAGGCGGGCGAGAAGATGTTCCAGCTCACCACCGAGTGGATCCCCTCGGTGTGGCACCCCGAGAACTACCCCAACGCGCTCTCGCGCGCGGCGTTTCCCACGTACTTCCTGAACAGCGGCGTGGTATCGGTGGTGGTCATGCTCGGCAACGTGGTGTTCTGCACGCTGGCCGGCTACGGGCTGGCGCGCTTCCGCTTCCCGGGCGACAAGCTCGTGCTGCTGCTCATCCTCAGCACGCTCATGCTGCCCATGGAAGTCACGCTGGTGCCCACCTTCCTGGTCATCCATCACTTCGGCTGGATGAACAGCTACCCCGGGCTGGTCGGGCCGCTGCTGATCGACGCCTTCGGGGTGTTCCTGATGCGCCAGTCGATGCTCTCGATCCCGGCTGACTACCTCGAGGCCGCGCGCATCGACGGCGCGAGCGAGCCCACCATCCTGCTGCGCATCGTGCTGCCGCAGTGCATCCCCTCGCTGGCGGTGCTGGCGATCTTCTCGTTTCGCGACAGCTGGGACCAGTTCCTGTGGCCGCTCACGGTGGTGTCGGTGGATGCCTTTCGCACCTTCCCGCTGGGGCTGGTGCAGTTCGGCGAAGACTACGGCAATCCGCCCACCGAGCAGATGGCGATCGCGGTGCTGGCCACGCTGCCGGTGTTCCTGCTGTTCGCGGTCCTGCAGCGGCTGGTCAACCGCGGCTTCGGCCTGAGCGGACTCAAGTGAGATCGGGAGGAGGGCGGAGCATGGATACCATCCGGATCGGCGTGGCGCATCGCGGCGCGGGGCTTTCGCCGGTGTTCTCGGCGCTCGAGTCGGGCGCGTTTCGCGCGGCCGGTCTGCAGCCCGAGCTGGTGGCCTGCCCGGGACATCCGGCCGCGCTGGCCGCGCTGCAGGCCGGGCAGGTCGACTTCATCAACTCCGTGGGCCCCGAGGTGCTGCTGGCCAATGCCCGGCACGGCGGCGATGCCGTGGTCATCGCCTCGGCGATCGGCCGCAGCGCGCAGCAGGTCTCGGCGCGGCTGGGCCTGACGGGGCGCGAGTCGCTGCGCGGGCTGCGCTGGGGTGTCACCGCGCGCAACGATGCCGACGAGTGCACCATCCGCATGGCCTTTGATCGCTGGGGCTGGGAGATCGGCCGCGACGCGCAGATCGTGGTGGTGGGCACCAGCGCGCCGCGCCTGGAGCTGCTGCTCGATCCGGCGAAGGTCGACGTCGCGATCATGCATGCGCCCGAGCCCTTCCAGGCGGCGCGCCGCGGCTGGACCCTCATCGAGGATCTCGGGCGGCTCGATGTCGCCTTCCAGAACAGCTGCGCGGTCACCACCCGCCGGCTGGCCGCGCGCGATCCCGGCCTGGTGCGCCGCTACGTGCAGGCCTTCTGCGAAGGCGTCTGGCGCTTTCGCACCGATGCGGCCTTCGGCATCGGGGTGCTGCGCCAGCACACCGGCGAGCCCGACGAGCAGATCCTGCGCCAGACCTGGGTGCTGTTCGCCCGGCTCATGGGCGGCATGATGTTTCCGAGCGTCGAGGGCCTGCGCAACGCCGCGCAGGTGCTGCACCGGCTCGGCGCCCTCGAGCGCGAGGTGCCGCCCGAGGCGGTGGTCGATCTCGAGCCGGTGGCCGCGCTCGAGGCCGACGGCTTCTTCGAGCGCCTCATGGGCGCGCGGCCATGAGCGCGGCGCATGAGGCCGGCCCGCCGGCCGCCGGCGGGCCCGCGATCATCGACGCCCACCACCATGTCTGGCGCCTGTCGCACACGCCCTGGCTGCAGGGCCCCGAGGTGCCGCGCATCTTCGGCGCCTACCAGCCGCTGCGCCGCGACTACCTCATCGAGGACTTCCTCGCCGATGCCCGTCCGCAGGGTGTGGTGCAGTCGGTGTTCGTGCAGGTGAACGTGGCCCCGGGCGCGGAGGTCGATGAGGTCGACTGGGTGGCATCGCTTGCACGGCGCACCGGTTGGCCGCAGGCCATCACCGGCTATGCCGACCTCATGGCCGATGACATCGATGCGGTGCTCGAGCGCGAGATCGCGGTGGGCGGTGGCCGTCTGCGGGCGATCCGACAGCAACTGCACTGGCATGCCAACCCGGCCTGGCGCTTTGCCGCGCGACCTGACCTCGCCGATGACCCGGCCTGGCGACGCGGCCTGCGCGCGGTCAGCCGGCGCGGCCTCGCCTTCGAGCTGCAGGTCTTCACGAGCCAGATGCCGGTCGCGCTGCGCCTGGCGCAGGACTTTCCGGAGCTGCGCTTCGTGCTCATCCACGCCGGCATGCTCGAGGACCGCAGCGAGGCCGGCTGGGCGCAATGGCTCGGCGGCCTGCGTGCCCTGGCGGCCTGCCCGAACGTGGTCACCAAGCTCTCGGGCCTGGGCACCTTCCTGCGCGCCTGCGACGAGGCCGCCTGGCGACCGGTCATCGAGCGCACCCTGGAAGTCTTCGGACCCCAGCGCTGCCTGTTCGGCAGCAACTTCCCGATCGAGTCGCTCTGGACCGACTACGCCACGCTGGTGGCCACCTTCCGGCGCTGCATCGCCGGGCTGTCCGCGCACGAGCAGGACGAGGTGCTGCGGCTGGCCGCGGCACGGGTCTACGGACTTCAGGTCTGACCCGCTCAATCCCCCTTCAACCAGGAGCGAACATGAAAATCGGTGTGGCCGGACTCGGCCGGATGGGCGCGGCGATCGCCCGGCGGCTGATCGACACGGGGCACGAGGTGACCGTCTGGAACCGTCACCCCGCGCGCATGGCGCCACTGCTCGAGGCGGGCGCGCAGGCGGCCGGCTCGCCGGCGGCGCTGGCCTCGCAGGTCGAGGTGATCATCACCATCCTCACCGACGCGGCCGCGATCGACGCGGTCTACAGCGGGCCCGAGGGCCTGCTGGCCGGCGAGGTGGGTGGGTGCCTGTTCATCGAGATGAGCACGGTGCAGCCGCACACCGAGGTCGCCCTCGCCGAGCGGGTGCTGGCCCGCGGCGCGCAGTTCGTCGAGTGCCCGGTGGGGGGCACGGTGGGCCCGGCGCTGCAGGGCAAGCTGATCGGCCTGATCGGCGGCGACGAGGCCGCGGTCGAGCGCGCGCAGCCGCTGCTCGCGCAACTGTGCCGGCGCGCCGACCGGGTCGGCCCGGTGGGCGCGGGCGCCAGCGCCAAGCTGGCGATCAACCTGCCGCTGACGGTCTACTGGCAGGCGCTGGGCGAGGCCTGGGCGCTGTGTCGCCATCTCGGCCTGGACGAGGACTGGCTGGTGGAGCTCTTCGCCGATTCCTCGGGCGGGGCCAATGTGCTCAAGGCCCGTGGCGCGGCGGTGGCCAAGGCGATGAAGACCAACGCCTCGGGTTCGGCCACCTTCGATTGCGATTCCATGCGCAAGGACCTTCGCACCATGGTGGCCGAGGCCAAGCGCCTGGGCATGGCGCTGCCGCTGGCCGAGCGCGCCCTGGGCGTCTACGACGAGGCCAGCCAGGCCGGCTGGGGTGGCCGCGATGGCACCGAGATGCCGGTGTACTGGTCCAGCCGCGGCAGGGCCTGAGCATGAGCGCTGCGCAGCAGGGGGCGCCGGCCCCGCAGGGCGCGCCGCCCGAGCCGGTGGGCGTGATCGGCGTGGGCATCATGGGCAGCGCCATGGTCCGCCATCTGGTGGCGGCCGGCTACCGGGTGCTCGGCCATGACGTCGATGCCCGCGCCATGGCCAGTCTGGTGGCGCTCGGCGGGCAGGCCGCCGGCTCGGCCGCCGAGGTGGCCGCCGTCTGCCCGGTGGTGCTTACCTCGCTGCCCTCGGTGGCGGCGCTCGAATCGGTGGTCGAGGCGCTGGTCGCCCGGCCGGGCGCGGCGCGTGTACTGGCCGAGACCAGCACCTTCGGGCTGCGCGACAAGCTCGCGGCGCAGGCGCGTCTGCAGGCCGCGGGCATCGAGATGCTCGACGCGCCGTTGTCGGGATCGGGCAACCAGGCGGCGGTGCGCGATGTGGTGGTCTACGCCAGCGGCAGCGAGACGGCCTATGCCCGCTGCCTGCCGGTGTTCAACGCCTTCTCGCGCGCGCCGCACCTGCTGGGGCCCTTCGGCAACGGCACCCGCATGAAGTTCGTGGCCAACCTGATGGTGGCCATCCACACCGCGGCCGCCGGCGAGGCCTTCGCGCTGGCGCGCAAGGCGGGCCTCGACCCGGCCCAGGTGCTGGCCATGATGACCGACGGGGCGGCCTATTCGCGCTCGCTCGCCGCGCGTGGCGAGATGCTGGTGGCCGACAGCTACCTGCCGGTGCGCACGATGCCGCTGGAGCTGTGGCGCAAGGACCTCAAGGCCATCACCGAGTTTGCCACCGAGGCGGGCTGTCCCACCCCGGTGTTCGCGGCGGTGGTGCCGATGTTCCTGTCGGCGGTGGCCCGTGGCCTGGGCCCCGAGGACACCGCGGCGGTGGCCCGCGTGTCGGGCGCGCTGGCCGGTCTCGACCCCGCCGGAGACGCCTCGTGATCCATCGGCTCTACCACGCCGCGGTGCGCACCGCGGCACCGGCGCGCATGCGCCGCTTCTACACCCGGTTGCTGGGCATGGCGGTGGACCCCCGCCGGCCCCACTCCGATGTCGACGTGGAGGGCTTCTGGCTGCGCTCGCGCCAGCCGGGCGGCGAGGCCATCCTGCATGTGTTCGCGGGCCCCGATGCGCGCACGCCCGATGGCGAGGTGCCGATCGGCGGCGGGGCGGTGCATCACCTGTCCTTCCTGGCCCGCGGCTTTCACGAGACCCGCGAGCGCATCGAGGCCGCCGGCGTGGCCTGGCGCGGCAATGTGCTGCCCTCGATCGGGCTGTGGCAGATCTTCCTGCACGACCCCAATGGCATCCTGGTCGAGCTCACCTTCGAGGCCGCGGTGGAGGTGGGCGAAGCGCCGGTGCTCACGCCCGAGCAGCGCTTCGACGCGCGGCGCCTCGACTGGTTCGATCCGCGCCAGTACGCGAGCTTCGATCACTGACCGTGGTGGCGGGCTCGCCCGCCGCCGGCGCGGCCTTGCCGCGCCAAGACCCGCGCCGGCTCAGTCGATCAGCGCCCCGCCCGGTTCATGGAAGGGGTGCGGGCCGTCGAACTCCCCGATCGCGACCAGGTGCGTGACCAGACCGGCCTCGGGCGTCCAGGCATGCAGCCGGAAACCGGGAGGCTCCATCGTGAAGGCCGAGGCGGCCTGCGGCGACAGATCGAGGCACACCTGGTGCGCGGGCGCCGGGCAGGTGCTGGCGATCGTGCCGGCAAAGCGCACGTCGATCGCGCGGTGCAGGTGGCCGCACACGATGCGCTCGACATTGGGATGGCGCGCGATGAGCTCGCGCAGGCGCTCGCCACCGCGGCGCAGCCCCTGGGCGTCCATGTGGCCGATCAGCGTGGCAAAGGGCGGATGGTGCATGGCCACGATCACGGTCTCGTGGGCGCAGGCGGCGAGCTCGGCCTCCAGCCAGGCCAGGCGCTCGTCGCAGAGTTCGCCGTGGCCGGCGCGTGGCACGGTGGTGTCCAGCGCCACCAGCCGCAGGCTCCCGATGCGCACCGAGTACTGCAGGTGGCGTCCGGCCACCGGTTGCGCCAGATAGCCGTGCGCCGGGAAGCTCGCCCGCAGCGTCGCCGGGTCATCGTGGTTGCCGGCGAGCAGGTACACCGGCATGTCGAGCGGCGCGAGCAGTTCCGCCAGATGCCGGTACTCGGCCGGGCGACCGAAGTCGACCAGATCACCGGTGATCAGCAGCGCATCGGGCCGCTGCGGCAGCGCCTGCAGGCTGCGCACCGCGCGCCGCAGGAAGGCGGCGGTGTCGACCCGGCCATAGGCGACGCGCCCAGGCTCGCGGATGTGAGGGTCGGAGAACTGCGCGATCAGGGTCATGGAGAGGACTTTCAGGAGGATCCGGCGTCGTCGAACCAGGGCATGAAGCGGGCGGGGTCCACGCGCACGCCCACGGTGTCGTCCACCCGGGCCGGGCTGTCGCGGTCGACCTCGGCGATCAGCGGCACCGTCGCACCGGCCAGGTGCAGCTGGACCCGCTCGCCCAGGAAGACCCGGCGGCTCACCCGCAGCGTGGCCGCGTCGGCGCCCGGCTCGCCCAGCCGCAGGTCTTCGGGCCGCACCAGCACGGCCACGCAGCCCTGCAGCGCCGGCGGGCAGGGCCAGCGCGCGTCGGCAAGGTGGATCTGCGCATCGGCCTGCGCCTGGGCGTCACGCGGCAGACGGTTGACCCGCCCGAGGAATTCGGCGAGGAAGGGGTGGCCGGGATCACGGTAGAGGGCCTCGCCGTCACCCACGCCCACGATCTGGCCGGCCCGCATGATGGCGAGCCGGTCGGCGATGGCCAGCGCTTCCTGCTGGTCATGGGTGACGTGCACGGTGGTGATGCGCAGGCGGCGCAGCAGCTCGGCCAGCTCCTCGCGCAGCTGCACCTTGAGCTTGGCGTCGAGCGCGGTGAGCGGTTCATCGAGCAGCAGCACGCGCGGCCGGATGGCCACGGCGCGCGCGAGCGCCACCCGCTGGCGCTGCCCGCCCGAGAGCTCGCCCGGGCGCTTGTGCTCGAGGCCCTGCAGGCGCACGAGGTCGATCAGCTCGCCCACCCGCTGGCGACGTTGCGCCTCGGGCACCTGACGGATGCGCAGCCCGTAGCCGATGTTGGCGGCCACGGTCATCTGCGGGAACAGCGCGTAGTGCTGGAACACCATGCCCACGCCGCGCCGTTCGATCGGCAGCGCGGTGACGTCCTCGTCGCCGAAGCGCACGCGGCCGCCGGCATCGGGGCTCTCGAGGCCGGCGATCAGGCGCAGCAGCGTGGTCTTGCCGCAGCCCGAGGGGCCGAGCAGGGCCAGCACCTCGCCCGGCGCCACCTGCAGCGAGGTGGGCCTGAGCGCGCGGGTGCCGTCGGGATAGGTCTTGGCGCAGTCGCTGACCGAGACCGGCAGGCTGCTCGCGGCAGCATCATTCATGGCGACCATGGCGCCTCTCGAAGAGCGTACCCAGCCACTGCAGACCCCACAGCACCGGCAGGATGACGATGAAGAACACCAGCGTGTAGGCCGAGCCGATCTCCAGCCGCATGGAGGCGTAGCTGTCGGCCAGGCCCACCGGCAACGTGCGGGTGAGCGGCGTGTGCAGCATCCAGGTGAGATTGAACTCGCCCACCGAGAGCGTGAACACCATCAGGCTGCCGGCGACGATGGAGGGCATCACCGCCGGCACCAGCACGCCCAGGAAGCGCTGCATGAAGCTCGCGCCCAGCGAGCGGGCGGCCTCCTCGAGCGCGCGCAGTTCGGGCCGCGCGAAGGCGGCGGCCACGGTGCGCACCATGAAGGGCAGGGTGAACACCAGATGTCCCACCAGGATGAAGGCGAAGCTGCCGCGAAAGCCGCGCAGCTGCCCGTAGGCGAGGATGAGCGCGAGCGCCGTGGCCAGACCCGGCACCGCCACGGGCAGGGTGATCAGCTCCTCGAACAGGCGCATCGCGCGCGAGCGGCTGCGCGCCATCGCGTAGGCGCAGGGCACGCCAGCCAGCAGGGTGCCGACCACGCAGCATGCGGCCAGCAGCAGCGAGCGCCACACCGTGTCGCCGTAGCCTTCCCAGACCTCGCCCAGCCAGCGCAGCGTGAGGCCGCTGCGCAGGCCGGTGCTGTAGTTGCCGACCAGGCCGGCGGTGACCGACAGCAGCATCGGCGCCACGGTGAACACCGTCACCAGCACGGTGAGCGACAGCAGCAGAGGAGAACGACGGGTGGCGGCCATGGTGCGGTGTGATGCCCGGTTCAGGCGCCCGCGCCCATGGCCGGGCCGGCCAGCCGGCGGGCCAGGAACAGCACCAGCCAGGTCATCAGCCCCAGCGCGATCGACAGCGAGGCGGCCAGCGCGAAGTTGGCGTAGTTGGTGAACTCGTTGTAGATGGTGATCGGCAGCACCTCGAACTTGCTGGCCAGGGTGAAGGCCGTGCCGAAGGCGCCCATGGCGGTGGCGAACACGATCGCCCCGCAGGCCACGGTGGTGGGCGTGAGCGCCGGCACCCAGACATCGCGCAGGATGCGCCAGCGCGAGGCGCCGAGCGAGCGCGCGGCCTCCTCGAGCTGCAGGTCCATGGCCTGCGCCGCCGCGGTGTAGCTGGCGATGGCCCGGGGCAGCGAGAAGTAGAGGTAGGCAAGGAACAGGCCGGTGAGGCCGTAGGCGAAGGTGACGCGCTCACCGGTGAGCGCCTCGGCCGCCTGCGCCACGGCGCCCTGCCGGCCGCCGAGCAGGATCATGAAGAAGCCCACGATCACGCCGGGGAACGACAGCGGCAGGCTCAGCACCGACAGCAGCGCGCGCCGCCCGCGAAAGGGCGTGCGCGCCAGATACAGGCCCACCGCGGCACCCAGGACGAGGGTGGCCGCGGTGACCGCGAGCGACAGCAGCACGGTGTTGGCCAGGCTGGTCGCGTAGCGGGCGCTGGTGAGCACCGCGACGTAGGTGGCCCAGCCCTTGCCGGCCGGCAGCGCCACCAGCCACGCCATGGGCAGCAGCCAGAAGGCGAAGAACAGCGCCGCCGCCGGCGCGAGGCACAGCGCGAGCAGGCGCCGGCTCACTGCACCTCTTTCAGGTAGCGCTCGGAGAAGGCCTTCTGCACGGTGGCCATCTTCGCGTAGTCGACCGCCTTGGCACGGGCGTATTCGCTGGCCGGCAGGAAGCGGGCCTGCGCCTCCTTGGAGATGGCCGATGCGCGCACCGGCCGCAGGAAGGCATTGGCCCAGATCGCCTGGCCCTCGTCGGACAGGATGAACTCGAGCGCCTTCTGGCCGTTGGCCGCGTTGGGCCCCTTGGCCACCAGGCTCATCACGTAGGGCACCACCACCGTGCCCTCGGCCGGGATCACGAACTCGACCTTGGCGTTGTCCTTGTACTTCGCGCGGTAGGCGTTGAAGTCGTAGTCGAGCAGGATGGCGATCTCGCCCGAGAGCACGCGCGCATAGGAGGTCTGCTTGGGCACGATCGGGTCGTTCCTGCGCAGGGCCTTGA